>NZ_KV917377.1:2646564-2984101 GCF_002019705.1 Shouchella patagoniensis | reverse complement strand
ACATTAAATACCAACTTCTCTTTATCAACACCATAAGAGCTTAAATAATAATGGTTGTACATAAGTGGCAGCTCTGAAATTAATGATAAGAATTTTATATTTAATTTATCAGTACCATTTAAAACTAGATATTCATTAGATACGATTGACCCATCTAAAGTTTTGGGTACAGTCGCACTCGCACCATGCACTATTTGTCTTTTAGATATAAGAAAATCGCCCTCACATATTAAAAATTGAGTTTTAACTAGTACTTCAGAGCCTTTAAATAAACCTCTTGACACAACACCACCGTTTCTCCTTTTAACTGTTACGAGTTCATAGGTATCATTATTACTCATTTTAAATGGTCTAATTATTTCAGTTACAATGTCACCTATAGGATTCTCTTCCCACTCCCCTCGAAACCCCGCAAACCTAACTTCCGGCACTCGCTTACTTTCCACGATTAAACACCTCTAATGCTCCTTTAATCCAGTCTGCGTCTTTCTCATCAAACTGCATGGATGAAATCGCGTCATATAAGCTAGACTCAAGCTCTTCTTTTTCTTTTCGGATGTCTTTAATTGATGCACCGATGCTTGCCATATCAACAGGTTCTTCTTCTTCAAACGTATCGACATAACGTGGAATGTTTAAGTTAAAATCATTGCCTTCAATTTCTTCAAACGAAGCGAGGTGCGCATACTTTTCTATAGTTTTTCGTTTTTGGTACGTGTCAACGATTTGGTCAATGTGTTCATTATCTAACTTGTTCTGATTCTTCCCTTTAATAAACGTCTTACTTGCATCAATGAATAAGACGTCACGCTTGTTGCGGTTTTTCTTAAGGATAATGACTGTTGTTGCAATGTTTGTCCCATAAAATAGGTTTCCAGGCAACCCAATGACGGCATCGATGATTCCGTCTTCAAGCAATTTCTTCCGAATCACACCTTCTGCTGCACCACGGAATAAGACGCCGTGAGGCAAAACAATGGCCATTGTTCCTGAGTCTTTTAAATGATACAAGCCGTGTAAAAGAAAGGCAAAATCAGCTTTTGATTTAGGTGCTAGTTTTCCAAAACGGTTAAAACGTGAGTCATCTAAGAACGTGTCTGCCGCCGACCATTTTGCGGAGTATGGAGGATTCATTAAAACCGAGTCAAACGTATACGGTTCATCGGATGGCCAATCTTTATTTAACGTATCCGCATTTCGTAAGTTCATATCTTCATTATTGACTCCATGAAGCAACAAGTTCATTTTTGCTAGATTAAACGTCGTTGTATTCATCTCTTGACCATGGTACTTAACATTATCAGGGTAGTCGATATAGTTCCGGACGTTTAACATCAGAGAGCCTGAGCCCATTGTTGGGTCATAAACACTAAATAAACGTTTTTCTTCTTGCCCTATCGCAACAATTCGCGCCATCATTAGTGATACTTCATGTGGCGTGTAAAACTCGCCCGCTTTTTTTCCCGCTTCAGAAGCGAATTGACTAATGAGATATTCGTATGCATCGCCAATAACATCACCATTATGACCAATAACATCAACATCGTTTAACTTCTTCAATACTTCTGTGATTGTAACGTTACGTTGCTGGTCGTCCGATCCTAGCTTCTTCGAACGCAAATCAACGTCATCAAATAAGCCATTAAATTGAGTGTAAGCGGACGACAGCTCACTGAATCCATTTTCTAGATGGTGAAGCTGAAACAGGTTTTGCTTTGCTTGTCTCGTTAGTTCATTGAAAAGGTATTCTGGCTTCATTACGTAGCCTAACGTATCATGTAATGTTTCTTTTAAGTCTTCACTTACTTCATCGTCATTTAGGAGGGAATTGTAGAGGATCGCTTGTTTTTCTTGTGTGTCGTATTCATCAAGCGATTCATCGGCTACTTCTACCACCTTTTCAAGTAAGCGGTCAGATAGGTATTTATAGAATATAAGTCCGAGTAAGTAGTTTTTGTATTCAGATGCATCCATCTTGCTGCGCAGATTATCAGCTGCGCTAAATAATTTCTTATGTAAAGTTGCCATGTGCTATTTCCTCATCTCTTGCTAATATTGATTTATTGTATCTAAAATAATTCTTCACTAACTTCTCATAATATCTAATTTAAATATGCTTACCTAGTTTATTCTAACATGCTTTTTAAATGGTAAGCGTAATGAAAAACATTTTAAACTATAATTGACCAAAGCAAATAGGGAAGTTTGGACTAGCTTTCAAACAAAAAAGACTAGTTTTCACTAGTCCTTTATATTTCTTCTCCCACTTTGCTTTGAATTACTAGGTGCTTATCCATCTTGCCTTAACTTATGCCCAGACTCTCATTAATATTATTTCTGAATTACTAATCATAACTTACCGAGAAAAGCTATCTCACTTTCTTAATCTAAAACACTATCCTTAGTGTAATCATATTCTCATCCTCATCACGTCCAAAAGCATTACACAATGGAAATTAATAGATTAATATTAAACGTTTAGATGATATTTTTCCTGCATGAAGTTAGCAAACATTAGTTAGATCCTATTCTCTGGTGAATCTTGCGTTATAAGTTGCTCCAACCCATTTCAGTAAATATATTGCCATTTCTGTATCAGGGGTGATACACAAGCTTCACTTTTCCGAAAAGCCCATGAATACAGGATTGTTGGTGTTCCTCTCCCCGTTCGATCTCATTAATTCCGTCTTTTTGTGATTGGTTTGTTAGAAATTTGGCTTGCAACCGCATTTTTATAGAAGAAACTATTTATTGTGCTACTAATTCCCACTCATTTTAACCTATTAAAAATATAATTTTACGATTTATTAACTTAATTGATTTTCCATATATAAAATAAGTAACTTTGCCATTGTAGGTTATATTTGCTTTTCTATAACCAAGAAGTTGTCTCGAGATACAGTCATTTCAAATCGGTCTTATGATCTATAATAGTATAATATTATAAAAAAGAGAGAGATTTATAACTTTGAGGTGAAACAATGAGTTTTGATGATTACGTTAAAAATTTCTATAAGAATCGAAAGAAAAAACCGAATTATGATAATTTAAGGTCTGAATTTATTGATAAAGGATATGAAAAATTTCTCTGGCTTAATCAGCGCGAGGAAGATAGCAGTGCACGTAATACAAAGAGAAAAATTAGGACTTTAAAAAAATTCGATAAACCTGAAATTTTAACATCTATTGTAAAAGAAATTTCAGAAATAATTTCTAATGACGAATTTATATTCTTTTTTAGTTATGCACCCACAAAAAGTTATTATTTAGCAAAAGAGTTAGCCAAAAGAGCACATAGAACTGTCGTTCTTTCAAACGTTTATGAAGACGATAGTTCCATTAATACTGTAGCAATTTTTAAGCGGGAACAGGTAATAGAGGCTAATTTGTTTTTCCACTCCTTATGAGAGTCTGGTATGGGAAATGAAATGGCTGCATATAGGATTTTTGGAGTAGACATTTTGTACATTGCAGATTTGTGTTCCACTAAAAATCAACGTATTTGTTTCCCTAAACCTAATTTATAGCCAGTTAATAGCCAAAAACGAAGTACCAGTCAAGTGGAAATCTGAAAAGCAACTATTCGACTTGGTTTATTTGAATTATTCAGATACTATATTTCAACACATGCCTTTATGGTTAGCTCCTCAAAGCTTAGATATTTATGTGCCTTCATTGAAATTAGGAATTGAGTATCAAGGGGTTCAACATTATGAACAAGTTGAATTTTTTGGTGGAGAAAAAGGACTAGAAAGAAGAAAACAGCTAGATGAAAAGAAGAGAAATCTTTGTAAGGAAAATGGCGTCACATTATTAGAATGGCATTATCAAGATACGATTACAAAACCAACCTTAAAAAAGAAATTAAAAGAGATGGGATTAGGTTAAAGGTGAAATTAATTCTCTATGGTTAATTAACAACTAGCAAGAAGGAGGGTCACTCCTCCTTCCCCTGCCACTCTTGATAATCCGGCTCCCTATCCGCCAACCCTAGTCTATCATCTGTTTGATTCATTCTAGGCAGCCATTCATACGTATCCCTGCTTCTCTCATAAAATTCAAAACGAACATTCTTATCCTCATCTTCTAAATCAAAGAAGCCAATTTTAATATAACGTCCTTCTTCATAGACACTGATATCAGCATTTTCACGAGTAATTTGTTCTTCGTCCATCCATATCATAGCAGTATCATCATTCTTATATAAGTCAATAACCTCTTCGATCTCTGCGTCATATTCACTTCCACCACAAGCCGCTAACAACAAACCCAATATAGCAACAACACTTAATACGCTCTTTTTCAATTTCCTCATCCCCTTTTAATTTGGTTTTAACCTAACGCCATTAATTCTTAGAGAATCATAGATTTACCCAATCAACTTCCTATTGTTGCTGAAAAGTAAAATCGGCAACCTTCCATTGTTCCTCTTCTACTATCATTTCTAACGTCATTATGGTCATTGCTACACTTAATACTTCATTCACTTCAATTCGGTTATCAAACAAAGCAACAAGCTCCACACGATCATCTAATGATTGCCCTTCATAGAGACTTAGGCTTTCCACGCTGGATTGAATCTTTACTATATCGGTATTACCATAAACTTCATCTAATCCCTCTGCATCGTCAAACTGTAATTATTCCAAGGCTTCCTTTGTGGCATAGCTTTCTACTTCTTGCTTCGCAGGATTATCTTCATAATTAAAATAGCCATTGATAAACTTTCCAGCTGCCTCATTCGCATGTTCATTTGTATCTGCTTTATTAACGTCTTCGTTTTTAAGCTGTTCGTATTGCTCCGCCAATGTTAGATTCTCGTTTTTCAAGCTACTATTTTGAAAGATGAAAAACATCATCGTTCCTAGCAACAATACAATTACGGCTATTAATTTCTTTTGCATGTATACCGTCCTTTCTTGTTAAAGTCCCAATGTCTCTTTTTGGTCAATCTTATCTGGGTGTGCCTGACCAAGTTCAGTCATATGTTCCAAATGAAGATGGTTGCCCGTACTAGAACCTGTTGTGCCACATTTACCTAGGGAATCCCCTTGATCAACTTCTTCACCGTTCGAAACACCTATAGACGATAAGTGCGCATAACGCGAAAACTCGTTTTGTGCGTGTTGCACAGTGACGTAATTGCCATAGCCAACATTGCCATGCCTTGCTTCGACTACTTTTCCATCTGCCACACTTAAAATAGAATCTGCTGGTGTACAGCCAAAGTCGAGCCCTCCATGAAACGTATTCCTTTCTCCTGTAACGGGATGTGTTCTCCATCCAAAGACCCTGCCTCCACTTACAAGGTAAACAAACGATCATCAGACTGGCTTAAAGTGATTAACTATCAATATACTGATGGACTTATCACAGGTTATCGTAAGAGTGAATTTGGACTGCTGTTAGAAAGCTTTGACGGTGAGTTATGGGGTGTCATGGAGCATATGGCTTTTAAGCCGCGTAGGGAGTTTTATGAAATCGCTAAGAGGCAAAACGTGAGCGAAGATGTGCATTTGGAATCGCCGTTACCGTGTAAGATTAGATACAGGCATAAGACAAGCAAGGGGTATCTTCATATACCTACTTTTATGAATTGGTTAATCTGAAGAGATTTAGTGAGTTTTTCAAGCGATTGCATCTCTTTACTTGAAACAGGTATGAAATGGCATACTCGGTTACGAATGGGTATGCTTTTTTGTAGTTGATCAATGAGGTTGGGATAAAACGAAATGACATAATGGATGGTTTCCGCGTAGGATGATTGAATGTGTGGGGGCACGTTGTGTTTCATGATGAGATGATGGTGAATGTGGAGCAGCAATAGTAAGCGAGGGAATTGCGGGTGGGGTTCATGGCAGGCCTCCTTTTCTTTTTATCTACGCCACGGAAAACAATAATTCCTGCCGAATGAAACTTCCCGGGAGAATTAATCTCAATATCATCCAAATTTCACCAATTTTTTCTGTTGTTGTGGTAAAATACGCTAATACAATGATTCTCGTAGGAGGAAGTATCATGCCCACATACAAAAGTCTTAAAATTCAATACTCAAATGTTAAATACATCATTGAGGAGTTCTGCTCTAACAATTCAAAATGCAACGGACACTCATTGCGATTTATTAACCTATCAGGAGTTCATCACCGATGTATAATTAGTAATACATCTGGACAGGAATATAGGCTAGTTGACATTTGGGATTCCAAAAACGGCATTACCGTAAAGTCAGATGATGATTTTAATACAGAGATCTCTGAAGAATTAGCTTGGCACATAAAAGAAAGCGCTCAACCGTTACAAAAGAACCGATCTTTCCAAATTAAAAACTTCGATCCCCATAATGAAGGATATTTTGATTTATTAATTGAATATATATCTGAAATCGATAACGTTAATTTCGAAAAGAAGGGTAACCATCTAACTAAGCAATATAAGTTTGAAAACGAAAAAAAGAGTGATAAAATCACATTAACACTCCATAGTAATAACACATTACAAGTACAAGGTAAGCCATGGTTATTGCATGCTGAAGTTATGTCTTTATTAAGCGAATTGAACGCCATTGATTTTGACGGAGTTATTTCAACTCAATCCGAATTTTTTGAAGTTCCAATTGATGATCAGGTAGTAGATGACGACATTTCATCAATTTTAGTTAATTCACGTGATTTTTTAGGCACGCATTTAGTCAACATACTTGCTTCTTCTGTAATTTACAGAAGTGTAAATATTCCTATGCCTGAATATAGTTCCACAACGATCCCGGCTTTTAGAGGTTTAGAGGGATATTTAAAACTTCTCTTCAAACAAATCGGAGTCACAATTGACAAGTTTGGATTTAGTAAAGATAAAATTTCTTTTGACAACATTAAGAAGAAACATGTTGTACACAATAATATCGTAAGCCAATTAGATCCTGAAAAAATGTTTATCGTTCAAGCTATAGAAAAATGTTATACCCACTATAACAATAATAGACATACATACTCTCACGTTAGCGTAAATATTGTAAGCACAGGGACTATAACAGACAAAAGAATTGCAGATACATTGATACTAGATACATTAAATCTTATCGAAAGCACATATCTTAGCTGTTCAACATATATTGAGCAAGAAGCAAAAGGAGCTTAAAAGTGAACGTTACTCAAATAAGGGGTGAAACAATGGATACGTTTAACATCATTAATACTGATGACGGAAAAAATAAGTATCCTTACCTTGTTATTTCAACTAGTTATAATAATCCTTTGGACGATTTAAAGGAAATTGAAAACGATTTAGGAGATTTTTCGGGTCGTTTGCTATTTGACTTACTCGCCTCTAACGGTCATGCCCCTAACCGTTTTATCGAAGGAAAAGTTGTTAACGGAAGATTTGAAACCTCTAGCTTTAAGATTGTTAATCACATTGATTTAGAAATAAAAAAAGAAACTTTTAATTATTTTATGGACAACATGCAAGAATTAGAGAACAGTGTACTTAATAACGCTGCCAAATTTCTTTTTAAAAAAGGATTGAAAATTTAACCCTGCAAAAGCAGGGTCTTTTTCTATTTACGCTAACTGATTTACCCTCGTCCTCACCAATGGAAATGTAAAGGCGGACGGCCACTTTACACATGGGTTATTTAGGACAGGTAAAGTTTATGGTTATTCTGATAATGTGTCGATAAATTATTTGATTAAATACGAAACTACCGGACCTGAAAGAAAAATAATAGAAGGACATCTAATCGATTCACACGGTAAAAGTGAGGAAGGCTATTATTTTAAAGGTCAGTTTAAGAATGGTGTAATACCTAAAGGTATTACAACTTTTTTCCATTCTAATGGGGTCTTATCTTTCACTGGAAATGTAGAGAATGAACTAAGAGAAGGCAAAGGTACTAGCTACACGGATCAGGGAAAAGTATTATTTAAGGGATTATTTAATCAAGGTGAACGATTCAAAGGTACTCTATTTAATAGGGGGACAGAAAAGGTTTGTTGGGGAATTTAGAAATGGTCAGCCTTGGAATGGAACAGTCAGGAACTATAATTTTTCTAGGGAGAAAATAAAGGAGTTCACAGGTGAGATTAGAGAGGGTAAACCCTTTATAGGTACAGGAATTCGTTTTAAAAGGAATGAATTTGGAGCAGATTTATTTGAAATCATTCAACACGAAAATTGGGAACCAGATGATAGTATGATAGAACATCAAGAAACTTATAATCAAGAGTTGCTAAATGAACATACACGTAAAGAATATTCCGAATGGGAAGACTACATTATAGTCGATTGGAAAGAAGGGGAGCCACTGGAACGAGAGGATATAGAACAAAATCTCCGTGTTTATTATCATGAAAACTATCGAAGAAAAGACAAATAAGACTACATTAAGATATTTCATTTAACCGTTTATAAAATAAGAAGGCTGTTTAAATTCGACTTTCACTACAATACAAGGAATTAAAACGCAAGAACAACAAATCATTTTGCTGTGCAGTAAATCGAAACTACGCATTCAAACAACTATTTTACTAACTTTGTGAAACATTGTATTAAAGTAGCGAGGACTTTAGCTGAAGAATAATACAAAACATCAATAATAGGGCTAATTGGATCGGCCCCTTCCAACCCAGAAAACTATTTAACAATGTAAGCAATCCCTCCTCGGAAAATTTAACTAGAGGTGCTTATCTGTATAAGATAAGCACCTCCATAGTTCTCTTAGTCTCACTTTTTCTTTAATAGTTTGCTCTGCTTCGTTAAAGATTCTCCTTTTTTATATAAAGAAAATTCATCAGGGTACTTACTAATCCCAGTAGTTAGGATTACTTGAAACTTGTTCTCCTCAATTGGAAATTGTGATATTGCTTTTTCTAAATTTTCTTGATCAATCCCTAAACTCTCTGGGGTATCAATTAGCAAGAATCTCGGAAAAGGTATACTATCATCTTTAATTGACATCTTAAGTAAGGTTAAAAAGTACATTAAGCGAACTGGCACGTCCACACTTGCTTCTTTGTACTGTCCCTCATTTATAACAGGCATATAATTATCCTTATCTATTTTTGCTTTTCTAATATCTATCTGGACTCCCATTAACAAAGAACTGTATATTTCATTAAATTCTATTACTTTTTCCTTTATTTCTTCTTGAGCAGCTGCTTTTCTTTCATTCATTTCACGATTTAGATCGCTTAAGGTTTCTTCTTTTAATGAGTATTGTTTTGCTATTGAATCGTAATTTTTCTTAATTTTATAATGTTGCTCTGAAGCAACAATTTCTTCTCTAAGTACATTTTTTTTATTTACACTCTGCTTAATATCGACAATATTAGTGCCTCTATCTATGTCTTTTTTCGCTTCTTTTATTAAATCCATTTTCATCTTTTTTTCTTTATTCAATTGTTGCAAATTAGAATCGACATCCGTTATTTCCTCGTTACATGATTTTATCGCAATTTTTAATGTCTCTACAGATTTTTGTTTTGATTTTAAGATACCTAAATATTCATCAGTAGAATAGAAAAATTTTTCATATTCATTTTCCGACACTTTTTGACCACATATACAGTGACTTTCTTCTCTTACTACTTTATTCAAACAGTAAGGACAAGTATCAGGTGAAAACAAACTAAGTTCCTCATGGGTTAAAATTATTTTTTTTATATGTGTGACCTCTAATATTGTATTTTCAATTAAATTTTTAATATTATTAATTTCTTTAAAGAGTCTATTTTTCCTTTCTCTAAGACCTTCAATTTCAACTTCAGCATCTATCATTTCTTTTTTTATATTTTTGACTTTATTTAAGCTATCAATGGGTTCCTTTTTAGGAGTGAGTAATGCTGTTTCATAAATTTCTAACCTCTTTAGTTGTAACTGTTTCGAGTCTATTTCTTTTTTAATAATTTCTGCAGAACTATCTTTTAAATCATAAAAGCCGAGCTCACTAGCTACATCTATAAACCCTTCTTCTTTTGCTTTTAAGATATTCTTTAACCTTTTTTCATTATTTATCTTTCCTATAAGCTTGTAATACTCTGAAAACTCATGTCCAGTTAACATTTGAAATATCACTTTTCTCATAAATTCTGAATCTGATACAAAATTACCATCACTTCTAGAGTCTTTATAGATCTTTTCAGCTACTGTTTTTTGATCATAATAAATGAGCCTAAATAAGTCTGAGAAATTAAGCTTTGATTTAGTAGTTCCTTGAAAAAAATCGATAACAGGAATTCCTAATTTTTTTAATAACCAATCAGAAAAGATTGTTACGTCGCTATTTGGTCTATGTATTAAATAATCCTGTATTTCTCCATCTTCATCAACAAATATTTTATGAACATCTACATTGAAAAACCTTTTTAATTTATAACTTGTTTGATTTATATTGAGAAGTATATATACGTAGTTATTAGTGTCTCCAACAATTTCAGTATGTTTTTTCCTCTCTCTATCATCAAACTCTCTTACATAATTTCCAAGACCATAACTAATAAGATTTGAGAATGTACTCTTACCTGAACCATTCTCACCTTCTATAATATTAAGCCCTTTTTTTAAAAGTGGCGATTCATAGTAATAATTATCACCCTTGTAGTATAATTTTTTAATTTCTAAATATCCCAAATCATCACCCCGTTTTTCTTGAAAAGTTTATCAATAAGACTCTCTAAATTAATTACATTTAACCTTTTATATTTAGACTTAAAGTTATTTAAATTATTTGTTTCTATATTAAAAAGGCTGGAGTTTAAATAATTCTCTGACAATACATTAGTTCTCAACCTTACATCTATACTTTTTCGACTTTTATTTTTTTCTAGTATAATTAGACCTTTTTTTTCCATACTAAATAGAATCGACTTTAATAGCGGTTCACGTAATTTTGCGTTAATATAAATATCTTCAAGAATTCTCAATTCTTCATTCCTTAACGGTGTTTGTTTTATCGCTAATTTTAAGAGATTTTTCTCAGAAATGAAGGGTAAAATAAATATAAGCTTTCTATAATCACAAAAATTTGATTTATTCTCATAGCACTTTAAATTATCCAATATCAACAATGAATTATAAGTAATAAAATAATAGTCGCTGTCTTTGCTAAACATTATTCTTTTTTTAATTTTCTCGTTATACGTTTCCATTATAAAAACCCTTCTCATCAAATGATAAAAAACAACTATCAATTAATTCTAAGATTGCACCTTTAATAGCATCATCGCTTTTAATAGGGTATGAATAATCTTTCGACTTGTCTTCTAAATGTTTTTTTGCTGCCTCAAACAAATCCTCCAACCAAATGTCAATATCTACACTGGTTTCTTCTCTATCAAGCAAAACATTAAGCTTCCTCTGACAAGCTTCAAATATTCTATATCTAAAAGAGCCTTTCTCAATATCTGTTAATCCTCTGTACTCTTCTTTTATTGCTGCTACATCCCTTGCCTTTAAACCTATCTTTCTTTTTTTATAACTTTCATTAGCCTGTTGAAATTTCTCTTCTAGACCTCTATTATCAGTAGGTTGATCAAGATCATTCCAAATAGCATACACTGGATCCTCCTCTTTAATTACAGCATCTCTAGATAACCTTAAGAAAATATTTTCTACCTGCTCAGATGTCACGTGTTTTGACATTGCATCAGGCAGTTGCTCTTTTTTCGAGAATACATTCTCAAGTAAATCAATTACATAATCTTCTTTGTTTAAAACATCTATATAATTCAAAAAAGATCTTTCTTTTATTTTCTTTATTAACTTCCTTTCCAAGTCTTTATCGTCGTATTGGCCAAATTTCCAATTTATCCGATCAAGAAATTTTCTCCAATCTTCAGATTCGAATTTTTGAAGTATCTCTATATAACCTTGACCTTTTTTCCCCTTATATTGTTCTTCATACTCATAAAGTAACCTTTTTTTTATACAATCAATTACCTCATCATATTCACCAATAATTAAGTAATCTAGCATTGGTTTTTGCGGTAGTTTAATCTTTAATTTTTCAAGTAGTTTAGAATTTCTTTCATTTGTATAGTTGATATTAGTGTAAAAGCAATAGTACATTGACTCACTCATATCACAATTAAGCCAATTATCTAAGAATATAATCAGACTATTTGTTACCTCTTTAGACATAAAAGAGAACTTACTGTTTGGATCGTAATTTTTGTCTCCTTCAGTATTAATGATTAGACCTTGAGGCGATACAGTTCTTATGTATACATCATCCAAGTATTCAGTAGATGCAAATACATGTACTTTATCATCATTTAAATCCATTTTATCTAGTAACAAGCTTATTGCTCTTAGTCTTTGTAGCCTAAACCCTTTTGATTTATCTCCATTATCTCTGTTGATAGTATCTACCATATAAATTCTCCCTGTATAAACTTTTTAAAGCTTTTCATTTCCAGAGTATATACCTGACAATAGATCTAGTCGTTTGTTACTAATTCTATAATAATTCTTAAATACCTGTAAATAAATTACTTTATATAAACACCTATAGGAATTCTCGATCTACTCCTGATAATCTGGCTTCCTATCCGCTAAACCCAACCGATCATCCGTTTGATTCATCCTCGGTAACCATTCATAACTATCTCCACTCCTCTCATAAAACTCATGACGAACGGTCTTATCCTCATCCTCTAAATCAAAAAAGCCAATCTTGATATACCGACCTCCTTCATACACACTAATATCAGCATTATCGCGAGTGATCTGTTCTTCATCCATCCACATCATTGCGCTATCATCATTCTTATATAAGTCAATAACCTCTTCAATCTCATCATCAAATTCACTTCCACCACAAGCTGCTAACAACAAAACTATTAAAACACCCACACTTAACAAGCTCTTTTTCATTTCCCTTATCCTCCTTTGATTTTGGTTCATCCTAACATCTATCCACTCAAATTCTAAGAGAATCATAGATTTTCCCAACCAACTTCTATTGCTGTGTAAAAGTGAAGTTGGTAACCTTCCATTGATCCTCTTCTACTATCATTTCTAACGTCATTATGGTCATTGCTACACTTGATAAATCATTCACTTCAATTTGGTTATCAAACAAAGCAACAAGCTCCACACGATCATCTAATGATTGCCCTTCAAAGAGACTTAGGTTTTCCACGCTGGACTGAACCTTTTTTATATCAGTATCGCCGTAAACTTCTTCCAATCCCTCTGCATCGTCAAACTGCAACTGTTTCAAGACTTCATTTGTGGCATAGCTTTCTACTTCTTGCTTTGCTGGTTTGTCTTGATAGTTGAAATAGCCATTGATAAAATCATTAGCTACATCCTTCACCTGTTCATTTGTATCAGCTTCATTAACATCTTCACTTTTAAGCTGTTTGTTCTGCTCCATCAATGTTAGGTTCTCGTTTTTTAAGCTGCTGTTTTGAAAGATGAAAAACAGCATTGTTCCAATTAACAATACAATTACCACTATTAGTTTCTTTTGCATGCAAACCGTCCTTTCTGGCTAAAGTCCCAACGTCTCTTTTGGATCGATCTTATCTAGATGTGTTTGACCAAGCTCGGTCATGTGTTCCAAATGAAGGTGGTTGCCCGTACTCGAACCTGTTGTGCCGCATTTACCTAGGGAATCTCCTTGATCAACTTCCTCACCCTTCGAAACACTTATAGACGATAAGTGAGCATAACGAGAAAACTCGTTTTGTGCGTGTTGCACAGTGACGTAATTGCCATAGCCAACATTGCCATGCCTTGCTTCGACTACTTTTCCGTCTGCCACACTTAAAATGGAGTCTGCCGGTGTACAAGCAAAGTCGAGCCCTCCATGAAACGTGTCTCTTTGTCCCGTCACGGGATGTGTTCGCCATCCAAATTCGCTTGTGATGCGAATATCTTTTAATGGCAATGCCCAATCTGCATCGCCTAATGCGTAATCTGGCTCGTTTTTATCTAAATAGCGCATGACGTTATCCACGTAATTTGGGTCTCCATAGACATCCCATCCCAAGCGATCTTTCATATGATTGGAAAACTGTTGTGCTAGTTCTTTACTATAGTTGCCGTTGTTATGTTCATTCACATAGTCAATAAAACCATGTCCCATGTTATAGCTTTGTAAGGCTAACTCTATATCTCCACCAGCCGTTTCTAGTACACTGGCAAAGTAGCTCACACCTTGTTTAATGGATAGCTCTGGATCGGTGATTGTATTAACAGGAAGTCCAAGTGATTCAGATGATTGCATGACATCGGCAAGTCTTCCACCGCTTTCTTGCATCGTCATCGCCATTAAAATTTCGATATGGTCTTCAATACCGTTCTCTTTTGTATAGCGTTCAAAGTATGAGCGATAGCGTTCAATCTCTGGGCTGACGCCACTAAATGTATACTCTGAATCCATGTCGCTTTCAATCTCTGATTGGGCATCGCTCCCTGTCGTGTTGCTTTCCCCTGTAATTACCATGACAACACCCATGAGGATCATTGCCACAAATAAAAATGGCACGGCAGCAAGAAACAACCCACAGCCTATCTTTTTCATGTCACAGCCTCCCTCTTCACGACAAAAAGGAACGTCTATTTAGACGCTCCCTTTGCTCTACGTGTGTGTCGATCTTCTTCTTTTTCAATCGCTTCTAATTCTCTTTTTTCATTGTGTTGTGCGGTTCTGATAGATTCTGTCTTTGGTTGATCATGGCGTTCATTGAGCCTTTTATTTGGTTGAACCGCTTGATTCTCTTTGTTTTGAATCCATTGAGGTTCGTTTTGTGAAGGTTTTTGTTCCGTTCGTTGATTAGCGGAATTTTCACCTTTTGTTTGACGCAACTGATTGTCTCTCTCTGATTTCTCTACCGAACGCAACGCTCGATGATCGTCTAAGTACGTCACATCACCTTGTTTGATAGACGTACGATTGGATTGTTCCTGAGTATCACGCGGCTGTGGTTGCTTCGTTCGTTCGTGTTCTCTTTGATTAATTTCTTGTCTTGGCGCATGGCGTTCTTCTTTTTGATGAGCCGCAACTGGGCTTAAATCTTCTCTTGGTTGCTTCTGTTCTTTTTGCTCTTGTTTAGACGTTTGTTTTTCCGTTTTCTTCTTCTGCTTCTCTGCTTTCTTTTCTTCACGTTTTTGTTGAGATGTCCGTTCAGCACGCTTCATTTGGTCATGGTGTGCTACAGCCGAAGACGGACTTTCTTGTTTTCTATCTGTCTGTGGTGTTCGCGCTTCTGCTAGTTGCGCCTCGTTTCGACCTTCTTTCACACTCGTACGCTCACTTTTAGGTGGCGCTTGATGCTCGGTTTGTTGAATAGGCGATTCCCGTAAACCTGCTGGACGTGGTTTTATTGCGTTAACAGCCGGATTGACCATTTCATTCCGTACTTGATTAAGCATGTTGTTATCAACCGACGTAACTTTCCCAGCTGTCACCATTTTAATTAACGCATCGCGTTTCCAGATCATTAAAAGCAATACGGCAATTAACACAGTCAGATTGACTAAATACATCGCAAACCCTTCTGGTGGCAAGACCGCATCGACGATGAAACAAAGCACATAGACAAACAACACAAGTATACCAAGCATTGCTTTTAAAACGAACACACTTAACAGCTTGCCGATGCTTACAAAACCTGAATATGCCAATTGAGGAATGTACGACATGATGAACGAAAATGGGATAAAAAAAGCAAGTGCCAACGCGATAAGCTGCAAGAGGAAATTTAGTAATGCTAGTAGCAAGAATGGTATACCGAGCAGAATTGAACCAAATAAAGCGATAAGGGACTGCCCCATTTGTTGAAAGACATTTCCTCCACCCATATTTTCATTGTTGTACTCGTCAATTTCACCATTTATATACCTCTGCCTATCTTTTTCGCCATCACTCGTTAACTGAAATGCCAGCATGCGATCTACTCTGTTGAAATTGCTTCCTCCTGGAACGTCTTCTGGATCAGCATGATCGTTCTCATTAATAGTGTTCTCACTTGTCGTGCCGTAATTTACAATGAGATATGGCTTTTTCATGGCTAGATCGAAATAAACATTTCTCATAATTGCGATCGTTCCATCCATTTTGTTCTCAGGATCAATTTGACTCGTGTCGGCATAAACGCCTTCGCCTTCAGCCACATTAATTAATCCATTTCCTGCTTCAAGCATGTAGCCTTGCGCTTCTACTGACAACGCATTTAATGACTTCATGAAATAGCCAGCATTGAGCATCCAATAGCCACCTATAACAAGCACCAAGAAGAATAAAACGGAGCGCCTTAACGCTTCTTGAACGCTACCCTTCGCAATAAACAAATAGACAATGTAGCCTACCGCAAATACAAAAAGCAACTCTCCAAAGTGTTCTTTCAACGTATCATATACGGTAGTTGAAATTATTGTTAACGTATCCGCAAATTCATCGATTGGTTCTAGCGAATACAATTTATCCATTGCTGTATCGACAACCAGTACAACGTTACCAGCTAGAGAAAATACGACATTCGTAAAGCCCACAAATGCACCTTTAATCCGCCCATCAGCATCTTCATTGTTAGCTACGTATCTCGATATGGGGTAACGTTTAATGGATAGTTCTACGCCGCCTTTCTCTTCTACCTTTGGTTCGGTCATGTTTTCTTGGTCATCTGCGTAGACTAACGTTTGGGAACCAAAAAAGAGCAGGGCGATTAGCGCTGCTCCTATGCTTATCCAGATGGCTTTTCGCTTCCAGCTCATTCTCCCTCTCCTTTCTAGTCCATTCTCGTTAAGAGAAAGAAATCATAATTCACGCTTTGTAGTTCTTTTTCTGTCAGCTTCTTGTATTCCATGTAGCGATCATATAGCTTAAAACAAAGGGCTTGCTGGTATTTTTCTTGCCTGAATCGAATGCGATTAACCGAAACAGGAAAGCCAAGAAGCTCTTCTAAAAAAAATGATGAGGATGCATGACCAGCATAGCTTTCATAGTTGGTTTCATGGGCAAACATCATTTTCCGTGCTTCCATTAATGTAATCTTTTCTGCTTTGTACACACCTTGGTTCGTAATCACAAGTGAATTTAAAATCGCTAACTTCATCCTCTGCCTCCCTTCTACAAATACTTTTCTTCCGCCGTTGCCACTGAAGATGTTTCGACCGTTTCTAACGCGCCATACCATTCATCAAACAGACACTCAATGCTCATTTTCGCTGTTCGGCCATAATAATCTTTAAAAAGACACTGACCTTGAAACATGTTTTCCATCATGTCTTCGTTCTCTTCGCTTGGCTCCATATTCATCCATTTGAGCACTTCTTTTCGTTCTGTCGGTTCATCAAACGCAAACGCTACACCGAAGTTCCCTGACTCTTCTTCACGCAATGCATCTTTCGTACTTTGTGAAATGAAAACAAGGGCATTGTTGTAGCTGCGCCCTACGCGACGCATTTGTTTTTCAACTTTTCTCCCTTGTTGGCTGGATGTGATCACCCATGCTTCATCCATAAATTCCATTGTGCGTTCTTCCTTGTTCATGCCAAATAGCTCACAAAATTTCCCAAGTGCAAACATGACGGCACTTGATTTTAGTTGGGAATTTGTATAACTCTCAATCGGATCAGTCGCTTCTGGTAAATCGAGGTTTTCAATTTCGACAATGCTAGTACGCTTGTTTAAAGAAAGCGCCTGATTGGAACCATCATGGACACATAATTTCATAATGGAATCCGCTACAACCTCATACAAAAAATCCCCAGCCTTTTGGACTGCGGAATCTTCATGGTTTCGCATTTGTTCAATGATTGTTAGTGAACCTACTTGCTCCCCGTTTTGCTTTTGTTCCAATACATTGGTGATTGCACGTAAAAAAGCAGTATGAACATCGTCTTTACCTTTAAAGTCATACACTTGTGCGAAAATCACTTGCACCATTTCCTTTGCTTGCATCGGTGGCAGAAACACGACTGGATCAAGCGCCCCCCAATTGTCTTCATCCGTTGCATCAAGCGTTGTAAAATGAAATTTTTCGAGATGCTGTGTAAATAGCGGGTACTCTTGTTGTACCCTTGGGTTTTGCTTCACCTTTTCAATCCACTTACGCAATTCCTTCTTTGGGTCAATGTACAAGGATTTTACATTTAGCATGCTGACATAGATAAACAAGAGCTTCGCTAAAAATGATTTGCCTGTGCCGGTATCCCCCGTAATTAGAACATGGGGCGAGCGTGTCTTTGACCCTTTTAGCTGTTGGTTGGCTAAGAACATGTGATACAAAACAGGGAAACGACTCGCTGATATCGCCCCTTGTAAATCGGCATGCTTCACAAATGGATCAATCCAACCAATAAAGAAGCCAATTTTTGAACCAACATCTGCCGATACGCCAAAAAGTCCTTCAGCTAAGCCATCTTGAGTGGTTTTTTGTAGCCAATTTCGGTTTGTCACATCTAAACGTTCCCCAGGTAGAAATTTATAGAACAGAGGCAATTGGTCAGCGACTGGGATTCGGCATGTTATCCCTGCTGATTTCATATGTCGTGTGACAAGCTTTGCTCGATTTTTGCATTCTTTTTTTGTATCGCCTTGTACCACAATCACCGCTAACCAGTTCAACATATCCACATCATCTTTTTTAATTTCATCTTGCAAGTGCCTGACTAAATACGCACTCGCACTCACCGAAGAATCCTCTTGATCACCAACACGGTTTTGTTCCAACGTTGACTCTTTTAACTGCTGCTTTTTTAAATTTAAATCCATTTTCGTTTTTGATTTGCTTTCAACCTGAACTTTCATCTCAATTTCTACTGGAAAAGTCAGTGTTTGTGCCTCATAAAACAGTTCACTCTCAGCCATATTGTGGCGAAATTCATCAATCACAACAAATGACATGTACCCTTCTGATCCATCGCTTGTAAGCTTCAACACACCAGAAGAGGTTGGATCAATTAACGTATTCGTAATCGCGTCAACGGACGCATTTTCAATTTCTTCCCCTACTTGATGATCTAAGCCTCGTAAAAAGTTATAGCGATTCACATAAATCAATTCGTCTTCTGTTAAACGAATCCCATTGACCATTGCCAGTAAACTTGCTGTTGCCTCCTCTGCCTCTTCATATTGTTGAAAGAAAGAGGTGGAAACGCTTTGTTCCCACCCTAAGAGATTTACGATTGTATCTGTCGCCGTTGAAAACATCGACATCATGTTTTCCTTTAGTTCAGCATCACTGTTCACTAGACTCTGCTTTAACTTCACTCCTAAAATAAAATCATTTTTTGTCACTTTGCCTAAGCGTTGATTGAGCAAGCGCACCGTTTCTTCTGTATAGTATTCCGCCATTTGTTTTGCGTCTTCTGCCAAGTCCTGTTCCAAGTCGGCAAAGCGTTCTTCCAATCGATATTCCTGTGGGTACATCATCAAATGGAAGTCTTTATACGTTGTTAATTCTTCAAAGAAAGCTTTCCAGTTCCGTTTATAGCTGTTCACCACTTTTTTATTTTGCATGAGAATGGACTGACTCTTGATGCGGTAATACGCCCACACGTCGCCCGCTCTCGTTAACAATAGATTGTTCCTCATTGTTTTCATTGGTGTTTTTAATGTACTCATTTTTTCTTGCCACCACCTTTACACAGGATTTAAATTGAATCGTTGAATCACTCATCCATTCAACCTCTCGATCATTACAAAAGCGTTTTTTTGGGAGTTTAATTTGGACGTAGTATTTGGCTACATCCCAAAAGTATAAATAAATGTTTTTGCCTTCAGGTTTAATTTTCGTCACCAGAATTGTCAGCGCTAGTGGTAAGCCAATTAACCACATCACGAAGGTTCGTTCAAACGCATGAGGAAATCCCATACGAATGATTTGCCCTACAAGAAAGGTTAAAGCCATAAACACAAAAAAGTTGATTACTGGGATCAACTCAAATGGAGTTTCTATTGATGCAAGAGGTACAAGCAGAGCAGTTTCAGCTTTATGCATCAATGCCATTCTTTATGGTCTCGGAATATTGTCACCAAATTGATCATCTTGCCGCCATTTTAGCCAATGAATTTCATGTTTCTATTGAGTTGGCCGAAACTCGTTTAAAACAAATTGAAGCAAGAATTCAAGGTGCCGAATCTGTACAAAGATTTAATGACGTTATACAAGAACAACCTGTTCCCAATTCTTATAAAACCGTTGCTAAAAAAGTCGTTCCTCATCATGCAAAGTCATTAGTAGAAAAAGCACTTCTTCAAAAACAGAAAAGGAGCTGGCTAGACAATGATTTCCTACAAAGTATACTATGACTATCATGAAGGCAATAAAGCCCCTATATGGCTCGTTCTAAATGTACGTGATCAATTTATCGACTGGGAAGAACAAACTCTTACAATAACTGTACAGGCTCCTTTTAACATGCATCCAGCAGAAGAGTTTGATCCATATGCTATGAATGTAACCATTTTAATAGATGATTTACTCTTAACGACCTCTGAGAATGTGTTTGGAATTAACTTAACTAACGTTGAACATCGCTTGAATTTACACGGCGTTGATCGAACAGAGGTTGATAATTTCGTCATTCAAGTTGCAGATTTAGAAGATGTGCTGCACTTAACTCTGTAAATAACAGATAACGGAGGTCTTAAGATGAAAGGACATATACGTAAACGAGGAAATAAATATGTAATCGTTGTAGATTTGGAGAGAGATCATAATAACGAGAGACGTCAAAAGTGGTTTTCAGGCTACGATACAAAGAAAGCAGCACAAAAAGACATGCCCCGTATACTTAATGAGATTAACACGGGAAATTTTATTGAACCCTCTAAAGAGTCTTTCGCTGCTTATTTAGAAAAGTGGATTTTAAACAAACGGAGTAGATTAAAAGCCTCCACCTTCCAAGTTTATAAAACCCACCTTCGTATCCACATCATACCTAAGCTTGGGAATTACAAGTTAGAAAAGCTTAATAGACTCCATCTAAAGACATTCTTTTCTTATTTAGAGAATGACCTTGGATTAGCTCCCGCTACTATTAAAAAAGTTCATACAGTTATTAGTTCTGCTTTGTCGGAGGCTGTAGAAGATGGAATCGTTGGGAAGAACGTAGCAGCTGGTTTAAAAACTGCACGAATTGAACGAAAAGAGATTCACGTATGGGATGAAAAACAACTGTTACAGTTTCTTAATTCTAGTAAGCTTGATCCTTTATATATTGCTTTTCATTTAGCAGCTATGACAGGCATGCGCCGTAGTGAGGTGCTTGGTCTTCGTTGGAAAGACGTGGACTTTGAGAATAGTTTATTGCGCACTGTTGTCACGCATACACCATATGGGGCTTCAGACGGAAAAACAAAGGCTAGTTTTAATCGCACAATTGATTTAGATGGAGTTACAATTACAGAATTACAGAAACGTAAAGAACGAGTAGAATATGAGAAAGAACGAGCTGGACGTGCATATAAAGATAATGATTTGATTGTATGTACTAGCTTAGGTACACATGTAACTCCTCGCAACCTCAATCGAAAATGGTATCAACTTAAAGAGGATGCTAATGTACCCTCAATTCGCTTTCACGATTTACGACATACACATGCTACGTTGATGCTATTGCAAGGAATTCCAGTTAAGGTTGTGGCGGAAAGGTTAGGACATTCGAGTATTACAACGACGTTAGACACTTATAATCATTTGTTGCCTTCGATTCAGAGGGAAGCAATTGCGATGTTTAGTAAGAAGCTGTATGACTCGGAAAAAAAAGACTAAGAGCATGGTATTTTCCATGCTTTATAATTAAGGTGACTTTATATGTAAAAAGATATGCTAACATATATATACAATAAAGCCTTAGGCTTTTTCTATTCAGATTTTAAAATTTCGGGGGAGAGAATGAACATTCAACATAATGAATACACGTTGGAAACAAGACGTCATTTTAGTAAATTGATTAGAGAGATTTTTGGAGATGAACCTAGAACCTATACTATCTCTAGTATAAACGATATATATACTTTATTAAAAAAGTTAAGTGATAAGTTGATGGAAAATGAAAAAAAAATGAACTATATTTGGTGGTGGAGGGGTACAAAAAACAGTCACATTCGAAATTTTAAAGTCCTTGATAACTTTTTACTTTTAAATGAATGGAGAATTGAAGTCTCAGAAATTTATGTAAATATATCTCCTATTTCAATATTTGATTTTATCATTTTTAGAATTAATGGCAGTGAAAATCAAGAACCTGATGTTAAGAATTACAAATGGCGCCACGGAAGTTTTCCTATAGATCTATCTAGAAATAACTTTGATGACAACAATATTAGGGAGTATTGTTACCAATCGGAAAATTTCACTTTTAAGCAGCCATATAACTTTATATTAACTGCACAATTTGGTCTCCCCAATTTAAAGATCTATACAGACGACCAAGTTGGATTTATGTTAAACAAATTGCTCTTTAAAGAAATAGACTATGAATATTTTACTCAATGGTATGTTCGATTACTAACCAGGCTTAAAAAAGATGTAAACGATTTTTATGATCACCTTGTAGAATTTCCCATGCTTGGTTTAAATCACAACTTGGGGCAATCCATTAATGAAGGATTTAAAGAAGCATACAAATATCACCTTAAGAATAAAACATTTTATAGGGCAAGGAAATTAGAAGAGTTTAAGCCATTCGATGAAGAAGGTATGTGGCATCCTCCCTCCCACCTGGTTGACGTATTTGAAGGAAGATACAATCACTTTGGTCAAAGCTTTTTATATATGGCAGAGGATGAAATAACTGCTTTTAAAGAAGTAGTTCCAGAGTGGTATCGCTCTTGTTCTATGGTTAAATTTGAAATAAGGGAAGCTGTCAACATTCTCGATCTAAGAAGAATAAACTTTTACGAAGAAGATATAGGTTTAAAGTACATTATTATTCATTATATGTTGGTTCATGAAGGAACAGTAAGTCAAGAAATTAAGAATTCCCACGTGAAGCCAGAGTATCTAGTACCAAGATTTGTAGCTGATTGTGCGAGAAGTCATAATTACGATGGGATAATTTTTAACAGTACTAAAACAGATAGTTATAATTTAGTAATATTTGAACCAGATAAGTTAAAACAAAATGATAAAATAAAAATTTTAGACAAGCCGTACATTTATTCAATAAATTAAGAGTCAGTAATTGTTTAACTTCACCTAACTAAAGGTTTGCAATTTGTTTGCAAACCTCTTTTTAAACAAAAAAATAAGCCTCTCCATCATCGGAGAAACCTTAATGTACCAGTACTTATACGAAAGCTTCCAAGCGGACTTGAACCGCTGACCCCCACCTTACCATGGTGGTGCTCTACCGGCTGAGCTATGGAAGCATAAAAAAATGGCTCCACAGGCAGGATTCGAACCTGCGACCGATCGGTTAACAGCCGATAGCTCTACCACTGAGCTACTGTGGAACAGGAAAAAATATAAAAAAAAAGCCCGGCAACGTTCTACTCTCACAGGGGGAAGCCCCCAACTACCATCGACGCAAAAGAGCTTAACGGCCGTGTTCGGCATGGGAACGGGTGTGACCTCTTTGCCATTGCCACCGGACCTGCTTCAGATAAGCGGCGGATTTCTTCGTCCAATGCGTGTCTTTCAATCAGTTACGTACGCAAGTACGCTCCTTCTTTCAAGCACTTTTGTCCTCGAACTCCTTGCTTCTCTTTGCACATATAAAAAGAATCATTGATTCTTTCAAAACTAAATCCGAAACACACTCAAATTCAAGAATTAATTAGGATAAGCCCTCGACCGATTAGTATCAGTCCGCTCCATGTGTCGCCACACTTCCACTCCTGACCTATCAACCTCATCATCTCTAAGGGGTCTTACTGGCTTACGCCATGGGAAATCTCATCTTGAGGGGGGCTTCATGCTTAGATGCTTTCAGCACTTATCCCGTCCATACGTAGCTACCCAGCGATGCTCCTGGCGGAACAACTGGTACACCAGCGGTATGTCCATCCCGGTCCTCTCGTACTAAGGACAGCTCCTCTCAAATTTCCTACGCCCGCGACGGATAGGGACCGAACTGTCTCACGACGTTCTGAACCCAGCTCGCGTGCCGCTTTAATGGGCGAACAGCCCAACCCTTGGGACCTACTTCAGCCCCAGGATGCGACGAGCCGACATCGAGGTGCCAAACCTCCCCGTCGATGTGGACTCTTGGGGGAGATAAGCCTGTTATCCCCAGGGTAGCTTTTATCCGTTGAGCGACGGCCCTTCCATACGGCACCGCCGGATCACTAAGCCCGACTTTCGTCCCTGCTCGACTTGTAGGTCTCGCAGTCAAGCTCCCTTATGCCTTTGCACTCTACGAATGATTTCCAACCATTCTGAGGGAACCTTTGGGCGCCTCCGTTACTGTTTAGGAGGCGACCGCCCCAGTCAAACTGCCCACCTGACAATGTCCCTGACCCGGATCACGGGTCGAGGTTAGAATGTCAGCACCATCAGGGTAGTATCCCACCAACGCCTCCACCGAAGCTAGCGCTCCGGTTTCCAAGGCTCCTACCTATCCTGTACAAATGGTACCAACACTCACTATCAAGCTACAGTAAAGCTCCATGGGGTCTTTCCGTCCTGTCGCGGGTAACCTGCATCTTCACAGGTACTATAATTTCACCGGGTCTCTCGTTGAGACAGTATCCAAGTCGTTGCACCATTCGTGCGGGTCGGAACTTACCCGACAAGGAATTTCGCTACCTTAGGACCGTTATAGTTACGGCCGCCGTTTACTGGGGCTTCAATTCAGAGCTTCTCCCTTGCGGGATAACCCCTCCTCTTAACCTTCCAGCACCGGGCAGGTGTCAGCCCCTATACTTCGCCTTGCGGCTTGGCAGAGACCTGTGTTTTTGCTAAACAGTCGCTTGGATCTATTCACTGCGGCTCTCTCAGGCTATTCACCTTAATAGAGCACCCCTTCTCCCGAAGTTACGGGGTCATTTTGCCGAGTTCCTTAACGAGAGTTCTCCCGAGCGTCTTAGAATTCTCTTCTCGCCTACCTGTGTCGGTTTGCGGTACGGGCACCTGTATTCTAACTAGAGGCTTTTCTTGGCAGCGGAGGATCAGGGATTTCGGACCCGAAGGTCCTTCACGGTCACAGCTCAGCCGAACGGAACACGGATTTGCCTATGTTCCAGCCTTGCATGCTTCGACGCGCACAGCCAGCGGCGCGCTCACCCTACCTTTCTGCGTCCCCCCATCGTTCAAACAAATACTGGGTGGTACAGGAATATCAACCTGTTGTCCATCGCCTACGCCTTTCGGCCTCGGCTTAGGTCCCGACTGACCCTGAGCGGACGAGCCTTCCTCAGGAAACCTTGGGCTTTCGACGGAGGGGATTCTCACCCCTCTTTTCGCTACTCATACCGGCATTCTCACTTCCAAGCACTCCACTAGTCCTCACGATCTAGCTTCGCTGTCCTTGGAACGCTCCCCTACCCAATTCCATAAGGAATTGCCATAGCTTCGGTGATACGTTTAGCCCCGGTACATTTTCGGCGCAGAGTCACTCGACCAGTGAGCTATTACGCACTCTTTCAATGATGGCTGCTTCTAAGCCAACATCCTGGTTGTCTGGGCAACTCCACATCCTTTTCCACTTAACGTATACTTTGGGACCTTAGCTGATGGTCTGGGCTGTTTCCCTCTTGACTACGGATCTTAGCACTCGCAGTCTGACTCCCGAGTTAAAGTTTTTGGCATTCGGAGTTTGACTGAATTCGGTAATCCTGTGGGGACCCCTCGTCCAATCAGTGCTCTACCTCCAAAACTCATCACTCGAGGCTAGCCCTAAAGCTATTTCGGGGAGAACCAGCTATTTCCGAGTTCGATTGGCATTTCACCCCTACCCACACCTCATCCCCGCATTTTTCAACATGCGTGGGTTCGGGCCTCCAGTCGGTGTTACCCGACCTTCACCCTGGACATGGGTAGATCACCCGGTTTCGGGTCTACGGCATCGTACTCACTCGCCCTATTCAGACTCGCTTTCGCTGCGGCTCCGCCTTATCAGCTTAACCTTGCACGATACCGTAACTCGCCGGTTCATTCTACAAAAGGCACGCCATCACCCATTAACGGGCTCTGACTAGTTGTAGGCACACGGTTTCAGGATCTATTTCACTCCCCTTCCGGGGTGCTTTTCACCTTTCCCTCACGGTACTGGTTCACTATCGGTCACTAGGGAGTATTTAGCCTTGGGAGATGGTCCTCCCGGATTCCGACGGGGTTTCACGTGTCCCGCCGTACTCAGGATCCACTCTGGAGGAAACGAAGTTTCAGCTACAGGGCTGTTACCTTCTTCGGCCTGTCTTTCCAGACAGTTCACCTACTCCGTTTCTTTGTAACTCCGTATAGAGTGTCCTACAACCCCAAGAGGCAAGCCTCTTGGTTTGGGCTGATTCCGTTTCGCTCGCCGCTACTTAGGAAATCGCATTTGCTTTCTCTTCCTCCGGGTACTTAGATGTTTCAGTTCCCCGGGTCTGCCTCTATGCATCCTATGTGTTCAGATACAAGTACCATCCCATTACGGATGGTGGGTTCCCCCATTCGGAAATCTCCGGATCAAAGCTTACTTACAGCTCCCCGAAGCATATCGCTGTTCGTCGCGTCCTTCGTCGGCTCCTAGTGCCAAGGCATCCACCGTGCGCCCTTTCTAACTTATCCTAAATGGTGTCTGCGTGCGATACGCTCGACCATGTTTAAGCAATAAAGGTTGCTCAAGAATTCTTGACGTCTCGTTCAAACAGTTTAAAACCGATGAACAAAACTTATTTGAGTTGTTTCTTGATTTAGTTTTCAAAGAACCTGCCCACAGGAGGTCGGTACCAGGCGTTGCCACAAGACGTGGCGTTCTTAGCGTGGTTCCATGCCTTTAACGGGCTATTTTAACAATAGATAAGCAGCGAATCTCTTTGTCTGGTTCATGATTCTCAATCAGTCACGTACGCAAGTACGCTTCTTCAATCGAACATTTCCCATCCTCGATCTTCTTGCTTCTCTTTGTCAAATATGAAATTGAATGAATTGAGTTCATTCAAAACTGAACAAAAGATCCAAAGCGCCAAACAACCGAAGTTGTTCGTCGACTAGAGTAATATACTCCATAGAAAGGAGGTGATCCAGCCGCACCTTCCGATACGGCTACCTTGTTACGACTTCACCCCAATCATTTGTCCCACCTTAGGCGGCTGGCTCCAAAAGGTTACCTCACCGACTTCGGGTGTTACAAACTCTCGTGGTGTGACGGGCGGTGTGTACAAGACCCGGGAACGTATTCACCGCGGCATGCTGATCCGCGATTACTAGCAATTCCGGCTTCATGTAGGCGAGTTGCAGCCTACAATCCGAACTGAGAATGGCTTTATGGGATTGGCTTCACCTCGCGGCTTCGCAACCCTTTGTACCATCCATTGTAGCACGTGTGTAGCCCAGGTCATAAGGGGCATGATGATTTGACGTCGTCCCCACCTTCCTCCGGTTTGTCACCGGCAGTCACCTTAGAGTGCCCAACTAAATGCTGGCAACTAAGATCAAGGGTTGCGCTCGTTGCGGGACTTAACCCAACATCTCACGACACGAGCTGACGACAACCATGCACCACCTGTCACTTTGCCCCCGAAGGGGAAGCTCTGTCTCCAGAGTGGTCAAAGGATGTCAAGACCTGGTAAGGTTCTTCGCGTTGCTTCGAATTAAACCACATGCTCCACTGCTTGTGCGGGTCCCCGTCAATTCCTTTGAGTTTCAACCTTGCGGTCGTACTCCCCAGGCGGAGTGCTTAATGTGTTTACTTCGGCACTACGGGCATCGAAACCCCTAACACCTAGCACTCATCGTTTACGGCGTGGACTACCAGGGTATCTAATCCTGTTTGCTCCCCACGCTTTCGCGCCTCAGCGTCAGTTACAGACCAGAGAGTCGCCTTCGCCACTGGTGTTCCTCCACATATCTACGCATTTCACCGCTACACGTGGAATTCCACTCTCCTCTTCTGCACTCAAGCTTCCCAGTTTCCAATGGCCGCTCGGGGTTGAGCCCCGAGATTTCACATCAGACTTAAGAAGCCGCCTGCGCGCGCTTTACGCCCAATAATTCCGGACAACGCTTGCCACCTACGTATTACCGCGGCTGCTGGCACGTAGTTAGCCGTGGCTTTCTGGTGAGGTACCGTCAAGGTACCGGCTTATTCAACCGATACTTGTTCTTCCCTCACAACAGAGCTTTACGACCCGAAGGCCTTCCTCACTCACGCGGCATTGCTCCGTCAGACTTTCGTCCATTGCGGAAGATTCCCTACTGCTGCCTCCCGTAGGAGTCTGGGCCGTGTCTCAGTCCCAGTGTGGCCGATCACCCTCTCAGGTCGGCTACGCATCGTCGCCTTGGTAAGCCATTACCTTACCAACTAGCTAATGCGCCGCGGGCCCATCCCCTAGTGATAGCACAAAGGCCATCTTTTAACTTTCTCCCAGGAGGGAAAAAGTGTTATCCGGTATTAGCTTCGGTTTCCCGAAGTTATCCCAGTCTAAGGGGCAGGTTGCCCACGTGTTACTCACCCGTCCGCCGCTGACTTCCGGGAGCAAGCTCCCTTCCGTCCGCTCGACTTGCATGTATTAGGCATGCCGCCAGCGTTCGTCCTGAGCCAGGATCAAACTCTCCGTTAAAGTGTTTGACTTGCTCAAAATGTTGCTAGCGCGTTGAATATAAATTCAACGACTTTCATTGACGAGATACCTTGTATCTCTTTATTACGCTTGGCTTTTGTTCAGTTTTCAAAGAACTCGTTTGCGCCGTTCTCTCTTGGCGACTCTTAGTACTTTACACTGCTTTCAACCAAAAGTCAAATCTTTTTTTAAAAAGTTTTTTAAGCAATTCGACTAGATTGAATGCGGTGCTTATTAATATAACAACTAAACAATCTCACGTCAATACTTATTCAAACTTTTTTTGACTATGTAGTTTTAAAGATAATGCATATTGTTGATACTCACTCGGTAATGCCAACCGTTTATATAAGTTAAAAACTAAACCATACTTCTCAATCATTACATCTTTCACTACTCCTTCAATTCGTTCATCTGTTAAATCCAGCAAAAGCTCTTCTAATTCTCTTTTCAATAAATATTCAATTTCCTTCACTTCTTTATCCGTAAGCAACATTCCCAACATGGACTACACCCGCCTCTAATTAAACGATACCTAATAGTGTAGTCTTTTCGATTTCCATAGTTTTTATTCATAAAAATACCGGACAAACATATCTTGTCTATAGAGAAGTTCAAGAAGGAGCGGTCGTCATGACAGGAATTTGGGTATTTAACTTAAGTAAATGGAAGCCATTTATCTTTATCTGTGTTGCCTCTCTCTTTGTTGCCAGTTGGTTGTTTGTTCAGCGCGACAATATGTCAGTCTTCTCTACTTCAGATGGACCTCAAGCATTTTATCGCGCAGAAACAAGTGCCGACAACATCGCTCTTACATTTAATATTAGCTGGGGCGAACAAAATGTTACCCCAACATTACAAGTGTTGCAAGATCATGAAGTAAGAAATGCGACTTTCTTTCTGTCGGCTTCTTGGGCAGAGAAGTATCCTGATTTAGTCAAAGAAATCGTTGATGCCGGTTATACAATTGGTAGTCATGGGTATCGCTATAAGAATTATTCTACCTGGTCTGATGACCAAGTCGTACAAGATATGCGTAGAAGCAAACAAGTTTTGCAAGAATTAACTGGTGAAACGCCAACTTTGTTGCGTCCTCCAAATGGAGCATTTACTGCCAAGACTCTTGATTTGGCACAGAATCAAC
Organism: Shouchella patagoniensis; assembly: GCF_002019705.1. GTDB lineage: Bacteria > Bacillota > Bacilli > Bacillales > Bacillaceae_D > Shouchella > Shouchella patagoniensis. The sequence goes on along the minus strand of NZ_KV917377.1, from coordinate 2,954,294 downwards.
ATCTCGATATTATCCATTGGAGTGTCAATTCCTTTGATTACGAGAACCCCGGGGCCGAAAAAATAGTCGATAATGTTCTTGCAAACACAACCGGGGGTGATGTTCTTATGTTTCATGCTTCCGATTCAGTTAAACAGACAAACACCGCTTTACCCACCATTTTAAAAACATTAAAAGAACGTAATTACACGTTCACTTCTCTTGAAGAGTTAATGAGTAGTGCCCATTCGAATAGCGAAGAAGTAAATTAAAAAAGTCGTGCCAAGGCACGACTTTTCTTTATGGTTTTTCAATTAACCTATGCAATAACAGGAGTTGCCACGTGTTCGCAACAAGAAGTGGCGTTATATAGAAAATAAGCCAGTGCGTTTCATTAGCAGTAATTGCTGGAATCCATTCAATCGTTGTAATAACGAACATAAAAAACAAAGCTGGCACAAATGCACCTTTGTTTGTTTCTTTTGCCTTAATAGAAGCAATGAGGACTGCGTAAATAAGAAGAAGCGTCGGCAAGATAAAATAGCCCCAGCAAGACTCTCCTTCGGCGAATGCTATATACCGAAAATAAACTAAATCAAAATAAACAAACACAATTAAAACCCATTGGATGCGGTTCCATAAAGTGTGAGTGCGTGACAAGCCAAGACCAAATCGATGGAGAAATAGATATGCAAAGAAACCCATTTGCGCCACCATCGTAAATGCGGCGCTAATGCCTAACATCCATAAAAGGCCGAGAACAAAGTTTGCAGTACCATCCCCAATAAATTGATCAAGATTCAAAAAGAGCCCAACAATCCCCCCGCTTATACTCCCTAAAAGCAAGGTGGACCAGAAAATAAAAACGACTTTCCTGCTGTTCACAAGCGTATCCCCCAGTTTTTTTATCCGTTCTTATTGTAGCAACCTTGAATCATAAACACCAGCTCGTTTATGCATATTTTAAAAATGGTTACAAACACTAAAGAATAAATAACGCTCCGAAAGGAAGGATCATTTGTGAGAAAACGAAAGCAATTATATTTAGTGATCCCATTAATCGGCATGCTTGCGCTATCAGGATGTGCACAAACCGAAGCGCAACAAAATACGGATTATGAAGGAACCAAAAAAATGGTTATTGATTTATTGAAGACAGATGAAGGCAAAAAAGCGTTTCATGAGTTAATCGCTGAAGAAGATATGCGCGAGGAACTTGTGATGGATAGTGCATTCGTAAAAAAAACCATCCAAGATACATTAACATCCGATGAAGGAAAAGCATTTTGGCAAGAAGTCATGCGTGATCCTGACTTCACAAAAACGTTTGCTGAAAGCATGCAAGAAGAGAATGAGAAGATTTTAAAATCATTAATGAAAGATCCAGCGTACCAACAAATGATGATGGACATTTTAAAAGACCCACAAATGGGCGAACACGCTTTAGAACTTATGAAATCAAAAGAATATCGAGAACAGACCATGGCTATTATGAGCGAGTCAATGGAAAGTCCTTATTTCGCAGCTAAAATGGCAGAATTAATGTCAAAAGCCATTGAAGACCAAGGAAAACAAAAAGAAGAAAATGAAGATAATTAAAAACGTCCCTCAAGGAGGAACGTTTTTTTCTATGCTTTTTCTGTTTTAAACACGATCGCTTCTGCTAGCTCCCGATACTGTTCACCAATCGGATGCTCTTCTGCATAAACGGACGGTGCAAAATCAGTCTCGTCTATATCAGGTTGTCCTAGTGGAATTTGAGCTAGCAAATCTGTTTTTAATTCTTCCGCTAACCTATTTCCCCCACCAGTGCCAAAGACATATTCTTTTTCACCCGTTGCTTTGCTTTGGAAATATGCCATATTCTCAACAACACCCAGCATTTCATGGTGTGTTTTAATTGCCATTGCTCCTGCTCTTGCTGCTACAAACGCTGCGGTCGCATGCGGAGTCGTAACAATTAACTCTTTCGATTCAGGCAACATCGAATGGAGATCAAGCGCTACATCTCCAGTACCAGGAGGCAAGTCCAAGATTAAGTAATCAAGCTCGCCCCACTCACATTCGGAGAAGAACTGGTTAATCATTTTCCCAAGCATTGGTCCACGCCAAATAACCGGTGCATTATCTTCCACAAAAAAGCCCATTGAAATAACTTTCACACCAAAACGTTCAACTGGATAAATACGTTTATTTACTACTTTAGGCCGCTCTGCAATGCCCATCATATCCGGCACACTAAAACCATAAATATCAGCGTCAATGATACCAACTTTTTTACCAAGACGAGCGAGTGACACAGCAGTATTGACAGAAACAGTCGATTTTCCTACGCCGCCTTTCCCACTAGCGACTGTAATAAATGTTGTCTTGCTCGTTGGTGCAAGCAATTGTGGGCCTTTAAACTCTTCTTCTTTCGCGCCTCCAAGAGCTTCTAATTCTTCATCAGTTAACGAGTCAAATCGCAATCCGACCGAATTTGCACCTTCACTTTTTAACACGTTCACAATCTCCTGTTGCACTTGCATCTGCTCTGGCGTCCCTGTTTTTGCAAGAGCAACTTTTAAACTAATGTTTCCATCTTTGTTTTTCAACTCACGAACACCGCCTGTATCAACGATGCTTTTATCAAGGTCACGGTCTTTCACTCGTTTTAGCGCTTCCATTATTTCCTGATCCGTAATCATTGCTGTCACCTTCCTTTAGAACAAACAACCGAATTTCTCTCAGTATAGCATATATAAAAAGAAGAAAGAACTAGAGCGGCTTGCCCTAGTTCAATCATTTATTTTTCAATTTGAATGATCGCTTTCTCCCCTGCTTGAACTTGTCCACTTTGTTTAATTGAGACAAATTCTCCTTCTGCTAAGTTTGTGAAGATTATCGGTGTAATGAGTGAAGTAGCATGTTGTTTAATGTATTCGTGGTCAAACTCAACCAACTTTTCACCACTTTTCACGTGGTCTCCTTCATTTACAAATACATTAAACCCTTCTCCATTTAATTTAACCGTATCAATACCAATATGAATGAGTACTTCTAACCCATTGTCTGAAGTTATTCCAATCGCATGTTTTGTAGGGAATACCGTCGTTATTTTTCCATCAATAGGAGCTACAACCACTCCATCTACAGGATCAATAGCAAACCCATCTCCCATCATTTTTCCAGAGAAGACTTGATCGGGTACATCCTCAATGGAAAGAAGTTCTCCATTCATTGGTGCTTTCACACTTTCACTTGTTTCTTGTTGTAATGCTTCAGGTTGAACATCTTCCACTTGCTTTTTCACTTCATCTTGTTGATTGGTTTCAATCGGCCTTGGTGTTTTACCTGACATAACATCCTGCATCTGTCCTTTAATTGTTTCTGAACGGGGACCAAAGATTGCTTGAATGTTATTACCGACTTCAAGAACACCGGCAGCACCAAGTTCTTTTAGCTCTTTTTTATCAACTGCACCTATATCATTCACCGAAACACGCAAGCGCGTAATACACGCATCAAGGTGATTGATGTTTTCTTTTCCACCCATTGCATGCAATATATTAAACGCTAACTCGCCTTGATTTCTCACTTTTCCTTCAGATGGATCGTCTTCATCTTCACGACCTGGGGTTTTCAAATTAAACTTAAGAATCGCGAATCGGAATACGAAATAGTAAATGGCTGCAAACACGAGTCCAAGAATAACCGTAATCCACCATTGATCTTGATTCGGTAATATACCAAACAAGAAGAAGTCAATTGCCCCACCAGAAAATGTGAAGCCGACATTCACATCAAACCAAGTCATGAACACAAACGATACGCCATCTAAAAAAGCATGAATAAAGAATAAAAGTGGCGCAATAAACAAAAACATAAATTCAAGCGGTTCTGTAATACCTGTTAGAAACGAAGTAAGTGCAGCCGAAGCCATTAACCCGCCGACAACTTTCTTTTTTTCTGGTCGTGCACAATGATACATAGCGAGTGCTGCTGCTGGTAAACCAAACATCATGATTGGAAATTCTCCAGCCATGAAGCGTCCCGCCGTAATTTCGACTCCATCACGCAATTGTGCAAAGAAAATAAGTTGATCTCCACGGACAATCTCTCCAGCAGCATTCGTATACTGACCAAACTCAAACCAGAATGGTGCATGGAAGATATGGTGTAATCCAAAAGGAATTAACAACCGTTTAATAAAACCAAAGAAAAAGACGGCAAAATATTGACCCGTTTCCAAAAGAAAAACAGAGATTTCATTTAGTCCTGTTTGAACGTGCGGCCATATTAAGACGAGGATAAGCGCCATAACAAAGGATGCAACCGCTGTAATTATTGGCACAAATCGTTTTCCGGCAAAGAAACCAAGAAATGCTGGCATTTCAATGTCATGAAAGCGGTTATAACACGTAGCAGCAATAATCCCAATAATAATTCCGCCAAAAACCCCTGTTTGTAGGGTTGGTATCCCAAGAACATGAGCAAATCCTGGATCTTCCGCTACTAATTCAGAGGTAACGCCTAACCATTCCCCCATAACCGTATTCATAACTAAGTAACCGACAAGTGCTGCTAAAGCAGCTGCCCCATCACCTGCAAGGCCAATTGCCACCCCTACTGCAAATATGAGAGCTAGGTTATCAAAGATTATTCCACCAGCAGCTTCCATTACACTCGCTGTATGTTGGATCCATCCTGCTTCTAAAAACGGCATATAGCCAAGCGTTTGTTCCATCTGCATAGCAACACCAATACCGAGAAGCAAACCCGCTACTGGTAGCATTGCTACTGGTAGCATTAAAGCCTTACCGATTTTCTGTAAATAGCCAAAGACTTTCTTAAACATCATGTACCTCCTATTTTTCATTTTTATTTCTGTGAAGCGCACAAAAAAAGGCATGAGAAAAAGCACTGTCCAATCGAAAAAATTGGTCCAGTTGTTTTTCCTCATGCCTGATCGAATCAGTTACACGTGATTTATTTGTATTTGCTCTGCACTCTTTGCAGATGCATGGTCAAATACACCGCTTCCGCGTCAAACACAGGTTTACGCAGTACACGCTGCATCACTTTTATGAGCTTCCATGAGAGATTATAGCACATAGGGTACTCTTGTTTCAATAACATTGTAATCGCTTTAGGTTCCTCCACCCGCTCCTCATTATCAACACGTTCAATTGCGAAGCGAAGATGGCGCACAAGCCTCATGTAGTCAATACTCTCTTTGTCGAGAGTGACCTCCATTTGGGTTTCAATCAAACCAACTAGCTCGGACACAAGTTGCGAATGCGCATTGATTCTACCTAAGCTCTTATCTTGCAAAGCACTATGGATATGCAACGCAATAAAACCAGCTTCTTCTTTTGGTAATTCAATGTGAATCCGTTTTTTGATTAAATGAACAATTTCAAGTGCAATCGAGAATTCTTTTGGGTAAAGGACTTTTGTTTCCGCTAAAAAAGGATTCCTAATTTGTAGACCTGAAACAGTCCTCGCTTGTGCAAAGGATAAATGATCCATCAACCCTACATGAATATGTTCATTTAAAGGTAAACCCGTTTTCTTCGAAATAAGCTCAATTGCTTCAATCGTCACGTCCAACAATGATTGTTCAACTTGTGGAAGCAACTTCAAATAGCTTTCTTGTTCTTTCTCATTCTTCATAACAAAGAGTTTTTCTACTTCTGCGGAAGGGACTTCACTTCCCTTCTTTCGATTAAAACCAATCCCTTTGCCAATTAAGATCACTTCTTCACTCGCATGCTCGGCAATCACAACATTGTTATTTAAGACTTTCTCAACTCGGTAATGACTCATTTCTTTATTTATCACTCCAGCATTTTCATTCTTTTATCCTACTGGACAACGCTGCTTAACGCAAATGAAGTTTCTTTATTATTCATACGGGTTGGCTTTTGGTGCTTTTTCTCCAGAAACGTAGCGAAGCATCCCTTCATAAATAGAAGCTGCAACCTTGTCTTGGTAATCCTCTGTTTCAAGCATTGCCGCTTCTTCGGGATTAGACAAGAACCCTGCTTCTACTAAGGCTCCTGGTATCTTCGCTTCTTTTAACAAATAAACATGATGAATTGGTTTTGCGTACCGGTTTGTATTTTCTAAATTCCTCTTTATTTCTTCTTGAATAAACACTGCTAGTTCTTCGTTTTTCTTATCGCTTAAGTGATAAAATGTTTGTGCGCCTCTCCATCGCTCTGAAGGGATCGCATTCATATGGATTGATAAGTATAAGTCTGCTTCTGATTCATTCACAATTTGTGCTCGTTTTCGCAAATCTTCTGCTTTCCGTTGCCTTATTTTAGCCGTATCTCGACTAGCCAAATCTACATCTTCTTCCCTCGTCATGATGACTAAAGCGCCTGCCTCTTGTAAATAATCCCGCAATTTCAGAGCTACTTCAAGTGTAACCGTCTTCTCAAGAATTCCTGATTTCGAGCTCGCTCCCCCATCCATTCCCCCATGTCCTGGATCAAGGACAATTACCTTCCCAGACATCGGCAAATGCCACGTTGATGAGGAATCTTCTAGTATGGCATCATAGCGAATCCAAATAATGACAGAAGCAAGCAACAATCCTCCAATTATAAAACTCCAAGTATGTTGTTTCACATGTTATTCCCCCTTGTCCTCATTTATATATACGTGGACAAGGGAGATATATGATTGTTACTGTAAACGAAGTTTATATGCTTTGCGCGCCTCTAAGTACCCTTTTTCCCACCAGGTACCAAGCAACATATCTATTGCGGTTAAGAGTGACTCCGACGGACTTTCGCCAGTCCAACCCGAGAGCGTATCACAAAGGCTATGAGACAACATTGTCAGCTCTGTATCACAGCGTTTCTTCGAATCAATGGTTGATTCTCCATAAATGCCAAATCGCCCATACTCTGTCCCGAGCAAGAATGCATCGATCGTCATATCAATGCTCTGATCAAGTAAAAATGGATAGGCTTGAAACTGAAACGGCATAAGAGGGCGAACCCATTCTTTTATACTGCGTTCCATCTTTTTTAAATCGATATGACGGAGCATTTTCCGCTCAAAATTCCATTGTTTTTCTCTTCTTTTATCATTAAGTGTTGTGATGACATTCATTGCTATTTCCCCTTTTTAACTTAGTATGAGCGCGAATAATATCGTCATACACCATTAAAAGCAGCAATTAATGACCAAATTGTAAAGTTTTATCATGCATAACACGATCCAACCAATTACGTGCTTTTAAAACATCCTAGCGTTTTTTTGCGTAACAAGATGAACACCTGCATAAAAAACTTCCAAGAAAGCATACTTGGAACACGCTTACATTTTTTAAGAATTCTGGCGCACGACTTCCTGCTAAAAGTTTAAATCACACATAAATCCTTTCGCCCATGGAATACTTCTAACAGAGCCGTATTGTTATAATCAAAATCAACGACAACGATATTCCCGTTTTTCGCCTTATCATTAAAATCGACTCACAATTCACTACCACTATGTATAGAATGATCCTTACATACACTCCCTGCATATAAAGGCTTACCGTTAACAAAGCTTTTGCTCTCTTACCAGTTTGCATAAATACATATTTCATCCTCCCAAGATAATAGAACGTAAACCTGAAATATGGGTGTCATATCATGACAGCTAATCGTTGGCTTGATGCGCTTACCGCGTTTATTGTCGTATCAGCAGGCAGTCTTTTATTAATATTTGCTATTGCAGGCGGAAGCTATAGCCTTGCTGAGAATTGGATTAGACATGCTTCAAACGGATTAGGTTCAGCTTGTTTTCGCATTTATCTTCCCTTTTATGACTAAGAAAAGATATTCAAACCCAAACAAGACTTATTTTCTTCTATCCAACAAATGGAGGCTTCCCATGTATCGTTTTAACAAATGGATTGACAGGTTACGTTTTTCTCATTCCTCCTCTAATGCCACTATAGAAACCAAAACTGAAAATATCCATATTATAGGGGTGCGTTATGAAACGAAGATTAAAAATTATAGCTTTGTTAACTCTAGCGCTATTTGTGTTTAGGCATGTTCAAGACTACATGTATTACTTACGAGGCGAATACAGCACATTTGAAATTCAGTCTCTTTTATTCATTTCAGCTATAATTGTGGCGATCCTAGGGTATCCTTCGAAAACGCTCCAGATGAAACGGATAAACCCAAAGAATGGGATAGAGAAGACTGGGTTGATCCAATTAACGGCAAGAGCCGTATTGTGTGGTCATACCGCCTGGTAAAAATCTCCTGTAAATGTTATTATTAAAAATAAACAAAATATATAAAAGGGTGTTTTAAACTGTGAGAAATGACGTAATCACACAATTTAAGGCGTACATTTTTTCTGGGTACCCAATTTATTTATTACTGTTAGTAACTATAGTTATAGGTTTTTTGACAATCACCTCTGGATGATTACTTTGAGTGGAGCCGTTATATTAATGTTCAGCAATAAAACAGAAATTAAAAGAATTAATTATTTAAACAAACATTTCAAGAATTCTTGATGTCTATTTTAAGAGGTGAGCAAGTGAGAAAGATATATTATTCAGCATTCATCATTTTTCTCTTACTAGGTATAACTAAATTATTGATTAACCCTAACCCATTTATCTATATCCCTTTCTTTGGTTTAGCGGTATGTTATTTACTTCATGGAGTTATGACCAAGCAAAAGACTAAAAATGTAGCTAAAGAATAACCTTACCGCTCAGTTTTTGGATACTAAGCGGCAGAAGCCGTATTGTGTGATCCTATTGCGCGATAAACAGATTTTTCTTATTATTGATATAAGAACCATGTTATGATTAAACAAAATTTGCTTGGAAAGGGTTTATTAAAATGTCCAAACTCCAAGAATCTAAAGTTCATGCAATGGCATCTTTGATTGCAATGTATCCAATACTTATTTTATCCCTTGCTACACTTATTTTTGCCTTACTTAATAGTGAGCTTTGGTTGTTCACTTTCATTGGAACTATATACTTCATTACTTTTAGAAATATCGACCAGATAAGAGAAGCTCACTTGAAAAAACATCTACCGAATTGGTGATGACATAATCATGTCATTTTTTTATTTGACAGTTTATAGATACTAAGCTGCAGGAGCCGCCCTGTAGCCACATTGCGTTTTTTAGGAGGTTGAATGTCTTGAAAAACACTCCTGCCCATAGGGTCTATTTCATTGGGTCCTTTATCAGTTTGGTATTAGCAATAGTAGTGTCTTATATTTTCCACAAACTCGAGCTCAATGGAGGTCCCGCGATCATACTCTTCGGATTTACTGCAATCTCTCATTTCATCATTGGTTTACTTCACTTAAGAAAATACAAGCACAACACCGAGTCAGGGGAGTAGCCCTGGCTTTTCTTATGCACAAAAGAGCAAGCAAACATTTAATCATGGTTGTTCCTCTATTCCTTTAAGCGCTTCTTTCCTTTTGAGGTAACACTAAAGGAAGTCATGTCACGTTCCCATCCGCCATATTTTGTTGCATCACCCTTTCTGTAGAAAGATTGATGCCCTATCTTCGAAATGTTACTTTATCCGGGGATGAGAAAAGGATTAGCGCTCACTTGGCAGGATGAAGAAATGTGTTTGCCAGAAGTTAAAGAGTTATTATCCTACGAGTCCATGGGTTGCACCATACCCATGTATTGTTATTGAATTTGAGCTGGAGCGAACATCAAATATGTACATGAAAGATTAGGTTCCTCTGATATAAACACGATACTTGCCATCTATACTCATGTACTAAAACAAAGAAAAAAACAACAAAAATGTTCTCTTATTCCATGTCTTCGAACTATGTTAGCAAACCGTTTTTTTAGCATAAAAATAGCCTCCAAGCAATGTAGGCTTGAAGGCTGAAATCTTGCTGTATTAACGTTTTGAGAACTGAGGCGCACGACGTGCTGCTTTAAGACCGTATTTTTTACGTTCTTTCAGAGGCGAGTTTCTTCTATATTATATAGAAATTCATAAACCGCTTTAAATCAACGTTTTCCTTTATTTGTATTACATGTGATTTTACGTGATTTCATGAAAAGGGTATTCAAAGGGTATTCAAAAATCTAACCTAAAACAGATACGCTGGCAGGCTATATAAAGGAAATCTTTTTTGAATGAAATAATCATTTGAATTTTAACTATTAGCAGTAATTGAAACCAAATTATGTATTCTCCCGTTTTAGACGATGTTTGTATAACAAATAAAACCGGCTTAATTAGAGTTAGGGTTATAGTATTAAAAAGTGCAAGTAGGCACATATTGTCCTGTATTTATCCATTCATAACACTGGGCTGACGGCATCCCGTTCCACCGGTGACCCAAAAAAAGCACTAAATGAGATGGACCGGCATAAAATAAATGGACTTTCTCTGCTTCCACTTTGGTAGCTGCTGCTTTAATTTCCTTTTTTAATTTTTTCACTACCAGATTAGCCTGCTCTGCAGTAATTATTGGTGATTCTGTATGCAAATGGAGTTTTGAAGAAATGCTATGTCTTTGACCTTCTAAATATACTGCAACTTCATTGGCAATGCTGTCTCTTGTAATACCTATTGTAACAATCAGCTGATTATCCACCCCTTCTTCAAAATCAACTACAAATTCACATTCTGGGGTTTGGTTATTTGGGTGTGTATCCGTTGCCCAAATACCACCTTCTCTTTGCTCTGCTTCAATAGAAAATCCTGATACCGATGAAAATACAGATCCTATTGCCATAGCTGACGATAGTCTGCGATTCCCACTTAAATGAATCCTTTTCGCAGACCTGTTCTTTTCAATCCATTTTTTTGTTTCAACTACATTATTGTACAGCTCTTCTGTCCAAACGGCAGACTCTGGATATTTTCTATCCTTATCACTAAAAAAGGGTTCCCATAAAAAATTTATTTTTCTAGGTTCTTTGGGCAATTTATAAATTTCTGTATGAATATAAATTTTTTGATCAGTTGGTATAGCATCTTCACCAATAACAGAGTGCATAGCTTGCTTTAATTGTTGACGAAACACCGGTTTATTTTTTTGCGACCGAACTACACTATGTAACACATCAAATACTTTTTCTTGTTCACTTCCTCTTAAATCATACACTGGGAGATGTTGGGTAAATTCGTTATTAAACATACCCTTTGCCTTTTCACTGAGTGATCCCCATTTATCCTCAATTGAAACCTTATGGAAAAGAAATTCAGCCATTTCTTCACTTTTGCCTAAGCCTATTACCTTTTCTTTATAATCTTCATAAGAGTTTTCAAACACTCCTGATGTGTGACTGTAAAACGGATAAGGATCGCGCACCCTCCTCAATCCATTTTTCAGAGGATGTAAGGTTTCGGATAACCCTGTACAGGACAGTGTGAACCATCGGTATGTGCCCGGGCTACCTTCGTCCATTTTTTTAAACCGATTGATTTCTTCCCAAAATTCTGTTGGTGTTATCCGGTGGTCCTTAGCTTCAATTGCCTCAATTACTTCTCCTATCTGAGGATCGAAAAATTTTGCTTCAATATCACCTACCGATTCCCAAATTACTGAAGAAAAACCCTCAAAAGATAACCAATGTGGAAGTTTGCACAAAATAAGGTACGCTTGAAAATCGAAACCGGAGGAAGCAATATCACCTCCTGTAGATTCTTTTTCTAACAACGAGGGTGATTGCTTACCATTATTATTTTTCATCATTCACTCTGCCTCCTCTCTTATTAATTCCCCTTGGATCATTGGATTTCCCGGTAAAAAAATTGACACTCTTCCCTCAACTACCCCCTCATTGCATTTAACCAATAAAAGCATAACGAAGTTTGCTCCAACAGTAGGATCGTTCACGATTTGCCACATACTTTCCCTATCCCTTATACTCGGTGTTAACTCGAAGGAGGGATGCGAGTGCCATTCCCCTAAATAATTAAACTTGGTGTAGTTATGTTTTGTTTTATTAAAAAAATCAGTCAAACGATTTTTTAAAGACTGTTGGATGTGTCGAATAAAAGAAACTACAGTCCCGCCTGATCGTTGAATGGTGAAATCACTAATCCGGAATAACCCTTCGCTTACATGTTCCCCTAAAAGCACACCTCCAATTTCCTGTCTTTCGGCTACTATTAACTCCTTCTTTAATTCCTGTTCAATTGCCTTAGGAAGAATAAGCTTAATCATCACTTTTCTCCAGTAAAGATGTAATAAAATCAATAGTTTCATTAAGTTCTTCTTCATTTTCTACTGTTTCTGTTTCATCTGGTAGATGGTTGATATGGATAGGGTATGTATCAAACGGCGCCTCAAATATCCAAGAATTTGATAAACCTATCAAGTACATTGAATAGGGATATATGGATTGGTCAGGTTGTAAGACTGTATCCAACGCAAAACGAGTAAGGTGACCAGCTATTATCGAAACGTCGGCATCTGAAGCTATCATTACTTCTTCTTGCTGGTCTTCTGTTGCATACAAATCAAGGATCTTAAATTCATATTCGGGTAGCTGCATGGTATATCCGTTAAAACCTTTTCTCATCGTCAGTGCATCCGGATCAGCTTTTGGTCGGCTTCTTGCAATTAATCCCCCGATCCCGCCAGCAAAAACCTCTCCCCAAACCATTGGTTTTTCATAGGTAGTCCTAACCGCTGACAAGAAATTAAATGCTCTTGGGTTGGCTGTTGCATCTATGATCAAGTCGCAATTTCCTAACTTGGATAGTACCGTGTTCAATGAAGTTGTTGCTTCTTGACCAGATAAATTAATTTTTGAAACTGCTACATTCACACCAGTAGATATATTCATTAATTGATTTTTTACTGCATCTACTTTATGGGAGGCAACACTTTTCCAATCCAATGTATGGCGAATCATGTTTCCCGGTAAAAAGACATCGTCATCCACTAAGTAGAATTTTCGGGCTCCTGTCCTTGCTAATGATAGTGCAATCTTGCTGCCTAAAGATCCTAAACCGACTATACCGATCCTCTTTTCGTTCAAGCCGACTAAATGGTTGGGCAGCCTCCCTTTTGGCTCTTCCGTTACCAGAGGAATAGAAAACAATTTTTCCTTGTTTGTACCATTCATTAGAACATGAGGGTTGTTTTCATTATCCATTGCGATAATAAGTATTGTATCTGACAAAGAGGTAACAACCTCCAAGTCATAATGCTGTTTCCATTGAGTAATCGTTTTCATGTTCCTGATTTCAGTTGATGATAAGGTGGACTTCAATAATACACCTGTCAATTCATAATTAGACTTGAAATCTTCAGGTAAAGATGTGTTTTTCCAAGCCTTCCCTTCCTTGTGCTCTAGTTCAAGCACATGCAAAATGGCTGTATCTTCATTCCCAAAAACAAAAGTAAATTTTATGTTTCCCATATAGTAATCCTGTAAATTTGATATGAGGTTCAAAAATTCAGGTTCCACATATAACCTGAATGCTTTGTTTCTTAAATTTTGGCCTTCCGTTAAAAAGTGTCTGGAAATGACAAGGTTCTTTTCCACGGTCTCGCCTAAAGGATTTTCCTTATAAATTAACCGGTAGGCACTTTCCAACATATTCGCTCCAGTAACAGATGGATACCAATTATCCGGTCCCCATTCCAGACATAATGAACCATTCTCATACTGGTGAGTCGACCAATGCGCCCCATCCTCCATTGGAGTAACTATTGGCGGTGTGGATGGAAAAAAAGGCGGATAGGTTAACTTCAATTCATAAAAGTTCCCATGGGCTTTTATTTTGGCTATCAATGCTAACCCATTTTCCAAAGTCCACTCTGTTCCCTCCAACCACGTTGCCGTTGATTGCAATTTTTCAATTTCATCCTTTTCTTTGGTTAGACGGCGTGTGTCCAATAAGAACCAAAATTTCATTAAGCAAACCCTCCAGGTTTATTTGGTTTTACAGGGCGGCCGGGAAAAGATAAAGAAGGTTCTGCAGCATTTTTTAACAGGGAAGAAGAGTTAGCAACTTCGGGCGAAGGAAAACGTGGACCGAAAATCTCTCGCCATAATTTAAGCGCCTTTTCTTTATCTGTTTCATTGATTGCTTGCCTTCCTTTTTCCGCATGGGATTTAGCTTTATAATAAAATCCTTCAAACGCATCAAAAGTAATACCGTTCGTGACCGAGTTACCCGGAACACCAGGATCTTCAATGTGAGGCACCAGCCGTAATCCAATATAAAAAGCATACTTTTCTACGATTTTTTCTAAGGTCCCCACAAGTAATTCGTCATACTTCTTTTCGTTATTATCCATACATTCTGCCGCAATACATTCAATTACAAATCCTTTTGGTTTCTTAGCAATAGTAGGATTTTGCCTACGCCACCACTTCATCAACTTAACCAGTGGTTTAAATCGCCCTCCACTATCCGTGTTTACTTCTGTTGTCCATTCCGTATGCTTGGGAGGGTTAGTCTCAACCCATTGCTCTTTCTTGCGATCCGGAATATATAAGTTGCCATCCATTCCATCGGGTGCAATAATCGGCACCACGTCCATATCTACTTTATTTGTTTCAATTCCCACCGATCGGGCTTGTTTCCGAATAGTTGAATATTTAGGCTTTAATGTATCATACAGTAAATCAATGACCTCTTTTTGGTCATCATTTTCTGTATGATTTGTCACAACAATTATGTCTACATCCGGGCGAGAAACCACTCCGTCCTTTATTCTTGGTCTTATAGCCGTGTTTCTTTTATATGAACCAGATAAGAAATCTGTTTCACGGTAATTTTTGAATATCTCATCACCTTTAAGGAACTTCCTGAGGTTTTCATGACCTGTGCTTGCATCACTTTTTGTGTGTTGGCTTGGTTCAATATCGCTTAAAAGCTTCCTGAACTGTGAATGTGCTCCCAAATAAATAACCTCCCCATTTTTTCCATAAGTCTGTACGATTATCATAACACGAACTCACATTCACTTTAAATAATTTGGATGAAAATTCAGTTATTTATGCTAAAAACACCCCTGTATAGTAAAGAACCGAAGAGTTTATATAAAATTTAATGTTAACAATACTACTTTTTATAAGCTTTATTATACGGATGGGGTTCATGAGAACAACATTTCCCATTAGTCACAGAACAAAGGCTACGATGAGTGCCCCTTTTCCAGTAATTTATATCTCGAAATTAAAATATGTTCCTCTGTTCCTGGATTTTTCAAGGACTCTTTTATATGCGCAACACGGATATGTATATTTTTTTTATTTATAGTCTTTCATTATAAAAAAGAGGAACAAAGGAACATAATTCTGTGACACCTTGAGGTGAAGCGATTTGTGTGTTCCTTTTTGGCATGACAAACCACCAGGGACATAGCAGGGACATTTTGGGGAAGTAGGAACAATAATTGTCCCGTTTTAAATTACGAACCGGATACCGTTAATTTGCAACATCCGAAAAATCCATTTAAAAAAGACATTGGTTCACACAAACCACATGCCAGCTTGTTATTTGCAGCTGGAGCATCTATTAAAGATGTACAATCTCAACTCGGTCATACAGATATTAAAACTACGATGGATATTTACACTCATGTGACCGACGAAGCGAAGGAGAAAACAGCAGAAATGTTCCAACAGTACATGAATTTCTAGGAAAGGTATTCAAAGGGTATTCAATTTGTTTTTTTGCAAATTAAAAACCCTCTCTGCTCCAAAGAAGCAAAGAGGGTAAACATTGATATACCAAGTATATTAACGTTTTGAGAACTGAGGCGCACGACGTGCTGCTTTAAGACCGTATTTTTTACGTTCTTTCATACGAGCATCACGAGTAAGGAAGCCTGCAGATTTTAACGTTGGACGGTTTTCAGGATCTACTTGAAGTAGAGCACGAGCAACGCCATGGCGAATTGCGCCCGCTTGTCCTGTGAAGCCGCCTCCGTTTACATTTACGTGAATGTTGTACTGACCAGTTACACCAGTTTCAACAAGTGGTTGTTTTACGATAAGCTTTAGTGTTTCAAGACCAAAATATTCGTCAAGGTCACGGCCGTTAACAACGATTGTGCCATCGCCAGGAACAAGGCGAACACGCGCAACAGAATGCTTACGACGGCCAGTGCCGTAGTATTGTACTTGAGCCATAATCAATTACCTCCCAAAGATTAACCGCGAAGCTCGTAAGCTTCTGGTTGTTGTGCTTGATGATTGTGTTCTGAACCTGCATATACATGAAGCTTCATGCCTTGTTTGCGGCCAAGCGTGTTCTTAGGAAGCATTCCTTTGATCGCTAGCTCAAGCATACGCTCTGGCTTGTTCGCACGCATTTCATGTGCTTTTGTTTCTTTCAATCCACCTGGGTGGTTTGTGTGGCGATAGTAAATTTTATCTTGAAGCTTGTTTCCAGTAAGTTGGATTTTGCTTGCATTCAAAATAATTACGTGATCACCAGTGTCAATATGTGGTGTAAATGTTGGTTTGTGTTTTCCGCGTAGGATTGATGCGACTTCTGAAGAAAGACGGCCAAGCGTTTGACCTTCAGCGTCAACAACATACCATTTACGCTCAACTTCGTTTGGCTTTGCCATATATGTTGTACGCATAGTTAAACCTCCTAATAATAAATCGTTCTTTTATCGTTCTGCATAAAGAATGGCCTTGAAACTGGCTGTTTTTTGTCCATTCTTGTTTGCTTTATTTATGATTTCATTCCGCAACCCGGGGCAGTGGGTCTTTAGAATTACCATCTAATATCATACAATATCTACTCATTAAAGTCAATTCATTTTATAAAAACTCATCCGGGCGTTTCTTTTTATTTATGAACTGCAAATAGATCCGTTTCATAATTCACTTCAAAAAGATACAAACCGTGTGCTGGCGCTGTTTTTCCTGCAGCCCCGCGATCCTTTCCAGCTAAAATTTGTTCCATTTCGATCGCTCGCCTTTTTCCACTTCCAACTTCAATAAGTGTTCCAACAATAATGCGAACCATATTGTATAAGAAGCCATTGCCGCGAATGGAAATTTCGAGTTCGTTTCCAATAGGTTGTACGGCAACGCTTATAATTGTGCGAACCTTATCCTCAACGGATGTATTTGCTGCACAGAAGGCTGAAAAATCATGCGTTCCTAATAAATACTGTGCGGCTGTTTGCATAGCCGGAACGTCTAGAGGCTGCTTTATATGAACTGCTTGATTGCGACGAAACACATCCTGGAATTCCCCACAACTAATATAATACCGATACTCTTTTGCTGTTGTATGGTATCTAGCGTGAAATTCCCCGTCTACTTCGGCAACTCCAGTTACAACAACATCTTCTGGAAGATGTGTATTCAACGCCTGGGGCCATCTCTCTGCGGAAATTGACAGTTCAGAGTCAAATTGAATGATTTGTCCCTTCGCATGAACACCCGCGTCTGTTCTACCGGAAGCAATGATCGGGACGTCTCTTCCCTTGTGTATGGCTTTCAGCCCTTGTTCGACAACTGATTGGACCGTTCTTTTATTAGGTTGAACTTGATACCCACTGAACTCCGTCCCATCGTATGTCAACTTACACGCAAACCTTGCCATCTTGTTCTCTCCTTAAAACCATATAATAAGACCCGCTGTTCCTAAAGCTAATGCAACAGCAAATGTATCTTTTAGTGACCACTTTGACTTTTTCCAAACAGAGCGTGGAACTTTGCTATCATACCCTCTTGCTTCCATCGCCTCGGCTAACTCCTCTGCACGCTTTAATGACCTTACAAACAATGGCACAAGCAATGCACTAAAAGTATATAAACGCTTTGTAAAGCCTTCAGACGATACGCCCCTGGCTTGTTGTGCTCGTCTAATTAAATCAAGTTCGCGTTTTAAAATAGGAATAAACCTCAATGCAATGGACATCATTAAAGCAAGTTCCGCAACAGGAACACCCAGTCTTTTTAATGGTTTTAGCAATGATTCAACTGCTGAAGTAATATGCAAAGGACTTGTAGTAGCAGTCATTAATGTAGCCGCCATAAAAAGCAGCATTGTCCGCCAAACAACCACACCGGCTTCTATGATGCCTTCCATGTACAACGGAAATCCGGCGATACTAAAAGCAACTTTCCCTTCACGTACAGCTAGCACTTGTAACAGAAAAAACAACAATAAAAACAATGCTACCACTTTTAATGAGCGCAATAACATTGGAATTGAAAGCTTACTTAATACCATTAGGCTAAATAAATAAATTGTGCTTATCAGAAGGGATAACCAAGACCCAACTCCAAAAACAGCTAAAGCAAAAATAAATACACTCACAATCTTTGCACGCGCGTCAAGGCGATGTAAAACCGATTTGCCGTGTACATACTGCCCTAAAAGGACAGACTCATTACTCATGGTATTTCCTCAAATAGTTGTCCGCAATCCAAGTAGCCAATTCATCTGTATTCCGCAAAAACGGCCACTCTTCTCCTTTGGACAACTCATTTGCAAACTTCATTGCCTGCGGAAGCTTGATAACTTGATTTTTAATTAATTCAAGGTTCGTAAACACGTTTTCCGGTTTATCAGCAGTTAAAACCGTTCCTTTATGCATGACGATACAATAATCAGCATATTTCACGACATCCTCCATTGAATGTGTAATCATCCATACAGTGACCTGCTTTTTCTTCTGATAATCTAAAAATAGTTGCAGCAACTCGTCTTTTGAAGCCGGATTTAATCCTGCACCAGGCTCATCCAGCACGAGCATCTTTGGCTCTTGTGCCAAAACAGAAGCAATCGCCGTTCGTCTCTGTTGTCCTCCTGATAAATGAAATGGTGACCGGTTGCTCAGGTCTTCTGGGAGACCAACCGCCTGCATAGCCAGAGACACTCGTTCATTTACCTCATGTTCAGAGAGACCAAACATGCGCGGCCCGTAGCCAATTTCTTTCGTCACCGTTTCTTCAAACAATTGATGTTCCGGATACTGAAATAGAAAACCTATATTCTTTCGTAATTTCTGTAGCTTCTTCTTATGAGATGATAATGGCTCTCCACCAACATGCACAGTTCCTTTTTTAGGGAGAAGCAAACCATTAAGATGTTGAATTAGCGTTGATTTGCCAGATCCAGTTTCACCAATGACCGCAACAAACTGATTCGCCTTAACAGACAAGTTCACATCTTTTAATGCGTGTATTTGATCATTACTTGCATTCCCATAAGAATAGCTTACTCCGTTAAAGAATACCTCCATATTGCACCTACTAACCCTTCAATTGAATGGTAGCTATCTTGCTCTAACACAATGCCCCGATTTGCTAACATCTGAGTTAACTCAAATGGAAAGGGGAGAGTCAATCCCAGCTGCTTCACGTACTCTGGTAGAGCAAACAACTCTGAAGGGAGACCATCGAAGATTACACCACCATCTAAGAAACCAATTACTCTATCACAGCTTAGAATTTCTTCTACATCATGAGAAATAGAGATAATCGTTTTTCCTTCTTCATGGATCATATTTAATAACCCATTGACAGCTTCCTTACCTAACGGATCCAACATGGAAGTGACTTCATCTAGCACAAGGATGGAAGGATCCATTACAAGAACTCCTGCAAGAGCAATACGTTGTTTTTGTCCACCAGATAGTTGGCTACTATCTCGCTCAAGCAAATCAACTATTCCTAGTTTCAATGATACCCCTTGAATACGTTTTGTTATTTCATCCCGAGTTCGTTGTCTGTTTTCAAGACCAAACGCAAGATCATCTTCAACGATGCTTGTGACCATTTGATTTTCAGGGTTTTGAAAGACCATTCCAACTTCATGCCGGAGATCTTCATTGTTCATATTTTGAACTGAAATACTCCCTCTTGTTGGTTTGTATAATCCATTTAATAATTTAGCAAATGTGGATTTACCTGAACCATTCTGCCCAACAAGAGCCACACGCTCACCCTTTTTAATTGTCAATGTAACGTCATAAAGGGCGTCGGATTCTGAATGCTCGTAACGAAAATGAACACCTGTACAAGAAAGCATTTGTCGCTCCTCCTGTTTTTACATAACAAAAAAGGGCATAGAGTGAAGAAGCTTCCTGCTCCTGTTATCTCCTGCCCTTAATCGCCACTTACATGAGCTGATTAAACAAACTCAATGATTGCCATTGGTGCACCGTCTCCACGACGAGGACCAACTTTAAGAATGCGTGTATATCCGCCTTGACGCTCTTCAAAACGTGGTGCAAGATCTGCAAAAAGCTTTTGAATTGCATCTTGCCCTGTTTCTTCGTCAGCTGTCTCGTTACGAACAAATGCTGCTGCTTGACGACGTGCGTGAAGATCACCACGTTTGCCTAGAGTCACCATTTTTTCAACGATCGGACGCAATTCTTTTGCTTTCGCTTCTGTCGTTTCGATGCGCTCGTTGATGATTAGGTCAGTTGCCAAATCACGAAGCAACGCTTTGCGCTGTGAGCTCGTACGACCAAGTTTTGCGTATGCCATGCTAATTCCCTCCTTTAAGCCAAAAACGATTCCTTATTCTTCGTTACGAAGCCCGAGACCAAGCTCGCCTAGCTTCTCTTGTACTTCTTCCAAAGACTTACGTCCAAGATTACGTACTTTCATCATGTCTTCTTCTGTTTTATGCGTTAACTCTTGCACCGTATTGATGCCAGCACGTTTCAAACAGTTATAAGAACGAACAGATAAATCAAGCTCTTCGATCGTCATCTCCAAGACTTTCTCTTTCTGATCTTCCTCTTTTTCAACCATGATTTCCGCATTTTGTGCTTGGTCCGTTAAACCTACGAAAATATTTAAGTGCTCCGTAAGGATTTTCGCTCCAAGAGATACTGCTTCTTCGGGGCGAGTGCTTCCATCGGTCCACACATCAAGGGTTAGTTTATCATAGTTTGTGACTTGCCCGACACGTGTATTCTCAACTTGATAGTTGACACGCGCCACCGGTGTATAGATCGAGTCAATCGGAAGAACGCCAATTGGCTGGTCGTCGCTTTTATTGCCATCCGCGAGAATATACCCACGACCACGTTTCGCTTGCAAACGCATGCGGAACGAAGCTCCTTTTGTAAGCGTAGCGATATGAAGATCAGGATTTAACACTTCTACGTCACTATCATGAGTCAAATCTCCAGCTGTGACGATACCGTCACCTTGAACATCAATCTCAAGCGTCTTTTCATCATCAGAATAAATCTTCAAAGCTAGCTTTTTCAGATTCAAAATAATCGTAGTTACATCTTCCACAACGCCTTCAATTGTTGAAAACTCATGCAAGACACCGTCAATTTGAACCGATGAAACTGCAGCACCAGGAAGCGATGATAGAAGAATGCGACGCAAGGAGTTTCCTAGTGTTGTTCCATAACCACGCTCGAGAGGCTCAACGACAAATTTGCCGTATCTTGCATCTTCGCTTACTTCAACCGTCTCAATATTCGGCTTTTCAATTTCAATCATTAAACAAACCCTCCTTCAAAACGTCGAACTCCGGCAAACACAAGGATTGCCCAAAGGGTCTCCTTTTGGACTTCCCATGAGCAATGCCTATTTGTCTTACCTTCATTGTCAAATAGATCTCGTCTTATCCATTATAGACACTAGCAAGAAATCTATACAATGATTGTTTTTCTTAAACTCTGCGACGTTTCGGTGGACGGCAGCCATTGTGTGGTACTGGAGTCACATCTTTAATCATGTTGACTTCAAGACCTACAGCTTGTAAAGAACGGATAGCAGCTTCACGGCCTGCTCCAGGTCCTTTTACAGATACCTCAATGACTTTCATGCCATGCTCCATAGCTGTTTTCGCAGCAGACTCAGCTGCCATTTGCGCAGCAAATGGAGTAGACTTACGAGAACCTTTGAAACCGAGAGCGCCAGCACTTGCCCAAGAAATCGCATTGCCATGCGTATCCGTGATCGTCACGATCGTATTGTTAAAGGTAGAGCGGATGTGAGCCATACCAGTGTCAATATTTTTCTTTTGACGACGCTTTGGACGAGTATTCGTTTTCTTAGCCATGTTATCAATTCCCTCCTAACTATTTTTTCTTGTTCGCTACTGTACGTTTTGGACCTTTACGTGTACGAGCATTGTTTTTAGAGTTTTGACCACGAACTGGCAATCCACGACGGTGGCGAATACCACGGTAACTACCAATTTCGATTAGACGTTTGATATTAAGAGACACTTCACGACGAAGGTCACCTTCTACTTGAAACGCTTCGACAGCTTCACGAATACGACCAAGTTCTTCTTCAGTTAGGTCACGAACGCGAGTGTTTTGGTCAATTCCAGCAGTTTCAAGAATCTTAGCTGCTGTTGATTTACCAATGCCAAATACGTAAGTGAGTGAAATTACAACGCGCTTATCGCGAGGAATGTCCACACCTGCAACACGTGCCATAGGCTTGGCACCTCCTTATAGATTAGCCTTGTTTTTGTTTATGTTTCGGGTTTTCGCAAATTACCATTACATTGCCTTTACGGCGAATAACCTTACATTTTTCGCAAATGGGTTTGACTGATGGTCTTACCTTCATTGTATAAACCTCCTTGTATACGGAGAGTGTTTTTATTTATAACGGTACGTAATTCTTCCACGCGTCAGATCGTAAGGAGAGAGTTCAATAGTTACTTTATCACCAGGTAAAATGCGGATAAAGTGCATACGAATTTTCCCAGATACATGCGCAAGAATTTTATGGCCGTTTTCAAGTTCAACACGAAACATCGCATTTGGCAACGGTTCGATGACCGTACCTTCTACTTCTATAACGTCTTCTTTTGCCATGAATGGAGTTCCTCCCTTCGAGTAGATGCTAGCATAACCTACACTACACAGACAGTCTATCTTACCTGAAAACTTATGCTTTCGTCAAGATCTCATATCCTGAATCTGTAATAGCGATCGTATGCTCAAAGTGTGCACAGTTCTTTTTATCAACCGTAACAACTGTCCAATTATCAGAGAGTGTTTTTACATAACGACTGCCTGCATTAATCATCGGTTCAATCGCAAGTACCATTCCTGGTTTCAACCGTGGCCCTTTACCAGGTGGTCCGTAATGAGGAATTTGAGGATCCTCATGTAAGTCTTGCCCGACACCGTGTCCGACATACTCACGAACAACAGAGTAGCCAAGCGGCTCAATATAGGATTGGATTGCATGCGAGATATCTGAAAGCCGATTACCTGGACGGACTTGTTCTAAACCTTTATAAAGAGACTCTTCAGTTGAATCTAACAGCCGTTGATCCTCTTCAGAGATCGTTCCAACACCGTACGTCCATGCAGAGTCTCCGTGGTAGCCATTGTAATACGCTCCGATATCAAGACTGATGACATCACCATCTTTAAGCACTCGATCTCCAGGTATGCCATGCACCAACTCTTCGTTTACGGAAGCACAGACACTGCCTGTAAAACCACCGTATCCAAGAAAAGAAGGCGTTGCATCGTGAGAACGAATAAACGATTCAGCAAGTGCATCAATTTCTCCAGTTGTAATGCCTGGCTTGATATATGGTTTTAAGTGAGCGTGTGTAAGTGCTACAATCTGCCCAGCTTTTCTCATAACTTCAAGCTCACGTTCTGTTTTAATGACAATCATGCATGCGTCTCCGCGAGTAATGCTTGAATGTCTTTATAAACATCATTAATGTCCCGGTTTCCATCGATGTGCCTCAAGTAGCCTTTTGACTCATAAAAGTCAATTAATGGCTGTGCTTGTTGCTGATTTACTTCAAGACGTGTTTTCACCGTTTCCGGCTTATCATCATCACGCTGGATTAAATCGCTACCATCAACATCGCATTTTCCGTCTACTTTAGGCGGATTATAAATAACGTGGTACGTTTTGCCTGAAGTTGGAGAAACGCGACGGCCAGTCAAGCGCTCAAGAAGCAATTCTTCCGGAACATGAATATTTAATACATAATCAAGTTCACGTCCAAGCGTGGACAAAATTTCTTCAAGTGCTTCTGCTTGTGCAATCGTGCGCGGAAAGCCATCCAATAAGAAACCTTTCACACAATCTTCTTGAGAGAGACGTTCTCTAACGATGCCAATAGTGACTTCATCAGGAACGAGGCTGCCTGCATCCATAAAAGATTTCGCTTTTAAACCAAGCTCTGTCTCATTCTTAATTGCTGAACGAAACATATCACCTGTTGAGATATGCGGAATACCGTAATCTTCAACGATTTGTTCTGCCTGAGTGCCTTTTCCAGCACCGGGCAATCCCATTAAAATTAAGTTCATTTCAATCCCCTTCCTGCAAGTCAGCAAAAGATGAACGGGGGTCCTAGCCCTACCCGTTCTCTTTTTAATTAATAAATCCTTTATACGAACGCTTAATTAATTGTCCTTCAATTTGTTTCATCGTATCTAATGCTACACCAACAATGATTAACAATCCAGTTCCACCAATTTGAACTTGGGGAGGTAGGTCTAGAAGGGCAATAAAGACAACCGGAATTGTTGCAATCGTTGCAAGAAACAACGCTCCAACAAACGTTAACCGGTATAAGATCTTCGTGATAAAAGATTGCGTCGCTTGACCAGGACGTATCCCAGGGATGTACCCGCCTTGCCTTTTCAAGTTATCCGCCATTTTCTCGGGATTAACTTGAACAAACGTATAGAAATAAGTAAAAGCAATGATCAATAACACAAAGAGTGTACCGCCAAACCAGTTACCTGGAACAAAGTTT
The DNA here is from genome assembly GCF_002019705.1 of Shouchella patagoniensis. Lineage (GTDB taxonomy): Bacteria > Bacillota > Bacilli > Bacillales > Bacillaceae_D > Shouchella > Shouchella patagoniensis. The sequence goes on along the minus strand of NZ_KV917377.1, from coordinate 2,929,633 downwards.
TCAACAATCCAATTTGCCCAACCGGTGTCTTCCGTTCCCACAAATGATGCAATCGTTGATGGGAAGTAAAACAACGCCGAAGCAAAGATTACTGGAATAACGCCTGCCGCATTAACTTTAATCGGTAAGTGCGTCGATTGTCCTCCGACAGGGCTCTGATTTACTACTCGTTTTGCATACTGCACGGGTATTTTCCTTAATGCTTGTTGTACATAGATAACACCGATAATAATCAATAACACGACAAGTGCTAACAATAATACTGTCACAATGGCTAAGAACAATCCATCGCCCGCTCCTTCAATTTCAGAAACGTATAGAGTGTTTATCATGTTCGGAATACCAGCTGCAATACCCGCAAAGATAATGAGTGAAATTCCGTTTCCGACACCATGTGCAGTAATTTGTTCACCAACCCACATTAGAAACGCTGTACCTGCTGTTAAAACAATAGCAATATATACATACGTTATAGGTGACGGATTCACAATTAAATCCGGACCCGGGCCAGCGTACATTGAGTTAAAACCGATGGACATTGCAATTGCTTGAATAAAACCTAAAACGATCGTTCCATATCGAGTTACCTGTGTTAGCTTTTTTCGACCAGCCTCACCTTGCTTTGCCCATTCTGCAAACTTCGGAACGACATCCAACTGTAAAAGCTGCACAACGATAGAAGCTGTAATATAAGGCATGATCCCCATCGCAAAGATTGAGAAATTACTCAGTGCCCCACCGCCAAACGTATCCAGAAATCCAAATGCGTTTGCCTCACCAAACAGGAGGTCTAATGCCTCACTGTTTGTTCCTGGCACCGGAATAAAAGCTCCAATCCTAAATACGACAAGCATCAAAAGCGTAAAGATGATTTTGCGACGTAAATCTCTCACACGGAAGATGTTGGAGATCGCCTTAAACATTAAACCACCTCGGATTTTCCGCCAGCAGCTTCAATTGCTTTTACTGCAGATGCAGAGAACTTGTGTGCTTTAACAGTCAAGTTTTTTTCTAAGCTGCCATTACCTAACACTTTAATACCATGCTTTACGTTTTTGACTGCTTTAGATTCAATCAAAAGCTCTGGAGTAACTTCTGTTCCAGCTTCAAAACGATTAAGCACATCAAGATTCACAACAGTGAATTCTTTACGGTGAATGTTTGTGAAACCACGTTTCGGTAAACGACGATAAAGTGGGTTTTGACCACCTTCAAAGCCTGGGCGAACACCGCCGCCAGAACGAGCTTTTTGACCTTTATGACCTTTACCAGATGTTTTTCCATTACCAGAACCAATTCCGCGGCCTACACGATTGCGGACTTTGCGTGAACCTTCTGCTGGTTGTAACTCATGAAGTTTCATGCTTACTACACCTCCTCGTTGCTAAAAATCATCTATTTACGCGTCGATTTCGTTAACAGTTACTAAGTGTTTTACTTTGTTAACCATTCCACGAATCGCAACGTTATCTTCTTGTGTCACTGTTTGGTGCATTTTACGCAAACCCAGTGTATTCACTGTCACGCGCTGATCGCTTGGACGGCCAATCAAGCTGCGTGTAAGGGTGATTTCTAATTTCTTCGCCATCGTAATCCCTCCCTTAACCTAACAGTTCTTCTACGGATTTACCACGTAGTTTCGCTACTTCTTCAGCACGTTTAAGGCTAGTTAAGCCGGCTAGAGTAGCACGAACCATGTTGATCGGGTTGCTTGAGCCAAGAGATTTAGAAAGAATGTCGCCAACACCAGCAAGATCAAGTACAGCACGTACAGGACCACCAGCGATAACTCCAGTACCTTCAGAAGCAGGCTTAAGCAATACTCGACCAGCACCAAAACGTCCAACAGTTTGGTGTGGAATCGTTGTATTAACGATTGGTACTTCAATCAAATTTTTCTTTGCATCTTCTACTGCTTTACGGATCGCTTCAGGAACTTCCTGAGCTTTCCCCATTCCAAAGCCGACATGACCGTTTTTATCACCAACAACTACAAGAGCGGCAAAACGGAAGCGACGACCACCTTTAACAACTTTCGCTACACGGTTGATCGTGACGACTTTTTCTTCAAGTTCCAATGTGTTTGGATCGATAGAACGCATAAAAGAGTTTCCCTCCTTCGTTATTAGAATTTAAGGCCAGCTTCGCGAGCTGCATTAGCAAGCTCTGCTACACGGCCATGGTATAGATATCCTCCACGGTCAAACACGATCGTTTCGTGTCCCGCGTCAATTGCACGTTTAGCAACTAACTCACCAACTTGGCGAGCCGCTTCTGTGTTACTTCCGTTCTCAATTTTTAACTCTTTGTCAAGCGTAGAAGCTTGTGCAAGAGTTACGCCATTCACGTCGTCAATAAGTTGAGCGTAAATGTGCTTTGAAGAACGGAACACGTTCAAACGTGGACGCTGCGGCGTACCGCTTAGTGTGCGGCGAACGTGAGCGTGTCTTTTCTTACGGCCTGTATTTTTGTTAGGCTTCGTAATCATGAGACGTCATTCCTTTCTTGTCGAAACTAATTATTTACCAGTTTTACCTTCTTTACGACGCACATACTCGCCTTCATAACGAATCCCTTTACCTTTATAAGGTTCTGGTTTACGTACAGCGCGGATGTTTGAAGCTAGAGCACCAACGCGCTCTTTATTGATTCCTTTTACAATCACTTTCGTGTTTGAAGGAACTTCAATTTCTATACCTTCTTCAGGCGTGATCTCAACTGGGTGAGAGTAACCAACGTTAAGCACAAGCTTATTGCCAGATTTTGAAGCACGGTAACCAACACCGTTCAGTTCAAGCGCGCGTTCAAATCCTTTTGTTACACCTTCAACCATGTTATTAACAAGCGCACGCATTGTCCCATGAAGAGCACGGTGCTCTTTGTGGTCAGATGGGCGTTCGAAAGTAATTTCATTTTCTTCAACGTTTACTTTGATAGCCGGGTGAAGTTCACGGCTTAGTTCGCCTTTTGGCCCCTTTACTGTGCAAAGGTTTCCGTCAAAAGTAACGGTAACGCCATCAGCAATAATTACAGGTTTTTTACCTACGCGAGACATTTATGTCCACCTCCATTCACTTAAAGCTTCTTACCAAACGTAAGCTAATACTTCGCCACCAATTTGTTGTTGACGAGCTTCTTTATCTGTTAAAACACCTTTAGAAGTTGATACAAGCGCAACACCAAGTCCACCAAGTACACGTGGAAGTTCAGTTGATTTTGCGTATACGCGTAATCCTGGTTTAGAAATACGTTTCAAGCCAGTAATAACACGCTCGTTTGATGTACCGTACTTAAGGAAGATACGGATAACACCTTGTTTATTGTCTTCAATGTACTCATAATCACGGATAAAGCCCTCGCGTTTAAGAATATCAGCAATTTCCTTTTTCAACATAGAAGCAGGAAGCTCAAGTTTCTCGTGGCGTACAAGGTTCGCGTTACGAATACGTGTTAGCATATCTGCAATCGGATCAGTCATGACCATTGTTATTTACCTCCTTCCCAATCGTTTTACCAGCTTGCTTTTTTCACACCAGGAATTTGCCCTTTATGAGCAAGTTCTCTGAAGCAAATACGGCAAAGTTTAAATTTGCGCAGCACTGAATGAGGACGGCCGCAACGCTCACAACGTGTATATGCCTGAACATTATACTTAGGTGTGCGTTTTTGCTTTGCAATCATTGATTTTTTTGCCAACGTGTTCCCTCCTCTTCTTTTAAGAGATTATTTTTGGAACGGCATGCCTACTTGAGTAAGTAATTCACGCGCTTCTTCGTCTGTATTAGCAGTTGTAACGATAACGATATCCATACCGCGAACTTTATCAACTTTATCGTAGTCGATCTCCGGGAAAATAAGTTGTTCTTTCACACCAAGCGTGTAGTTCCCACGACCGTCAAATGCTTTCTTTGAAACACCGCGGAAATCGCGCACACGTGGCAATGAAACAGAAACTAATTTATCCAAGAAGTCATACATACGCTCTCCGCGTAATGTAACTTTCGCACCGATTGGTACACCTTCACGAAGTTTGAATCCAGCGATGGATTTCTTCGCTTTTGTGATTAATGGCTTCTGTCCAGTGATTGATTGAAGTTCTTCAACAGCTTTATCCAAAACTTTTGCGTTTTGAACAGCTTCACCAACACCCATGTTAACTACAATCTTTTCGATCTTAGGCACAGCCATAACAGATGAGTAATTAAACTTCTCTGTAAGAGAAGAAACAATCTCACTTTGATATTTCTCTTTTAAACGGTTCATTTATATGGTCCTCCTTTCACGCTACTGACTACTTGATTACTTCGCCAGATTTTTTTGCTACACGTACTTTTTTACCGTCTTCTTCTTTAAAACCAACGCGTGTACGCTCACCCGTCTTAGGGTCAACTAACATAACGTTTGAAGAATGAATTGGTGCTTCTTGGTTCAAGATTCCGCCTTGCGGATTATCTTGCGATGGCTTCGCATGCTTTTTAATCATGTTTACACCTTCAACAAGCACACGGCTTTTTTTCGGGAATGCTTCAAGAATCGTTCCTTGCTTCCCTTTGTCTTTGCCAGCAATGACAACTACTGTATCGCCTTTTTTGACATGCATCGAATTGCACCTCCCTGAGCTTTATATTGATCTCTTTCCTTATTAAAGAACCTCAGGAGCAAGAGATACAATTTTCATGAACTGGTTGTCGCGAAGTTCGCGTGCAACTGGTCCGAAAATACGAGTTCCGCGTGGGCTTTTATCGTCACGAACGATTACCGCTGCGTTTTCGTCAAATTTAATATAAGATCCGTCGCTACGACGAGCACCAGTCTTTGAACGAACGATTACTGCTCTAACAACTTCACCCTTCTTAACAACGCCACCTGGTGTTGCTTGTTTCACCGAACAAACAATTACATCACCGATATTAGCTGTTTTACGTCCAGAGCCACCAAGTACTTTAATGCATAATACTTCACGTGCACCTGAGTTATCAGCAACTTTTAAACGGCTTTCTTGTTGAATCATATAGTTTACCTCCCTTCAAACCAAGGCTTGATTAGATAATGATCGCTTCTTCTACGATCTCTACTAAACGAAAACGTTTATCTTTAGAAAGCGGGCGTGTTTCCATGATACGAACGATATCGCCAACTTTTGCAGTATTCTCTTCATCATGTGCTTTAAATTTCTTAGAATCTTTTACGCGTTTACCATAAAGGCGATCCACTTTGTATGTTTCAACAAGTACAGAAATTGTCTTATCCATTTTATCAGATACGACACGACCTTGGTAAACTTTACGTTGGTTGCGATCCATGCAGCAAACCTCCTTTTTTAGCCGTTGTTAAGTCCAAGCTCACGTTCACGCAATACCGTTTTAGCACGAGCTATGCTTTTACGGACTTCACGAATGCGGACTGGGTTATCTAATTGTCCAGTTGCAAGTTGAAAGCGTAGATTGAAAAGCTCTTCTTTTAGAGATTGCGTCTTTTGTTCGATTTCAGCAGTGGTTAAGTTGCGGATATCAGTTGCTTTCATTTGAGTCACCACCCACTTCTTCACGTTTTACAAATTTACATTTGATTGGTAATTTGTGAGAGGCAAGACGTAGAGCTTCACGGGCAACCTCTTCAGATACTCCGGAAATTTCAAACATAATCTTACCTGGTTTCACTACGGCAACCCATCCTTCAGGTGCACCTTTACCAGAACCCATACGAACTTCTAATGGCTTAGCAGTGTAAGGTTTAGAAGGGAAGATCTTAATCCAAACTTTACCGCCACGCTTCATGTAACGAGTCATTGCAATACGAGCAGATTCGATTTGACGGTTTGTAATCCAAGAAGCTTCTAGAGCTTGCAAACCGTATTCACCAAAGTGAACTTCAGTCCCGCCTTTAGCACGACCACGCATCTTACCGCGATGTTCGCGACGATATTTAACACGTTTAGGCATTAACATGATTAGTTGCCTCCTTCCTCTTTGTTCGTTCCTTTCGTTGGAAGGACTTCACCACGGTAAATCCAAATTTTAACACCAATTTTACCGTATGTTGTATCAGCTTCTGCTGTACCATAATCGATATCAGCACGAAGTGTGTGAAGTGGAACAGTTCCTTCGCTATAGTGCTCTGCACGAGCAATATCCGCGCCACCAAGGCGTCCAGATACTTGTGTTTTAATTCCTTTTGCGCCAGAACGCATAGTACGTTGAATCGCTTGCTTCATCGCACGACGGAATGAAATACGATTTTCTAATTGACGAGCAATATTTTCAGCAACAAGTTTAGCATCCATATCAGCTAGCTTGATTTCTGAGATATTAATGTGTACGCGTTTGCCAGTAAGATCATTAAGAGACTTACGTAGTGCTTCAACTTCTGAACCGCCTTTTCCGATCACCATTCCTGGCTTGGCAGTAGAAATTGTGATATTCACACGGTTTGCAGCGCGTTCGATTTCTACTTTAGACACAGATGCGTCTTTCAAACGACCTTCAACATGCTTACGGATCGCGATGTCTTCATGTAGTAAATCTGCATAGTCTTTTTTACTAGCAAACCACTTAGAATCCCAATCACGAATGACGCCGACACGTAGTCCGACCGGATTTACTTTTTGACCCATGTGTTATCCCTCCTTCTTTTCTGTTACAACCAATGTAATATGGCTCGTACGTTTGTTAATCCGGCTAGCACGACCTTGTGCACGCGGACGGAAACGTTTAAGCGTAACGCCTTCGTCAACGAAAGCTTCTGAAATAACGAGATTATTTGGCTCCATTTCGTAGTTGTGTTCTGCATTCGCAATTGCTGAATTTAGAAGCTTTTCAACTACTGGAGAAGCTGATTTAGGTGTATGCTTTAAGATAGCGATGGCTTCACCGACTTGTTTGCCACGAATTAGATCGATCACAAGACGGACTTTACGAGGCGCAATGCGAACTTGTTTCGCTACAGCTTTAGCTTGTTCCATGAGAGATGTCCTCCTTTCTTACTTAACGTCTTGTTTTCTTATCAGCGGCATGCCCTTTGTACGTACGAGTAGGAGCAAATTCGCCAAGCTTGTGTCCAACCATATCTTCAGAAACATAAACTGGTACATGCTTGCGGCCATCATATACTGCAAACGTGTGGCCAATAAAGTCAGGGAAGATTGTAGAACGACGAGACCAAGTCTTAACAACTTTCTTGTCGTTTGTTTCGTTCAACGCTTCAACTTTCTTCATCAAATGACCATCGACGAAAGGTCCTTTTTTCAAACTGCGGCCCATGTGAGTGCCTCCCTTCGAGATTCGTCCACGGCCCTACTTGAGAACCGTAGCCAAACCACGTTATTTTTTACGACGACGTACAATGTACTTGTCGGATTGCTTGTTCTTCTTACGTGTTTTGAAACCAAGTGTTGGTTTACCCCATGGAGACATAGGTGACGGACGGCCAATTGGCGCTTTACCTTCACCACCACCGTGTGGGTGATCATTCGGGTTCATTACAGAACCACGTACTGTTGGGCGAATGCCTTTCCAGCGTGAACGACCTGCTTTACCAATGCTGATTAACTCATGTTCAACATTTCCAACTTGACCAATTGTAGCGCGGCAAGTAGATAGGATGTAACGAGTTTCACCAGAATTTAAACGAACAAGAACATATTGACCTTCTTTACCAAGAAGTTGTGCTTCTGTTCCAGCAGAACGAACTAGCTGTCCGCCTTTACCAGGACGAAGTTCAATATTGTGGATTACTGTACCAACTGGAATGTTGATAAGTGGAAGAGCGTTACCTGCTTTAATATCTGCTTCTGCACCAGACTCGATTACAGTACCTACTGTAAGTCCTTTTGGAGCAAGAATGTAACGTTTTTCACCATCAGCATAGTTGATTAATGCGATATTCGCAGACCGGTTTGGATCATATTCGATCGTAGCAACGCGACCTGGAATTCCATCTTTATTACGCTTAAAGTCAATGATACGGTATTGACGCTTGTGACCGCCACCTTGATGACGAACAGTTAGACGACCTTGGTTGTTACGTCCGCCTTTATTGTGTAACGGCGCTAGTAACGACTTTTCCGGTTTATCTGTAGTCAACTCAGCGAAGTCAGATCCGCTCATATTACGACGACCGGCACTGGTCGGTTTATACTTTTTAATAGCCATGTGTGATTCCCTCCTTCTCTTGTTTCTTACGCTTCAAAGAAGTCTAGTTCTTTGCTATCCGCAGAGAGCTGGACAATCGCTTTTTTGCGCTTCGGAGTAAATCCAGTATAGCGTCCAAAACGCTTGGATTTACCTTTATAATTTACAGTATTAACGCTATCGACTTTCACTTCGAAAATCTCTTCAATAGCATCTTTGATTTGAGTTTTGTTCGCGCGAACGTCAACGTCAAATGTATACTTTTTTAGTTCCATCAAGTCAGCAGACTTCTCAGTGATGACAGGGCGCTTAATGATATCACGTGCGTTTGACATTACGCAAGCACCTCCTCTACCTTTTCGACTGCGTCTTTTGTGATGACAAGCTTATCATGCTTAAGCAAGTCTAAAACGTTTACGCTGTCGGCTGTAAGGAACGTAACTCCTGGCAAGTTGCGTGCAGACAATGCGACATTTTCGTTGTAATCTGCTGTCACAACAAGAGCCTTAGAGTCTACAGAAAGACTTGCAAGTACGTCCTTCATTGTTTTTGTTTTGATTGCTTCGAATTGTAAGCTATCAAGAACAACTAATTCTGAACCTTGTACTTTAGAAGACAAAGCAGACTTAATCGCTAGACGGCGAACTTTTTTCGGAAGCTTGAAGCTGTAACTGCGTGGTGTTGGTCCAAATACAACGCCACCGCCAACCCATTGTGGGGAACGGATAGAACCTTGACGAGCACGTCCAGTTCCTTTTTGACGCCATGGCTTTCTTCCACCGCCACGAACTTCAGAACGACCTTTAGTTTTGTGTGTACCTTGACGAAGAGATGCTTGCTGCATCACGACTGCATCGTGAAGGACGCTTTTGTTTGGCTCAATTCCAAAGACTGCATCAGCAAGTTCAATATCTCCTACTTGTGAACCTGTTTGATTAAAAACTGTTACTTTCGGCATTCGAATGGCCTCCTTTCTATAACGTTACGCTTTAACTGCAGATTGTACAGTTACATAGCTTTTCTTAGCACCTGGAACATTTCCTTTAACGAGAAGCAAGTTGCGTTCTTCGTCAACACGAACGATTTCAAGGTTTTGCATCGTGATTTGCTCTCCACCCATGCGTCCAGGAAGAAGTTTTCCTTTAAATACGCGGTTTGGCGCTACAGGTCCCATTGAACCTGGGCGACGGTGGTAACGAGAACCGTGGGACATTGGTCCACGAGATTGGTTGTGGCGCTTAATTGCACCTTGGAAACCTTTCCCTTTAGAAATCCCTGTCACATCAACGATATCTCCTGCTGCAAATGTTGTTACGTTAATCGCTTGACCTACTTCTACCTCGTCAAGATTAACGTCACGGATTTCCTTAATGAAGCGCTTAGGAGCCGTTTCTGCTTTAGCAGCGTGGCCTGTTTCTGGTTTGTTTGGTTTTTTTGCATCTGCAAAACCGATTTGCATTGCTTCATAGCCATCAGATTCAACTGATTTCTTTTGAAGTACAACGTTTGGTTCTGCCTCAATAACCGTTACTGGGATGACTTCACCGTTTTCAGCGAAAACTTGAGTCATACCTATTTTTCTACCTAAGATTCCTTTGGTCATCCGTTACACCTCCTACTAAATGTTAGATTTATATAGTTCTTACAGTTTAATTTCAATGTCAACGCCAGACGGTAGATCCAAACGCATAAGCGCATCCACAGTTTGTGGTGTTGGATTTACAATATCGATAAGACGTTTATGCGTACGCATTTCGAACTGTTCACGAGAATCTTTATACTTGTGAACCGCACGAAGTACTGTGTATACAGACTTCTCAGTTGGAAGCGGAATCGGTCCTGATACGCTCGCACCTGAACGTTTTGCCGTTTCTACAATCTTCTCAGCCGACTGATCTAGCACGCGGTGATCATACGCTTTTAAACGAATACGAATCTTTTGCTTTGCCATGATAGCCCTCCTTTATCGTCCATTTTTAAAATAGACATACTCCGTGGAAATTTCCTCACCCTCCCATGGCAAAGGGGCCGGGTGTGTCAGCAACCTTCCACATCATCGCTGTCAGACGTGCACAATCCTCATTCGTTTCACTTTTGTATAAATACATAAAGAAACGCACCTATCGGGGCACACTCATACTATTATATAGACTCCTATCTATGAATGCAAGAGTTTATTTAAAAAACAAAAGAAAAAGAAGACGATTTGAAAACCGCCTTCTTTTTTTATAAGCTAATGCTTATTTTTGAATTGTAGCTACAACGCCGGCGCCTACAGTACGGCCACCTTCACGGATTGAGAATTTAGTACCTTCTTCAATCGCGATTGGAGCGATAAGCTCAATTGTCATTTCAATGTTATCACCAGGCATAACCATTTCTGTACCTTCAGGTAATTGGCAGATACCAGTTACGTCAGTTGTACGGAAATAGAATTGTGGACGATAGTTAGAGAAGAATGGAGTGTGACGTCCACCCTCTTCTTTTGAAAGAACATAAACTTCAGCTTTGAAGTTTGTGTGTGGAGTGATTGTACCTGGCTTAGCAAGTACTTGTCCACGTTGGATATCTTCACGTGCTACTCCACGAAGAAGAGCTCCAATGTTGTCGCCAGCTTCAGCATAGTCAAGAAGCTTACGGAACATCTCAACACCTGTTACAGTTGTTGATTTTTTCTCTTCGTGGATTCCAAGAATTTCGATTGTGTCACCAACGTTAAGTTGACCACGCTCTACACGACCAGTTGCAACTGTTCCACGACCAGTGATTGAGAATACATCCTCAACAGGCATCATGAAAGGCTTATCTTTGTCGCGCTCTGGAGTTGGGATATACTCATCAACTGCGTTCATTAGTTCGATGATTTTTTCTTCCCACTCAGCATCGCCTTGAAGAGCTTTAAGAGCAGAACCTTGGATAACTGGAATGTCATCACCAGGGAAGTCATACTCAGAAAGAAGATCACGTACTTCCATTTCTACTAGTTCAAGTAGTTCTTCGTCATCTACCATGTCACATTTGTTCATGAATACAACAAGGTAAGGTACGCCTACTTGACGAGAAAGAAGAATGTGCTCACGAGTTTGTGGCATTGGGCCATCAGCAGCAGATACTACTAAGATACCACCATCCATTTGTGCAGCACCTGTGATCATGTTTTTAACATAGTCAGCGTGTCCTGGGCAGTCAACGTGAGCATAGTGACGAGTGTCAGTTTCATACTCTACGTGAGAAGTTGAGATTGTGATTCCACGTTCGCGCTCTTCAGGAGCACCATCGATTGCGTCAAACGCCATTGCTTGACCTTTACCAGAACGCTTAGCAAGTACAGTTGTAATTGCAGCAGTTAAAGTTGTTTTACCATGGTCAACGTGTCCAATTGTACCAATATTGGCATGTGTTTTGGAGCGGTCGAATTTTTCTTTTGCCATGATTCATTTCCTCCCTTAAATACGGTTATAGTTTATATCAATAAGAAAGGTGGCTGGTTTGTATCAGCCAATTCCTTCCCTAGCTTACAACAAAATATCATTCAAAACAAATAGGAACAATTAAGCACCCGTTTGTTTTTTAATGATTTCTTCAGATACACTTTTTGGTACTTCTTCATAATGATCAAAGAACATAGAGTATGTTCCGCGACCTTGTGTACGAGAACGAAGACTTGTAGCATATCCAAACATTTCAGCAAGCGGTACAAATGCCTTAACAATTTGTGCGTTACCGCGAGCTTCCATACCTTCAACACGTCCACGACGAGCTGTTACATCACCCATAATGTCTCCCATGTATTCCTCAGGAATCACGATTTCAACTTTCATCAATGGTTCAAGAAGAACTGGACTACATTTAGATTTTGCATTTTTAAGTGCCATTGAAGCGGCAATTTTAAATGCCATCTCGGATGAATCGACATCATGGTAAGATCCATCGTAAAGCTTCGCTTTAAGGTCAATAACAGGGTAACCTGCAATCATACCATTATCAAGAGCTTCTTCAATCCCAGCTTCTACTGATGAGATATATTCACGAGGAACAGCCCCACCAACGATAGCATTTTCGAATTCAAAGCCAGCGCCTTCTTCGTTTGGAGAGAACTCAACCCAAACGTGTCCGAACTGACCACGACCACCAGATTGACGAACAAATTTACCTTCAACTTTTGCTGATGAACGAATTGTTTCACGGTAAGAAACCTGTGGAGCTCCCACGTTTGCTTCTACTTTAAACTCACGTTTCATACGGTCAACGAGGATATCAAGGTGAAGTTCACCCATACCACCGATGATTGTTTGACCCGTTTCTTCATCTGTATGCGTTTTGAAAGTTGGATCCTCTTCTGCTAGTTTAGCAAGAGCGATACCCATTTTATCTTGGTCTGCTTTTGACTTTGGTTCAACAGACAAGTGAATAACAGGCTCTGGGAACTGCATGGATTCTAAGATTACAAGGCTCTTTTCATCACATAGAGTATCTCCAGTAGTTGTATCTTTTAAACCAACTGCAGCGGCAATGTCACCAGAGTAAACCGTAGAGATTTCCTCACGTGAATTGGCGTGCATTTGAAGGATACGACCTACACGTTCGCGCTTGTCTTTCGTTGCATTACGCACGTAAGAACCAGAGTTGAGTGTACCAGAGTAAACACGGAAGAATGTAAGTTTCCCTACAAAAGGATCCGTCATTACTTTAAATGCAAGTGCCGAGAACGGCTGGTCATCACCAGGCTCACGTGTAACTTCTTCTTCACTGTCAGGAACATGACCACGAATAGCTGCTACATCAAGCGGTGATGGAAGGTAAGCAAGTACTGCATCTAGAAGTGCTTGAACCCCTTTGTTTTTGAAAGCAGAACCACAAATTACAGGATAGAACTCAACGTTACATGTTCCTTGACGGATTGCAGTTTTAAGTTCTTCTTTTGTTAGCTCTTCACCTTCAAGATACTTCATCATGAGTTCTTCGTCTAGTTCCGCTACAGCTTCAACTAGAGATTCACGCATTTTTGTTGCTTGTTCTTGATATTCTGAAGGAATATCAGTTGTTTCCCACTCTTGTCCAAGGTCATCCTTAGAAATATGAGCATCCATCTCGATTAAGTCAATGAATCCAGTGAATTCATCTTCCGCTCCGATAGGCAACTGAATTGGGTGCGCGTTTGCTTGTAAACGATCACGCAAAGTTCCTACTGAATACATAAAGTCCGCACCCGTTTTATCCATTTTATTAACGAATACAATACGAGGTACGCCATATGTTGTTGCTTGACGCCATACTGTTTCTGTTTGCGGTTCAACACCTGATTGTGCATCTAGTACCGCTACAGCCCCATCAAGTACACGTAAAGAACGTTCAACTTCAACTGTAAAGTCTACGTGTCCAGGTGTATCAATGATATTGATACGGTGATCTTTCCATTGAGCTGTTGTTGCAGCAGATGTGATTGTAATACCACGCTCTTGCTCTTGCGCCATCCAGTCCATTTGAGAAGCACCTTCGTGTGTTTCACCAATCTTATGCACACGACCTGTGTAGAACAAAATACGTTCCGTTGCCGTCGTTTTACCGGCATCAATGTGAGCCATGATGCCGATATTACGCGTATCTTTTAAGGAGAATTCTCTTGCCATAGGTTCGTTCTCCTTTCTCTATTAGGTAATAATCGTTCCTACCAACGGTAGTGAGCAAACGCTTTGTTTGCTTCTGCCATTTTATGCGTATCTTCACGTTTCTTAACCGCAGAACCAGTGTTGTTAGCTGCATCAAGAATTTCGTTAGCAAGACGTTCTTCCATTGTCTTTTCGCCACGAAGACGTGCGTAGTTTACCAACCAACGTAGACCAAGTGTCGTACGACGATCTGGTTTAACTTCGATCGGCACTTGATAGTTCGAACCACCAACACGGCGAGCTTTAACTTCAAGTACAGGCATGATGTTTTTCAATGCTTGATCAAAAACTTCCATTGGATCGTTTCCACTGCGCTGTTTTACAAGTTCAAATGCATTATAAAGAATTGTTTGTGCAGTTCCGCGCTTCCCGTCAACCATAATACGGTTAATGAGGCGGGTAACAAGTTTAGAATTGTAAATTGGATCAGGCAATACGTCACGACGTTCAACAGGACCTTTACGAGGCATGTGTCCCCCTCCTTTCAACATTTATCCTTATTAGGATTTATTATTTTTTCTCTTTTGGTCTTTTTGTTCCATATTTAGAACGACCTTGCATACGGTTTTGAACACCCGCTGTATCAAGTGCACCACGAACGATGTGGTAACGCACCCCCGGTAAATCTTTTACACGACCGCCACGGATAAGAACAACGCTGTGCTCTTGTAAGTTATGGCCGATTCCTGGGATGTATGCAGTTACCTCAATTGAGTTCGTCAAACGTACACGAGCATATTTACGAAGAGCCGAGTTCGGTTTCTTCGGAGTCATTGTACCAACACGAGTACAAACACCGCGCTTCTGTGGTGAAGACACATTTGTTTGAGCTTTTTTGAAGCTGTTATACCCTTTGTTAAGTGCTGGTGAATCAGACTTTTTAATTTTGTCTACGCGACCTTTACGAATTAATTGGTTAATAGTAGGCATGTTATTTAGTTCCTCCCTTCCACTTTTTTAAGACCACTGATCCAGGTGGTTCATGTTTAGGTAAAAGAATAGTTTGTTTTGCGTAACCAGCAAAACAAAACTCCTTATTTCCTTAACGCCACAGTGGCTGCGCCAACTTCGATTCCACAAGCTTTTCCAAGCCGTTTCATCGAATCGACATACACGACCGTAACATCTGTATGCTTCGCAGCATCAAGTGCTTCTTGCGTAATACGCAAATCAGCGTCTTTTGCTACGTATAGCTCTTTCACTAGACGAGCGTGCAATGCTTTTAGTGTCTGTTTTTTTCCGATAATCGGATTTCTTGCCTGTTCTACTTTTTCATAAGACATAATCCATCCTCCAAAGCAGCAGACCGTCAGGCACACTTTGATATAGTATCACCGTAAGATAGGCTGTGTCAACAGCCTATCTCGGTGAAAGTTATAAATTATTCTTGAACAAGAACTTCTTCCGGCTTATTCGCCTCTTCTTGCTCTGCTTTTTCATCATGAGATGAGTGAATGCCCAAGTTCTTATAACGTTGTAGTCCCGTACCGGCTGGAACGAGCTTACCGATAATTACGTTCTCTTTCAAACCAAGCAACTCATCGCGTTTTCCTTTTATTGCTGCATCTGTTAGGACACGAGTTGTCTCCTGGAACGATGCTGCTGACAAGAAGGAATCCGTTTCAAGTGATGCTTTTGTAATTCCGAGAAGTACCGGACGACCAGTAGCTGGACGGGTGTTATCAAGCAACACTTTACTATTTGCGTCATTGAACTTTTGAATTTCAACGAGTGATCCTGGCAATACTCCTGTATCTCCTGCATCAACAACACGAATTTTACGAAGCATTTGGCGAACCATTACTTCTACGTGTTTATCGCCAATTTCTACCCCTTGCAGACGGTAAACTTTTTGTACTTCGCGAAGAAGATACTCTTGTACTCCGCCCATGCCTGTTACTTTTAATAATTCTTTCGGATCAATCGAACCTTCTGTAAGTGTTTGGCCAGCAATAACTTTGTCGCCGGCTACTACTTTGAGACGTGAACCATAAGGAATGGCATAATTTTTTGTTTCAAGCGCATTTTGAATGGTAACTTCACGTTTGTCACCATCTTTTACATCAATGATGTCTCCATCAATTTCGGTAATCGTCGCTTGACCTTTTGGATTTCTCGCTTCAAACAACTCTTGGATACGCGGAAGACCTTGTGTAATATCATCTCCGGCAACCCCACCTGTGTGGAATGTACGCATCGTAAGCTGTGTTCCTGGCTCACCAATTGATTGGGCGGCAATAATACCAACCGCTTCACCAACTTCAACGTCACTTCCAGTAGCAAGGTTACGTCCATAACATGCTTTACATACACCATGACGGGTATTACACGTGAAGACAGAACGAATTGTAACTGCTTCAACACCAGCATCAACGATTTGTTTAGCAATATCTTCATCCATTAAATCACCACGGCCAATTAGCACAGCATTTGTTTCTGGATGGCGGACCGTTTTAAATGCAACACGGCCAACAAGACGATCATAAAGGTTCTCAATTGTCTCAGTGCCCTCTTTGATTGCTGCTACTTCAAGGCCACGATCAGTTCCACAATCGTTTTCACGAACGATAACGTCCTGAGCAACATCAACAAGACGACGCGTCAAGTAACCTGAGTCAGCTGTTTTCAATGCTGTATCGGCAAGACCTTTACGCGCTCCGTGAGTGGAGATAAAGTACTCAAGTACTGTAAGACCTTCACGGAAACTTGATTTGATTGGAAGTTCAATAATACGACCAGACGGGTTGGCCATCAATCCACGCATACCAGCTAGCTGCGTAAAGTTTGATGCATTACCACGCGCTCCAGAATCACTCATCATAAAGATTGGGTTGCGTTCATCAAGCGTACCCATTAATTTACTTTGAATCACATCTTTCGCTTCACTCCAGATAGAGATAACACGATCATAACGTTCTTCTTCCGTAATTAAACCACGACGGAATTGCTTAACGATACGCTCTACTTTCTTATCTGCATCTTCAAGAATTTCCTTTTTCTCCGAAAGAACGACGATATCAGAAACCCCTACAGTAATACCAGCTTTCGTTGAATAAGTAAATCCTAAGTCCTTCATACGGTCAAGCATTTTTGATGTCTCGGTAATCTTAAATTTCTTAAAGACTTCCGATATAACGTTTCCGAGGAACCCTTTTTTAAATGGAGCTACAATCGGACGTTCTCTAAACAGTGTTTTTACATCTGTATTACTTGGAACCATATAACGATCCGGTGTTTCTACTTCCAGATTCGAGTTTGTTGGCTCATTCATATAAGGGAATGAGTCTGGCATAATCTCATTAAATAGAAGTTTTCCAACAGTTGTTAGAAGTAACATATCCTGCTGCTCTTCTTTAAATGTAGGCTTATTTAATGATGCTACCGGAACAGCGATACGCGTATGCAAGTGCACATATCCATTTTGGTAAGCAATCAATGCTTCATTGATATCTTTAAACACAGAACCTTCTCCACGAGCCTCGGCGTTTTCCATCGTTAGATAGTAGTTACCAAGTACCATATCTTGTGATGGTGTAACAACAGGCTTACCATCTTTCGGGTTCAGAATGTTTTGTGCTGCAAGCATTAAAATACGTGCTTCTGCTTGTGCTTCTGCAGATAAAGGTACGTGAACAGCCATTTGGTCACCATCAAAGTCGGCGTTGTATGCCGTACAAACGAGTGGGTGAAGTTTAATTGCCCGACCTTCTACAAGAATTGGTTCAAATGCTTGGATACCAAGGCGGTGAAGTGTTGGTGCACGGTTCAATAGAACCGGGTGCTCACGGATAACTTCTTCAAGTACATCCCAAACATCAGGTTGAACGCGCTCAACTTTACGTTTCGCACTCTTAATATTATGAGCAAGGCCTTTTGAGACAAGTTCTTTCATGACAAACGGCTTAAACAATTCAAGTGCCATTTCCTTAGGAAGTCCACATTGATACATTTTCAAGTTCGGACCTACAACAATTACAGAACGACCAGAGTAGTCAACACGTTTACCAAGTAGATTTTGACGGAAACGACCTTGTTTCCCTTTTAACATATGAGAAAGTGATTTTAATGGGCGGTTACCCGGTCCTGTAACAGGACGTCCGCGACGACCATTATCAATCAACGCATCTACAGCTTCTTGAAGCATACGTTTCTCATTTTGCACAATAATATTTGGAGCTCCTAGATCAAGTAGACGCTTCAAACGATTATTTCTGTTAATTACTCGGCGATAGAGGTCATTCAAATCAGAAGTCGCAAAACGACCACCATCAAGCTGGACCATTGGACGAAGTTCAGGAGGTATAACCGGAAGAACATCTAAAACCATCCAAGACGGACCATTTCCTGAATTACGGAATGCTTCAAGCACTTCAAGGCGCTTAATCGCACGAGTACGGCGTTGTCCTTGAGCAGTCTCTAACTCTTCTTTTAAACCATTAACTTCTTTAGGTAAGTCAATATCTGCAAGTAATTTACGAATCGCTTCCGCACCCATAGATGCAGTAAACGTACGACCATACTTATCATAATAAGCACGGTATTCCTTTTCTGATAGCAACTGCTTTTTCTCAAGCGGAGTATCACCTGGCTCTGTCACCACGTAAGAAGCAAAATAAATAACTTCTTCCAATGAACGAGGCGACATATCTAGCACAAGACCCATACGACTTGGAATACCTTTAAAGTACCAAATGTGCGAAACAGGAGCAGCTAGTTCGATATGACCCATGCGCTCACGGCGCACTTTCGCTCGTGTTACTTCAACGCCACAACGGTCACAAACAACACCCTTATAACGAACACGTTTATATTTCCCACAATGACATTCCCAGTCTTTTTGCGGACCAAAAATTCGTTCGCAAAACAGACCATCTTTTTCCGGCTTTAATGTACGATAATTAATCGTTTCCGGTTTCTTGACTTCCCCACGAGACCAAGAACGGATTTTGTTTGGTGATGCCAAACCAATTTTCATGTATTCAAAGTTGTTTACATCGATCAAGGGGCCAACCTCCCTTATGATTTCCACTAATGTGGCTTCGCGATCTTTCGCGCTAAACTTGCTATCTTAAGACGGGCAAGGGGAAGAAACAGATGCTTCTCCCCTCAGCCGATTATACTTGTGATTCGTTCGTTTCCAAATTCAGATTTAGTTTCTCCGATGTTTGGTCGTCTTCATCATCTAGTTCACGCATCTCTATCTCTTCTTCATTGCTTGAGAGCATTTTAACGTCCATGCCAAGCGATTGAAGTTCCTTAATCAATACTTTAAACGATTCTGGCACTCCAGGTTCTGGAACATTTTCGCCTTTAACAATCGCTTCATACGTTTTCACACGTCCAACAACATCATCCGATTTAACGGTAAGAATTTCTTGTAGTGTGTATGCAGCACCGTATGCTTCAAGCGCCCATACTTCCATCTCCCCAAAACGCTGACCACCAAATTGAGCTTTACCACCAAGTGGCTGTTGTGTAACGAGCGAGTATGGTCCAGTTGAACGTGCGTGTAACTTGTCATCAACCATGTGAGCAAGTTTAATCATGTACATAATTCCAACTGATACACGATTGTCAAACGCTTCACCTGTACGTCCATCATAAAGAATTGTCTTACCATCTCTTGCCATACCTGCTTCGTCCAAAGTACCCCAAACATCTTCCTCACGCGCACCATCAAATACAGGAGATGCAACATGAATGCCTAGCTTGCGGGCAGCCATACCAAGGTGCAACTCAAGCACTTGTCCGATGTTCATACGCGATGGTACCCCAAGTGGGTTAAGCATGATATCGATTGGTGTGCCATCTGGCATATAAGGCATGTCTTCTTCCGGTAGAATTCTAGAGATAACACCTTTATTTCCGTGACGTCCGGCCATTTTATCCCCTTGATTAATTTTACGCTTCTGCACAATATAAACACGCACAAGCTGATTTACACCAGGAGGTAATTCATCGCCGTCTTCACGGTTAAAGATTTTCACATCAAGAACAATTCCGTCACCACCGTGCGGTGCACGTAATGACGTATCACGAACTTCACGAGCTTTCTCTCCGAAGATAGCGTGTAAGAGACGTTCTTCTGCAGTTAGTTCAGTAACTCCTTTTGGTGTTACTTTACCAACTAAAATATCGCCATCTTTCACTTCGGCCCCAACACGAATAATTCCACGCTCATCAAGATTACGTAATGCATCTTCACCGACGTTTGGAATGTCACGTGTGATTTCTTCAGGTCCAAGCTTTGTATCACGGGCATCGGATTCATATTCTTCAATATGAACAGATGTATAAACATCGTCCTTCACAAGACGTTCGCTAAGAATAATCGCATCCTCATAGTTATAACCTTCCCACGTCATAAATCCTACAAGAACATTGCGTCCTAACGCCATCTCGCCTTGCTCCATTGAAGGACCATCGGCAAGAATTTCGCGTTTTTCTACAATATCACCTTCGCGTACGATAGGGCGTTGGTTGTAACTCGTTCCTTGGTTAGAGCGAACAAATTTTTGCAAACGATACTTATCTAAGTCACCTTTTGTTTCTTTTCCATCTACTTCTTCAATGCGGCGAACCCAGATTTCTTTTGCAGTAACTCGTTCCACCTCACCTGGATACTTCGAAACAACAGCTGCCCCCGAATCTTTTGCAGACATATGTTCCATACCAGTCCCCACAAGCGGAGCTTCAGGCACAAGCAAAGGAACCGCTTGACGTTGCATGTTCGCACCCATAAGCGCACGGTTGGAGTCATCATTTTCAAGGAAAGGAATACATGACGTCGCTGCGGAAACAACCTGTTTCGGCGATACATCCATATAATCAATTCGTTCAAATGGTACAACTGTGTTTTCACCACGGAAACGCGCAATGATGTTTGCATCAACAAATGATCCATCTTCATTCAATTTCGCATTCGCCTGTGCAACTACGTAGTTATCTTCTTCATCGGCAGTCAAATAATCGATTCGAGCGGTTACTTTACCCGTTTCTGGATCAACACGACGATATGGAGTTTCCATAAAGCCAAATTCATTTACCTTCGCGTAAGAAGATAAAGAGTTGATCAAACCGATATTTGGTCCCTCTGGCGTTTCAATTGGACACATACGACCATAGTGAGAGTAATGAACGTCACGTACTTCCATACCAGCACGCTCACGCGTCAAACCACCCGGTCCTAGTGCTGATAAACGACGCTTATGTGTCAACTCAGCTAATGGGTTCGTTTGATCCATGAACTGTGATAGCTGTGAGCTTCCAAAAAACTCTTTTATCGAAGCAATAACTGGACGAATGTTAATTAACGCTTGTGGCGTAATTACATTCGGATCTTGAATCGACATACGCTCTCGAACGACACGTTCCATCCGAGACAAACCAATACGGAATTGATTTTGCAGTAGTTCACCTACAGAACGAAGACGACGATTTCCAAGATGGTCAATGTCATCTGTGTCACCTACTCCATGAAGGAGGTTAAAGAAATAACTGATTGAAGCGATAATATCAGAAGGCGCAATATGTTTTACATCACGCTCTACCATGCCATTTCCAATAACAGAAATCACACGTTCTTCGTCATAATCATCTGCTGCATAAATTTTAATCGATTGAATATCCACATCAGCTTCGTCAAGAACGCCACCTGAAGTACGCGCTGTACGGAAACCAACATTCTTCTCAAGATGAGGAATGAGCTTATCAAGCGTACGGCGATCAAGTAATGTTCCTTCTTCTGCTAACACTTCACCTGTCTCTGGATCAACTAGCTTTTCAGCTAAACGTTGGTTAAATAGACGGTTTTTGATGTGTAATTTTTTGTTAATTTTATAACGACCAACGTTCGCTAAATCATAGCGTTTCGGGTCAAAGAATCGGGAATCCAACAAACTTTTGGCATTCTCGACCGTTGGTGGCTCACCAGGACGAAGACGCTCATATATTTCAAGCAAAGCTTTGTCAGTTGAGTCTGTATTGTCTTTTTCAAGCGTAGTACGCAAGTATTCATTTTCCCCTAAGAGGTCAATGATTTCTTGATCAGAACCAAAACCAAGAGCGCGCAAAAGAACAGATACAGGGATTTTACGCGTACGGTCAATACGAACATACACAATATCCTTCGCATCCGTTTCAAGCTCCAGCCAAGCACCACGGTTTGGAATGACGGTTGCAGTGAACCCTTTCTTTCCGTTCTTATCAAGCTTTTGGCTGTAGTACACGCTTGGTGAACGCACAAGTTGAGAAACGATAACTCGTTCAGCTCCATTGATAACGAATGTGCCCGTTTCCGTCATTAATGGGAAATCACCCATAAAGACTTCTTGCTCTTTCACTTCACCTGTTTCTTTGTTAATGAGGCGTACTTTGACTCTCAAAGGAGCAGCGAACGTCACGTCGCGT
Source organism: Shouchella patagoniensis (assembly GCF_002019705.1). Classification (GTDB taxonomy): domain Bacteria; phylum Bacillota; class Bacilli; order Bacillales; family Bacillaceae_D; genus Shouchella; species Shouchella patagoniensis. The sequence goes on along the minus strand of NZ_KV917377.1, from coordinate 2,907,426 downwards.
TCTTTGGACTCATCAACAGGATACTTTGGTTCTCCTAGACTGTAATCAATAAACTCTAAAACTAAATTGCCAGTGAAGTCTTGGATAGGAGAAATATCTTGAAACATTTCTCGCAAACCCTCATCAAGAAACCATTGATAAGAAGCCGTTTGAATTTCAATCAAGTTTGGCAGTTCTAGCACTTCATTAATTCGCGCATAGCTTCTCCGCTGGCGGTGACGTCCATACTGAATTAGTTGACCTGTCAACTGATTCACCCCTTAAATCTCGCGTTATAGTATCTAAATATTAACCATTTGTAAGAGCTTTAAAGCTCTTACAAACAGATCGATCCGCATGCCTTTACATTTCAATAAAAAACCATGTTAGACTATACAAAACTAGAAAAAAGCTTTATAGTATGAAAATCAGAAACCTTTTTTCATGTATAGCACAGATTTTATTAGCATAACCAAAAATGAACCGTTTCAATCACTGAGGTTACTCTCATGAATTTGGAAACGGCAAATTAGGCAGTTATACGCATTAAATAATAATATCATAGTTGAAAAAGCTAGTCAATTTTTTTTGCAGAAAAAAGAAAATATCCTTTATTCTTCCCGCGCGTCTCTACGTTTTCCACCCCAAAAAGCTCTTCAAGCTTCCCTTTTGTTGAAGGCGCCCCTTGCTTCTTTTGAATGACAACCCAAAGTTCTCCGCCTGTTACAAGATGCCTATATGCTCGTTCATATATATCATGGACCGTCTCTTTACCAGCACGAATTGGCGGATTGGTCACAACTGCTACGAATCTCTCATCATCACGCAGACTCGCCATACCCTCTTCTGTAAACCGAACCTCAGCACGATCAACCTTATTTCGCACTGCATTCTTTTCAGCAAGTTCACACGCGCGCGCATTGACATCAATCATAATTACTTTTCCTTGCTGATAGGTTTTTCCGAGAGCCAAACCTATTGGACCATATCCGCAGCCAACATCTAATATGTCACCCGATAAGTCTCCCATTTCGAACGACTCAATTAAAAACCGACTACCAAAATCTACTTCACCTTTAGAAAAAACACCCCGGTCTGTAGTAAAAGAAAACGATTCTCCTTTTAATGTATAAGACCATGTCTTTTCATCACGAGCAGATGTCGGTTTATTTGCATAATAATGTTCACTCAAAACCGTCACCCTTTCTTATAATGGGAAAAGAAGGCCCGCGGACAACCATCCGCGGACCTTCTTCTTGCGTTAAGCAGTTATTACTTAACTTCTACGCTAGCGCCAGCTTCTTCAAGTTTGCCTTTGATTTCTTCAGCATCCTCTTTAGAAACGCCTTCTTTGATTGGAGCTGGAGCACCATCAACAAGCGCTTTTGCTTCTTTAAGTCCAAGACCAGTGATTTCACGAACCACTTTAATTACGCCAATTTTAGAAGAACCAGCAGACTCAAGAACTACGTCGAATTCAGTTTGCTCAGCTGCTGCTTCGCCGCCACCTGCTGCTACTGCTACTGGAGCTGCTGCAGTTACGCCAAACTCCTCTTCGATTGCTTTTACAAGGTCATTTAGTTCAAGAACTGTCATTTCTTTAATCGCTTCAATGATTTGATCTTTATTCATTGTAAATCCTCCTAATTCAAATATGAGATATGATTCAAGTCGCTAACGTTACGCGCCTTGTTCTTCTTTTTGTTCTGCAACCGCTTTTGTAGCAATTGCAAATCCACGAACTGGTGCTTGAAGTACATTTGCAAGCATAGAAAGCAAACCATCGCGTGAAGGAAGCTCAGCTAGTGCTTTAACTTCTGCAGCGGATGCAATATTGCCTTCGATGATACCTGTTTTGATTTCAAGCGCTTCGTTCTTTTTCGCAAACTCGTTTAGTACTTTTGCAGGTGCGATCACATCTTCTGCACCAAATGCGATCGCAGTTGGTCCTACAAGATGCTCATCTAAACCAGAAAAACCAGCTTCTGCAGTCGCACGGCGTACAAGCGTGTTTTTGTAAACTTTGTACTCAATGCCAGCTTCACGTAATTGTTTACGAAGCTCAGTTACTTGGGCTACATTAAGTCCACGATAATCAACAACCACTGTTGATTTGCTTTCTTTAAGTTTAGCCGCTACTTCTGATACAACTTGTTGTTTTTGCTCTAAAACTTTGCTCATCGTTACACCTCCTGTAAAACTGTTTGCACACCGACCGGTTCCATATAGAAAGCCCTCGCGTATGACACACGAGGGCATTGTACTCTAAATTAGAGATCTATTTGCTCACCTCGGTAGGCTATTTAAGCGAAAACGCACCTACTGTCTACGGTATGACTATTTAATTCACAAACAATAGCTTACCTCATTCTAAAATGAGAGTCAACTATTATTTAGAGTAAGCCGATGTTACAACACGGACACCAGGGCCCATCGTTGATGCAACTGCGATATTACGTACATACGTACCTTTTGCAGCTGATGGCTTTACTTTATGCAATGTTTCGATGATTGTTTTAAAGTTATCAACTAACTTCGCTGAATCAAATGAAACTTTGCCAATTGGCACGTGGATGTTACCTGATTTATCAACACGGTATTCCACTTTACCAGCTTTGATTTCTTCAACAGCTTTTGTTACATCGAAAGTAACTGTTCCTGTTTTAGGGTTTGGCATAAGACCTTTTGGTCCAAGCACACGACCTAGACGACCAACTTGCGCCATCATATCAGGAGTTGCAACAATTACATCAAAGTCGAACCAACCTTGGTTGATTTTATTGATAAGATCATCTTCACCAACAAAGTCAGCCCCAGCTGCTTCTGCTTCTTTCGCTTTATCCCCTTTTGCAAATACAAGAACACGTTGCGTTTTACCAGTTCCGTGCGGAAGCACGACTGCACCACGAATTTGTTGATCTGCTTTCTTAGGGTCAACGCCAAGACGTACAGCAACTTCTACTGTTTCATCAAACTTAGCGACAGATGTTTTCTTTACTAGTTCTAGCGCTTCTTCAGCTTGGTAAGCCGTATCACGGTCTACAAGTTTAAGAGCATCTACATACTTCTTGCCTTTTTTAGCCATTTTATTTCCTCCTCGTATGTGGTATTAACGGATAGTCCTCCCACTATTTGAAAGGCTGCGACTCAAGCTTGAGCGCAACCTCTCAGCAAACGAACCAATTAGTCTTCGATTACGATGCCCATGCTGCGAGCTGTACCCTCAACCATAAGCATTGCCGCCTCAACAGAAGCAGCGTTCAAATCCGGCATTTTTGTTTCAGCGATTTCGCGTACTTTATCGCGCTTAACCGTTGCAACTTTCGTGCGGTTCGGCTCACCAGAACCTGATTCGATTCCTGCTGCTTTTTTCAAAAGAACTGCAGCTGGTGGCGTTTTAGTGATGAATGTAAACGAACGATCTTCAAACACAGTGATCTCAACTGGAATGATAAGACCCGCTTGGTCTGATGTACGAGCGTTAAATTCTTTACAAAATCCCATGATGTTAACACCTGCTTGACCAAGTGCTGGTCCAACTGGTGGTGCCGGATTGGCTTTACCCGCAGGGATTTGTAGCTTAACCATTTTAATTACCTTTTTAGCCACGTGACACACCTCCTTAAGTCCGTGATGTGGTTACCGGATACTTGTATGTACCCTCCCACTCAAAAAGACGGATGCATACGCATCCGACTGGATAGTATTACTCATACTAAACATTGAAATCTTATCACCAAAAGCCGATGGACGCAAGTTTTTTTAAGAAATCTTTTCAACTTGTCCAAACTCAAGCTCAACCGGTGTTTCCCGACCAAACATATTTACATGGACTTTCAGCTTCTGTTTCTCAATTTGAATCTCTTCAATTGTGCCTACAAAATCAGCGAATGGTCCTGATGTTACTTTAACTGATTCTTTTAATTCAAAATCAATTTCAGCATGAAGTTCTGCAACACCCATTTGTTTCAGAATGCGCTCCACTTCATCTGGCATAAGAGCGGATGGTTTTGAGCCTGCACCTGCAGAACCAACAAACCCTGTCACACCAGGTGTATTACGAACAACGTACCATGAATCATCTGTCATAATCATTTCTACTAAAACATAACCCGGAAATACCTTCCGCGTTACTTGTTTTGTCTTTCCGTTTTTCGTTTCTGTTTCCTCTTCTACAGGAACGAGGACGCGAAAGATGTGGTCAGTCATTTCCATGGACTCCACACGCTTTTCGAGATTTGCTTTTACTTTATTCTCATAACCAGAATACGTGTGTACCACAAACCAGTTTTTTTCCATTGTTCAGGACAGCCGTCCTTCCCTCCTTTTATTACACACATTGCTTAAATTTTACAAGAAACGCAATAAGAATGATATGCCTTCATCAACTAGAAAGAAGAAGCCCACCATAATCGCTAAAGTTGCCAAAACCACAAGTGTGTAACGGGTTAATTCTTTTCTAGTCGGCCAGGTAACACGCTTCATTTCCCGCCCTACATTGCGTAAAAATGAGATTGGCCCTTTTTTCTCCGTAGCCATGCGAATCCATACACCTCCAGCATTGCACAATATCAAAAAGATAAACATCCTTTACAGACGTCGTTGATTTCATATCGTTCTATGTCATACATTAACGTGTTTCTAAATGAATTGTATGTTCTTTGCACTGCTTGCAATATTTTTTTAATTCAAGTCGGACCTCATCTTTGTTATCGTTTGTAAACGAGTAGTTTCTTGACTTACACGTTTCGCACGCTAAGACACGCTTTCTGCCCAATGAAGACACCTCCGCACTTTGCACATACTCTTTGACTCTAGCACAGCTGTAAACTAGTGTCAATCTAGCGTTTAAGAAACAAGAGCGGGGCCTCCACTTGAGGCTCCGCTCTTGTTGTTACAACATTACACTTTTAAGTTCTACATATCGTTCAAGTTTTCGTTTCACACGTTGCAGTGCATTATCAATTGATTTAACATGCCTTTTGAGATCAATTGATATTTCCTGATACGTACGACCATCCAAATAGAGCATCAACACTTGTCGTTCCAGTTCGCTTAAAATTTCACTCATCTTTCCTTCAATATACGAAAATTCTTCCTGGTTAATCAGCAACGCTTCTGGATCTGTTACCTTATTCCCGCAGATTACGTCCATTAGTGTGCGATCCGACTCTTCGTCATAAATAGGCTTGTCCAACGATACATACGAATTAAGTGGAATATGTTTCTGTCTTGTAGCTGTTTTAATCGCCGTAATGATTTGCCTCGTAATACACAACTCTGCAAAAGCTTTAAAGGAGGCTAGCTTGTCCCCATTAAAATCTCTGACCGCTTTATACAGCCCAATCATACCTTCTTGCACAATATCTTCATGATCTGCTCCAATAAGAAAATATGAGCGAGCTTTTGCGCGCACAAAATTGCGATACTTACCGATTAAGTGTTCTAGTGCCAACGTGTTTCCAGTACGAACTTCATTGATTAAAGAATCGTCTTCCCAAGCATCAAACTGATTACCTTTAAACGTCACTGCTCCACCTGCTAGACCTGCACCCAAACTAATCACTCCTCGCGATAGCATAGACATAATGTTGTGAAAAGTTATTCATATTATATAGCACAGATTTCCAGCAGGTCAACTACTCATTTGTCGCCTCGACGCCATTTTTCAAAAATTTCAGCAACTTCCTCTGATAACTTAATTTTCGACGATTCTTGCGCTTTTCTCGTATTTTGAAGCATCTTGTCGATTCTTTTTGCAGCTATTTCTGTCTCAATGGCCAACTCTCGTGCCGATTTACGCAAAGCACCGCTACCAAAAGCAAGCGACTGCTCTGCCATATCAGAAGTAGCTACATAAATCGTCCGATCAATCCTTTTTAATTGAATAACAAGTTTTTCAATCCGTTCATCAGCAGTTTCATTTTTTTTTGTGTAAATGACCTCCACTCGGTGTTTGTTATATACCTTTCCAATACCCTGCACCATATGCGCATCAAACACTACTTTCACTTCATAACCTGTATAAGCAGCGTATTCTGCTAGCAAACCAACAAGCTTGTCCCGTGCTAGCGCGAAGTCTGTTTCTTTTAACTTCTGTAGCACCGGCCATGCTCCCACAATGTTATAGCCATCTACAAGCAGGATGTTTTTCATTTTATTTTGACCCGCTTCTTTTGCGATACACTTCGTACATTAGCAAACTAGCTGCAACTGAAGCGTTCAATGATGTAACCTGACCTTTCATTGGAATACTCACAAGAAAATCACATTTCTCTTTAATTAAACGGGTAATTCCTTTACCTTCACTACCAATTACAAGGCCTAGTGGTAGATCGTAAGATGCCTGGCTATAATCCTCATTTCCTTTTGCATCTGTTCCTGCAAACCACAGGCCTCGCTTCTTTAATTCATCCATTGTACGCGCCATGTTTGTTACGCGCACGACGGGAATATATTCAATCGCCCCTGTTGAAGCTTTAGCAACCGTCTGGGTTAAGCCAACCGATCTACGTTTTGGAATAATAATACCGTGAGCTCCTACTGCATCAGCAGTACGCATAATTGAACCTAGATTATGCGGGTCCTCAATTTCATCCAGCAATAAAAAAAATGGTTCCTCATTTGCATCAGTTGCTTTCTGGAACAAATCCTCTATTTCTGCATAATCATAGGCTGCGATTGATGCAACAACACCTTGATGGTTGCTATGTCCAACCAATTGGTCTAACTTCCGTTTTGGAGCAGTTTGGACAAGAACATTTTTTTCCTTGGCTAATTGCATCAGTTTTGTCATTTGTCCTTTTTGTGACTGGTCACCAATCCATATTTTGTGAATGGCATGACCAGATTTTATGGCCTCAATAATCGGATTCTTACCGACAATGAATTCGCTTTGTTCCTCCTCTTGCTTAGGAGGCTTTGGTGCTTTTCTCGTATCTTGTCGTTTACTCACGGCGAAATCCCTTCTTTCTTTTCTATCACATTCATCGCTTCTTGCAACAACTCTTCTAAACGTTCGTGTTCTTGGGTTACGTATAAGTAACCCAATAATGCTTCAAACCCGGTCGAATTCCGATATGTGGCCACATCTGTATTTTTTGGTGTTGTATGCGACTTTGCATTGCGCCCTCTTCGGACTACTGCTTGTTCTGCTTCAGTTAAAAGGTTTTGTAAATCAAACGCATATAATATACCCGCTTGTGCTTTCGCAGATACATAATTGGTGGCTGCTTTATGAAGTCGATTTGGTCGAACTGCTCCATGTTTAAGCAGTTCATATCGGACATGTTTTTCAAAAACGGCATCACCCATATAAGCAAGAGCGAGACCATTTAGTTGGCGCCAATCCATGGCTGAATTCATACAGAACCCCTCTTCCAGCGTACACCTTGAGGCGTATCTTCCAAAAGAATATTTTGCTCTTTTAATAGATCTCTTATTTCATCTGCCCTTGCAAAATTACGCGCTTTTCTTGCAGCATTCCGTTCCTCTATTAACGCATCAATATCCGCGTCTAGTAATTCTTTCTCGTTTTTAAAACTCACTCCAAGTACGAGACCTACTTCTGTAAATAAATCAAGAAATGCTTCAATTACTTGCTTAGATGTTTGATCTTCTTTCGTGTATACATTCGCTTCTTTTGCCAAGTCAAATAAAACACTAATTCCATTCGCACTATTAAAATCATCATCCATTTCTTCAATAAACCGCTGTCTGAAGCCTTCAACTTTTTTTATCCACTCACTTGACTCACCTAAATCTACCGTTTCAGCTAAACGATGTTCCAAGTTAGCAACTGCATTCTTAAGACGATCTAATCCAGCCTGGGCTCCAGTTAAGAGCTCATCACTAAAGTTAATTGGCGTTCTATAATGGGCCGTCAACATGAAAAACCGAACAACTTCTGGCGGATATTGTTGAATGATGTCATGAGTGAGGACAAAGTTTCCAAGTGATTTCGACATTTTTTCATTATTAATGTTAACAAAACCATTATGCATCCAATAGTTCGCTAATTTCTTTCCAGTTAATGCCTCTGATTGGGCAATTTCATTTTCATGATGAGGAAAAGTTAAATCTTTTCCGCCGGCATGAATATCAATCGTTTCCCCAAGATTTTTTTTAATCATTGCGGAACATTCAATATGCCAGCCTGGTCGACCTTCCCCCCAAGGGCTACTCCAAGAGATTTCATCTGGTTTAGCAGCTTTCCATAGAACAAAATCCACTGCATCTTCTTTCCGCTCGTCTACTCCGATTCTAACACCACTCTGTAGCTCATCAAGCGATTGACCAGACAATTTTCCATACCCATCAAATTTTCGTGTACGAAAATAAACATCTCCACCTGATTCATACGCAAAACCTTTCTCTTCAAGCTTTGCAATAAACTCAATAATATCTTCCATCGTATCCGTTACTCGCGGATGTAAATCTGCTTCAGCAACATTTAATGCCCCTGTATCCGCATGATATGCCTCAATAAAACTTTCAGCTACATCAGACACTTCTTCTCCTAGCTCATGAGCAGCACGAATGATCTTATCATCAACGTCTGTAAAGTTTGAAACAAATGTGACATCGTATCCACGAAATGCAAGATAACGACGAACCATGTCATAAACGATGGGAGGTCTTGCATTTCCAATATGAATGTAGTTATAAACGGTTGGACCGCAGCAATACATCTTGACTTTTCCTTCTTCAATCGGTGTAAATATCTCTTTTTTATTCGTTAAACTATTATAAATCCTAACCATTTCATTAACTTCCTTTCTTTAAATAAAGGGTGATCTATACTCTATGTGGAACACCTAGTCCAATGTGTCTTTATTTTTCCGCAAGTCGAGCACATTCGTTTTTTAGCCTAATGATCTCTTTTTCCATTTCTGAAATACTATCTGCAATGGGGTCTGGTAGCGAATGGTCCAGAGAGTGTGCCGACCCCACTTTCTTTCCATCCTTTATAACAATTTTTCCAGGGATCCCCACAACCGTAGAGTGAGGCGGGACTTCCTTTAAAACAACTGAACCCGCCCCAATGCGGGCATGTTCTCCAATTGTAAATGAACCGAGCACTTTCGCTCCTGTAGCAATTAGCGCCCCGTCTTTCACTGTCGGATGCCGCTTCCCTTTCTCTTTCCCCGTACCACCTAACGTAACACCTTGAAAAATCGTTACATCATTTCCAATCTCACATGTTTCTCCTATAACGACTCCCATACCATGGTCAATAAAAAGCCTTTGCCCTATTTTTGCTCCTGGATGAATTTCAATGCCTGTTAAAAAACGTATGAATTGCGAAAGCAAACGAGCTAGGAAAAAACAGCCTCGGTTCCACAAAGCATGGGATATACGATGCCCCCAAACAGCATGGACGCCAGAATAAGTAAATATAACTTCAATACGGTTGCGAGCAGCAGGATCTTGATCAAAAACAACATCAATGTCGTTAATTAATGTTCGGATTAATCCCATCTTCGTTCCCCTCCTTTTCCAAAAACAAAAAAAGCCACTGTACCTCTTTTGAGGTACAGAGGCGCATATGCACGGTTCCACTCTGCTTTACCAGGAGATATCCCTGGCGCTTTTCCTGCCTTTAACGAGGCAAACCGCTTTTTTTACTAGATACCCGTACGTATCGTTCAAATAAAGACTCATGGGTGCATTTTCAACGATTTCACCCTAGCGACTTTCAGCCATGGTCGCCTTCTCTGTTAGGGATTCTTCGTTTACTTTTCCCAATCAACGTTTTCTCTTAATGTTTCTTACTTCTCAACCGCTGCTTTTAATCTAGCTCCTACAACCGCTTTGCCTAAAAGCTCAATGGTATCGCCTAACTCTGGTCCGTGTGTTTGACCACTAACTGCTGCTCGAATCGGCATAAATAGCTTTTTCCCTTTTTGCCCCGTCGCTTTTTGTGTAGCTTTTATGGCTTTTTTAATATCTGGGACAGTAAATGTTTCTACTTCGTCTAATTCTTTCGCAAACTGCGTTAACACTTCAGGCACTTGCTCTTCAGCCAAAACTTCTCTAGCATCATCGGTATAGTCTACGTCTTTCTTGAAAAATTGTTCTGTAAGTTTTACGATTTCCGCGCCGTATTGCATCTGCTCTTGGTAAAGGCCTATTAGGCGACGTGTCCACTCTAAACGATCTTCGCTCAACTCTTCAGAGACAACACCACTCGCGATCAAGTGAGGCAAAGCTAAGTCAACAACCGTATCAAGATCGGCATTTTTAATATATTGGTTATTCATCCATGCAAGTTTATCCATATCAAATACAGCTGGCGCTTTAGATACTCGATCTAGCGAAAACTGTTCGCTTAACTCTTCTAGAGTGAAGATTTCTTCTTCCCCTACAGGCGACCAACCTAGCAATGCTAAGAAGTTAACAATTGCTTCTGGCATATACCCGAGATCTTTATATTGTTCCACAAACTGGATGATCGACTCATCACGTTTGCTCATTTTTTGACGATCGGCATTTAATATCAATGAAGCGTGGGCAAATGTAGGTACCTCCCAACCAAACGCCTGGAATAACATAATTTGCCTTGGTGTATTTGATAAATGTTCTTCACCACGGATAACATGAGAGATTTTCATTAAGTGATCATCAATGACAACGGCAAAATTATACATCGGTACTCCGTCTTTACGGGCAATGACAAAATCACCTATACCGTCAGATTCAAACGATACTTCTTCACGTACAGAGTCATTAAACGTAATTGTCTGTCCTTCCGTCACACGGAATCTCACAACTGGCTGAATCCCTTTTGCTTCATATGCTGCCCGTTGATCTTCTGTAAGATCGCGGTCACGGCCACTATATTTAGGCATTTCACCGCGAGCCTTTTGTGCTTCACGCTCTGCTTCTAACTCTTCTTCGGTCATATAACAATAATATGCCTTATTCTCATTAAGTAACTGCTGAATGTATTCTTTATATAGACCAACACGATCCATTGAACGATAAGGACCGTATTCGCCAGCCTCTGTATCAATACTCTCGTCCCAATTAAGACCTAGCCACTTCAAACTATCCATTAATTTTTCTGTAGCTGTATCTACGTTCCTAGCTTGATCTGTATCTTCAATGCGCAGTACAAACGTACCACCAGTATTTTTTGCCAATAAGTAATTAAACAGCGCTGAACGCGCTCCTCCGATATGCAAATGCCCTGTTGGACTAGGTGCAAATCGAACCCGGATTTCTTTAGACATTACGAAGCACTCCTCTGTCTCGCTTATTCTGAATCATCATAGCATGTTCTAACTTAAAAACAAAGATTTCTACGCTTTTACGAGCAAGATAACTGCTTGTGCAGCCACGCCTTCCTCACGACCAACAAACCCTAATTTTTCAGTGGTTGTCGCTTTCACCCCAACATTAGCTACTTCTGTTTCTAAAAGCTCTGCAATTTTAGTTCGCATTTCATCAATGTAGGGGGCGAGCTTGGGCTTTTGTGCCATAACCGTACAATCCACATTTCCGAGCGTATAACCAGATTTCTTTACAAGCTCCCATACATGTTTGAGTAGTTGTTTTGAATCTGCGTCTTTATAAGCCTCATCCGTATCAGGAAAATGCTTTCCTAGATCACCTGCTCCAATAGCGCCAAGCGCTGCATCTGTAATCGTATGTAGAAGAACATCTGCGTCAGAATGACCAAGCAACCCCTTTTCGTGAGGAATCGTAATGCCTCCCAAAATAAACGGTCTACCTTCTACCATTTGATGCACATCATAGCCTTGTCCAATTCGAATCATCTTTTGTTCTCCTTTGCTTTTAAAATCGTCTCAGCAAACAGTAAATCTTCTTCTGTAGTCAATTTTAAGTTTAAATAATCGCTTTCAACGATAGACACAGGCTTACCTAACCTCTCAACCAAGCTAGCATCGTCTGTTCCATTATAACCATATTCCTTAGCATCTTGATGAGCTTCTAAAATTAAATCATACTGAAACCCTTGTGGTGTTTGGGCAGCCCAGAGATCTGTCCGCTCCACCGTCTTTTCGATAAAGTTTCCGGCCATTCTCTTAATTGTATCTTTAACCGGAACAGCCGCAATTGCACTACCCGTTTTCTCGGCCTCTTCTACGATGCTTTGAATGACAGCCTGCTTAACGAACGGTCTTGCACCGTCATGGATTAACACGATCCCTTTATCATCTATTGCTGATAATCCAGCATAGACGCTATCTTGACGCTCTACACCGCCTATCACCAGATTCCTTACTTTCTTTACGTTATAATTCTCCACAAGTTTTTTCATATCTTCACGTTCATTTGCACTAACGACTAGAATGATTTCTGAGCACTCATTATCTGTTTCAAACAATTGCAAAGAATGGATAATGAGTGGAGTACCATTTAGCTTAATCAATTGTTTGTTATAACCCGCGTTCATTCGCTTGCCCTGTCCAGCAGCTAATACAATTGCTTTATAATCCATCCTACGTTCTCCCTTTAATTCATCCTAAAGCCAGTTTACCATGAGAACGCGCTTCTCCTCAAAAAACCTGCCCTTATATAAAGGCAGGCTTTTATTTATTGGGCTTTCTCTAACGATTTTGGTTTAGCAAAGATCATCCTGCCCGCACTGGTTTGTAAAACGCTTGTTACCGTTACATCAACTTGCTTATTCATTAATTCACGGCCACCTTCAACAACAATCATCGTGCCGTCATCTAAGTAAGCAACTCCTTGATGATTTTCTTTCCCTTCTTTAATCACATACACATTTAAGATTTCTCCAGGAAGAACAACGGGTTTAACTGCATTAGCTAAGTCATTAATGTTTAATACTTGTACACCTTGTAACTCACAGACTTTATTCAAATTAAAATCATTTGTTACAACAATCCCCGAAGATATCTTTGCTAATTTCACAAGTTTACTATCAACTTCTTGGATTTCTTCAAAATCACCTTCATAAATATGAACGTTGACTGGCAGTTCTTTTTGAATTTTGTTTAATATATCAAGGCCTCTACGACCACGGTTTCGCTTCAATGCATCAGACGAGTCAGCAATATGCTGCAATTCATCTAACACAAACCCTGGAATCACTAGCGTTCCCTCAAGAAAACCAGTTTGGCAAATATCTGCGATTCGACCATCAATAATAACACTAGTATCAAGGATCTTCATTTGCTTACCAGACATTTGTCCCTCTTGCTCTGAATCAACAGAGTCTTTTTTTCTCTGCATTTCTTTGTCTTTTTGATTGCGCATAGATAAAATAAATTGTAACATTTCATCCCGCTTTTTAAAGCCGATTTGAAACCCTAAATAACCCACTAATATTGTTATAAACACTGGCAATATATTACTTATAACTGGAAAGCCAAAAGCATTTAACGGGGATCCGATCAAGTAACCCGCTATTAAACCAACTATCAACCCCAATGAACCAGACAATACATCTGCAATTGGCGCTTTCACAATCGTTTCCTCAATCAAACGAAAGAAATTAACAATAAGATCAGCTAGATATAATGAAACACCGTATAAGACCAACGCACCAATTGCTGTTCCTGTATAAGGGCTGGACAACCAAGCTGGGGCTTCAAATGCTGTCATTTCGATAAGCTCTGGAATGAACAAAAAGCCTAAAGTAGCTCCTGCTAAAATAAAGAATATCCTTACAATCCATTTAAGCATGTACTTACACACCTCCTTTTAGCTATTATAGACAAGTTTACAACTCTCAAACCTAGCAAACTGTATTTTCCATAAAAAAACATGATATCTAGCAGTATTCATTAATCTGTCCATATCATGCCTGAAAGGGACAATTAATTGTCCCTTACTAAATATGGCGATCAACAAAAAGTTGTTCTTGAATGCGACTTAAACCGTCTTTAATCATCTTTGCTCTTGCCTCACCAATTCCATCAACTTCATCTAATTGTGCTGCTGTCGCTACCATTACACTTGACAGATGGCCATATTCATCAATAACATTCTCTATAATTTGTGTAGGAAGTCGAGGTATTCTATGAAGGATTCGGTAACCCCTCGGTGAAGCTGACTGCTCCATAAGATTGGTGGTCCTTCCATAACCAAGCGCCTTTACAATCGCCTGCTCATCTAAGAGATCCTCATTTAACAACGTAGTTAGCTCTGCTAGCGTTTTTTTCACGTCATGTGTCCGCTCTTTTGAATAGTCTTTTAGCAAATACAATGCTTCTTGTTCCGTGTTCGAAACAAGCTCTTTTAATTGCATTGTAATTAAGCGCCCTTCGTCCCCAAGTTCTAGAATAAAGTTTTGGATTTCCTGCTTAATTCGTAGCACCATTTGAATCCTATGGATAACTTGAACTAGATCACTAAACGTAACCAGTTGTTCAAATTCAAGTGCCCCAAGGTTAGTAATGCTTTGATCTAGTACAGATTTGTATTTCTCAAGCGTTTGTATCGCTTGATTTGCTTTTGTTAATATGACGCCAATGTCTTTTAAAGAATATCGGTATTCACCTTGATAAAGCGTAATGACATTACGTCGCTGCGAGATCGAAATCGTTAAATTCCCTGTTTGTTTAGCTACTCGCTCTGCAGAACGGTGACGGATGCCCGTCTCACTTGATGATATATTATTGTTCGGCACAAGTTGCGTATTCGCGTATAGAATTCGCTTTCCATCCTCACTTAGAATAATTGCTCCATCCATTTTTGCCAATTCATACAAGTAAGCTGGCGAAAAATCGCTATTAATAAAGAATCCTCCATCTACAATATTCATCATTTCATTATTGTAGCCGAGCACAATTAATCCTCCGGTATTCGCACGTAAAACATTGTCAATACCCGCTCGTAACGGCGTTCCCGGCGCAACTAACTTCAATAAATTTTGAATAAATACAGTTCGATTCCTTTCTTCCATTCCTACTACCTCCCTAAAGCAGCATCTAGCGCTTTATCAAGCGTTGGGACACCAACAACCTCAATACCCTGTGGTACTGTCCAGCCACCTAAATTTTTCTCTGGTATGATTACTCTTTTAAAGCCTAATTTTGCGGCTTCATTAACACGTTGTTCAATCCGTGACACTCGACGTATCTCACCCGTTAAACCAACTTCACCTATAGCAACGTCCATTGGCTCTGTTGACTGATTGCGGAAACTTGAAGCAATGCTAAGCGCAATAGCCAAATCAATCGCTGGTTCATCAAGCTTTACTCCGCCTGCAACTTTTAAGTAAGCGTCTTGATTTTGTAGAAGCATGCCTACACGCTTTTCTAACACGGCCATAAGCAGCGAAACACGGTTATGATCTAGACCTGTTGCCATTCGTCGCGGGTTTCCAAAACCCATTGGAGAAATTAATGCTTGAAGTTCTACTAAGACAGGCCTTGTCCCTTCCATTGAAGCAACAACTACTGACCCAGCTGCCCCTTGCGAACGTTCCTCAAGAAAGATTTCTGAAGGGTTAAGCACCTCTTCTAGCCCAAGTTCTTTCATTTCAAAGATGCCCATCTCGTTTGTTGAGCCAAACCGATTTTTTACTGCTCGTAATATCCGATACGTATGGTGCCTTTCCCCTTCAAAATAGAGGACCGAATCAACCATATGCTCCAGTAATTTAGGACCGGCAATTGATCCTTGCTTTGTTACGTGGCCAACAATAAACACGGCGATTCCTCTTGTTTTAGCGACTCTCATAAACGCTGCAGTACACTCTCGTACCTGAGCAACACTTCCTGGGGCGGAAGTAATTTCTTCCTGGTAGACGGTTTGTATTGAGTCAATCACAACAAGGGATGGCTGAACTTCATCAATCGCTCGTTCGATTAATGAGACATCTGTTTCAGCGAGCACAAATAATTGATCAGAGGACAGTTCTAATCTATCAGCACGCAACTTCGTTTGCTTAACTGATTCTTCCCCTGAAATGTACAATACCCTTTCATTGGTATTTGCTAACTTCGCTGATAATTGTAGCAATAAAGTCGACTTCCCAATACCGGGGTCACCTCCTACCAACACAAGTGAACCTGGCACAATGCCTCCCCCTAAAACACGATCAAGCTCTGTCATCGTCGTGCTCACTCGAGGTTCACGTTCACCCTTCACTGAAGTAATCGGTTGGGCTTTATGGATTGTGTCACCCGATGTTACATAACTGCGG
The DNA here is from genome assembly GCF_002019705.1 of Shouchella patagoniensis. Lineage (GTDB taxonomy): Bacteria > Bacillota > Bacilli > Bacillales > Bacillaceae_D > Shouchella > Shouchella patagoniensis. The sequence continues at coordinate 2,891,303 of NZ_KV917377.1, read as the reverse complement.
CTTCTTTGCTTTTCATTTACATTCATTTCTTCTACCATTGTGTTCCAACTTTGACAACCAGGACATTTACCCATCCATTTTGCTGATTCATATCCACACTCTTGGCAGACAAATTTTGTTTTTTGTTTCGCCATGCATTCATTCCTCCGTTTGCTTCAATACAGTAAGTGTACCAAAAACCGCAGAGAAACGCTTGTTTTTAAAAGAACCGGAGGAAACGCCCTCCGGTTCTTTTATCATTGCTTATACATTTGTTTTTTCTTTTGCTTCAACTGCTAATTCTCCATCTTTCATGTAAATCACAGCTTTTTGCCCTTTTACGATTGTGCCTCTCAAAAGTTCTTCCGACAAACGGTCCTCTACTTCTTTTTGAAGTGCCCGGCGTAATGGTCGTGCTCCATACTCTGGATCATAACCAATATCCGTAATTTTGTCTTTTGCCTCTTCTGTAAGCTCAAAATCAATTCCCTGTTCTGAAAGACGGCTCTTTAATTGGTCGGACATCATTGTAATGATTTCGCGCACATGTTTTTTCTCTAAAGAATGGAAGACAATGATTTCATCAATGCGATTTAAGAACTCTGGTCTAAAACTATTCTTAAGTTCTGACATCACACGATCTTTCATGTCTTTATATTCTTGACCTTCAGTTTCTGTTGTAAAGCCAAGGTATTTATTTCGTTTCAGCTGCGATGCCCCCACATTGGAAGTCATAATCACTGCTGTATTACGAAAATCAACCGTCCGTCCTTTCGAATCAGTTAACCGTCCATCCTCAAGCACTTGTAACAATATATTAAAAACATCTGGATGTGCTTTTTCAATTTCATCTAATAAAATCACAGAGTATGGCTTTCTGCGGATCTTCTCTGTCAGTTGTCCGCCTTCTTCATGTCCTACATAACCCGGGGGCGAACCAACCAAACGGCTCGTTGCATGTTTTTCCATATACTCCGACATATCGATTCGAATAACAGAATCTTCATCACCAAACAATGTTTCAGCGACAGCCCTTGCCAATTCCGTTTTCCCGACCCCAGTTGGACCTAAGAAGATAAACGAACCAATTGGACGTTTAGGATCTTTTAAACCTGCACGAGCGCGACGAATTGCTTTAGAAATCGATTTTACCGCTTCTTCTTGACCAACAAGTCGCTCATGAAGAATTGACTCCATTCGTAACAAACGGTCTGTTTCTTCTTCAGCTAATTTGGAAACCGGAATTCCAGTCCAACTAGCTACAACTTGTGCAATATCTTCCACGACAACTTCCGTGTTTTCTTGGCCTTGTTTTTTCTTCCATTCATTTTTCATTTCTTCAAGTTCTTCTCGTAAACGTTGTTCCGAGTCACGGAGCGATGCCGCTTTTTCAAACTCCTGGCTTTGGACAGAGGCGTCTTTCTCTTTCCTAGTCTCTTCTAACCTAGCTTCAAGTTCTTTTAAGTTTGGTGGTGCGGTATAAGAGCGTAAGCGAACTTTAGATGCAGCCTCATCAATAAGATCAATCGCTTTATCCGGTAGGAAGCGATCGGAAATATATCTATCTGATAACTTTACAGCTTCCTCAATTGCTAGATCAGTAATTGTCACACGATGATGAGCTTCGTAACGGTCACGCAAGCCATATAAGATTTGCACGGACTCATCAAGAGTTGGTTCATCCACCTGAATCGGTTGAAAACGACGCTCTAGAGCCGCATCTTTTTCAATGTATTTACGGTATTCATCAAGAGTGGTCGCACCAATACATTGTAACTCTCCACGTGCTAGTGAAGGTTTTAATATGTTTGAAGCATCAATTGCACCTTCTGCTCCGCCAGCACCAATCAATGTATGAAGTTCATCAATAAATAGGATGACGTTTCCAGCTTGACGGATTTCATCCATTACTTTTTTCAAACGATCCTCAAACTCACCTCGGTATTTTGTCCCGGCTACCACGGTACCCATATCAAGTGTCATCACACGTTTATTCCGCAGAGTTTCTGGCACTTCATTTGCTACGATACTCTGTGCTAACCCCTCTGCAATTGCGGTCTTACCTACACCTGGTTCTCCTATTAAGACTGGGTTATTTTTAGTGCGTCGACTTAGCACTTGAATAACACGTTCAATTTCTTTACTTCTACCAATAACGGGATCAAGTGTTTCCTCTCGCGCAATAGCAGTTAGATCACGAGCAAGGCTATCTAATGTTGGCGTATTCGCATTAGCTGTTGCACTACCTGACTGTGAAGAACTTCCTCCTTCATTGCTACCTAGAAGCTGAAGCACTTGCTGTCTTGCTTTATTAAGGCTAACCCCTAAGTTATTCAAAACACGTGCCGCAACACCCTCTCCTTCTCGAATCAAACCGAGTAGAATATGCTCTGTTCCTACGTAAGAGTGTCCCAGTTTTCTAGCTTCGTCCATCGAGAGTTCAATGACTTTTTTTGCTCTAGGAGTATAATGAGGTGTACTATGAATGCTTTTCTGACCTTCTTCGCCTTTGCCAACTAGTGTCTCCACTTCTTTTTGCAGTTTTTCAGCCCCAAGCCCGAGTTGCTGTAATGCTTTTGCTGCAATGCCTTCTCCTTCACGTATAAGACCCAATAATATATGTTCAGTACCTATATTGTGATGGCTTAATCGAATCGCTTCTTCTTGAGAGAGCGCCAATACTTTTTGAGCACGCTCTGTAAATCTTCCAAACATCATTTACTCCACCTCCGTCATAATCAATCCACTTGCTTATATTCCATTTTTAATCGTTCTCTTATTAAAGTAGCTCTTCGCTCGTCTCGTTGTTCAGGCGACAATACTTTTTCCGCATATTGCTGTAAGAAGCCTGGCTGAGTGAGAATCATTAGCTCATTTAAAATATTGCCGGACACATTCTCTATTAAGCCTAAATCAATGCCTAAGCGAACGTCTGATAATCTACGCGTCGCTTCTTTGGAATCTATCACATAACTATTTGAAAGTATCCCAAAGGAACGGAACACACGGTCTGTAAGCTTTAACTTAGAATGTTCTAGTAAAGAGTCCCGGGCTCCACGTTCTTGCCTAATTAATTGTTTCACTACACTTTGCAGTTCATCAACAATGTCCTGTTCCGTTTTACCAAGGGTCATTTGATTCGAAATTTGAAACAGGTTTCCTAAAGCTTCGCTACCTTCCCCATAAATTCCTCTTACAACTAAACCTAATTGATTAATAGCTGGGAGAATTCTTTGAAGTTGTTGCGTCATAGCAAGAGCTGGCAAATGCATCATAACGGAAGCTCTCATACCTGTGCCAACATTTGTTGGGCAACTTGTTAAGTAACCAAACTTTTTGTCATAGGCATAAGTTATGTGAGATTCAATCCAGTCATCAAGCGCATTTGCTGCTTGAAGACTTTTCTCTAGGTCGAAACCTGGGTTTAACACTTGAATCCGAATATGATCTTCTTCATTCACCATCACACTTAGCGACTCATCTCCACTTAACAGCACTTTGCCACACTTTGATTGTTCAGCTAAGTGTGGACTAATCAAATGCTTTTCTACAAGAATGCGCTTATCGTTCGTACGCATTTCATCCATTGTTAGCATCTCCGCTGCCCCAAGAGCATCCCCTTGGCTCGATTCTAAGGCTTCTTCCACGTGTTTAGCTACCAAGTACGCTTCATCTTTTGAAGCAAGTAGAGGGAACGTGAAAGCATTCATGTTTCTTGCTAATCTTATTCGGCTACTCAACACAATATCCGATTCAGCCCCGTCCTTTTTCATCCAAGGACTGATTGCATTTTCTAAAAATCGATTAAAGCTCACTTTGTTTCATTCCCCTCCCTTAGCTTCTTCAATCTGTTTCCTTAGTATTTTAATCTCATCACGTAACTCTGCAGCTTTTTCAAACTCTTCATCACGGATATGGAGATCAAGTGCATCTCTCAATTCTTCGACTCTTTTTTCAATTTGTATAGAGTGACCAATTCGCTTCGGTATTTTGCCTACATGTTTTACATTTCCTCCATGTACACGTTTAAATACTGAACTTAACTTTGGAGAGAACGTTTCATAGCAACTACCGCATCCAAACCGTCCAACATGAAGAAATTTCTCATAACTCATTCCACAACTAGGGCATGCCATTTTATTTTTCTGGGCACTTGCCATTTGTTCGTTTGTCTCCATATTAAATAAACCAGAAAATAAATGATGGATTGAAAAACTATCGGTTCCGGGAATCGATTCGCCTTTCTCTCTCGCACAGCTTTCACATAAATGCATTTCTGTTTTCTTTCCATTTATGATCTTTGTAAAATGTAGCGTAGCTTGTCGAACCTTACATTCTTGACAAACCATGTCATCACCTCTCTATCTATTACCGGTTTTGTTTATATTTAAGCGTTTCAATCATTGCTCTTAATATATTTGCCCGAATTTCATCTCGATTTGCCATCGAGGATTGATAATGTGACCGGTCAAGTGCACTAGCAATTAAATTCGCTTCTCTTCTGCTTATAGCCTCTTCTTCATAAAGACGCAATACCATATTACGAGCTGTTTGTTGATCTATCTTATCCCCTATCAACCTACACATCTGGTCAAATAAAGCAAGATCACCATGAGATTCAACCTTGGTTATACGTATATAACCACCTCCACCTCTCTTGCTCTCTACGATATAACCCTTTTCTAAAGTGAAGCGCGTGCTAATAACATAATTGATTTGTGAAGGAACACATTGAAATTGCTTTGCCAGCTCACTACGTTTAATTTCTAGAAGTTCATTTCCGCTCCGTGTTAATGTCATTTTCAAATACTGTTCAATTAGGTCTGTTATATTGCCCATATCATCACCACCTCTGACGAACCATAATTGACTTTGACTATATTTGACTTTCATACAACTAATTATAATAAGTTTTTTAAAAAACTTCAACCTAAAGCTATGTCTCTAGTATCGCCAATGTAATAGGTTCTAGACGTTCATACAATCAATTGCTTATTTTTTTACCATTGGGTAATTATAGGATAGAAGGAGTGTAGTGCTATGAAAATGTATCAACTTGAGCGAACACAATTTTTACCTATCTCAATAGATTATGCTTGGAAATTTTTTTCGAAAGCTGAAAACCTACAATCAATTACCCCAAATTACATGAACTTTAAGATTACGAACTCACCAGGAAAAGACATTTATAGTGGACAATTAATTACGTATAAAGTCAGTCCATTGTTCTCTGTACCGATTTCTTGGGTAACAGAAATTACTCATGTTATTGATGGACATTACTTTGTTGATGAGCAACGATTTGGTCCATTTAAATTTTGGCATCACCAACATCATTTTGTAGAAACAGATTCAGGGACAAAAATGACGGATCTTCTCCATTATCGACTCCCATTTTCAGTAGTTGGACAAGCAACCCATAAACTTATTGTCAAAAAATCAATAAACGATATATTTGACCACCGTCATCAAGTTTTAAAGGCAAGGTTTGCGGAATAAAGCTCGATAATTCTCGTGTATGAAGATATACATCTAAGACTGAAGAATTTTTAAAATAAGACACCTGAAAAGGTGTCTTATTCGTTGTTTGGTATCTAAAGTGGTCTATTCTTTTTCTTCGGAGAGCTCACTCATGTAATATAACGAAAACACCCCCAGCTTCAGACGATATGTTTCTTCTACGAGGATGCTATTCTAGAAGGCTTCTTTAGAGATACAAGACTTATCTTTGATGGATTATGGTTAAAAACGTGATTTCATTTTGATCTCCATTTTATCTTTAAGCAACTAACACTTCTTTACCGTGTTTCTGCAGTACTAGGCAACGTTCCTTGCTCCGGGGTGATTTTCTTCGAGGAGGTTGAACACGAGGTTTCTCATGGAAGCTTTCCCTGTCGTTTTACAAAAACAACCCCTGCGTCTCACAGGGGGCACGAGGATTATTTGATGATGGGTACGCACGATGTTATTTCAAAAAGAGCTCTTTTTCATATGAATTGCTTTCCCTTAATCTTTTCTGCTTCTCCGAAGCAGTCTCTTTTGCTTGGTGTATAGACGAAAAAAAGACACCTTTTCAGGTGTCTTTCATTTTGCCCGGCAACGTTCTACTCTCACAGGGGGAAGCCCCCAACTACCATCGACGCAAAAGAGCTTAACGGCCGTGTTCGGCATGGGAACGGGTGTGACCTCTTTGCCATTGCCACCGGACCTGCTTCAGATAAGCGGCGGATTTCTTCGTCCAATGCGTGTCTTTCAATCAGTTACGTACGCAAGTACGCTCCTTCTTTCAAGCACTTTTGTCCTCGAACTCCTTGCTTCTCTTTGCACATATAAAAAGAATCATTGATTCTTTCAAAACTAAATCCGAAACACACTCAAATTCAAGAATTAATTAGGATAAGCCCTCGACCGATTAGTATCAGTCCGCTCCATGTGTCGCCACACTTCCACTCCTGACCTATCAACCTCATCATCTCTAAGGGGTCTTACTGGCTTACGCCATGGGAAATCTCATCTTGAGGGGGGCTTCATGCTTAGATGCTTTCAGCACTTATCCCGTCCATACGTAGCTACCCAGCGATGCTCCTGGCGGAACAACTGGTACACCAGCGGTATGTCCATCCCGGTCCTCTCGTACTAAGGACAGCTCCTCTCAAATTTCCTACGCCCGCGACGGATAGGGACCGAACTGTCTCACGACGTTCTGAACCCAGCTCGCGTGCCGCTTTAATGGGCGAACAGCCCAACCCTTGGGACCTACTTCAGCCCCAGGATGCGACGAGCCGACATCGAGGTGCCAAACCTCCCCGTCGATGTGGACTCTTGGGGGAGATAAGCCTGTTATCCCCAGGGTAGCTTTTATCCGTTGAGCGACGGCCCTTCCATACGGCACCGCCGGATCACTAAGCCCGACTTTCGTCCCTGCTCGACTTGTAGGTCTCGCAGTCAAGCTCCCTTATGCCTTTGCACTCTACGAATGATTTCCAACCATTCTGAGGGAACCTTTGGGCGCCTCCGTTACTGTTTAGGAGGCGACCGCCCCAGTCAAACTGCCCACCTGACAATGTCCCTGACCCGGATCACGGGTCGAGGTTAGAATGTCAGCACCATCAGGGTAGTATCCCACCAACGCCTCCACCGAAGCTAGCGCTCCGGTTTCCAAGGCTCCTACCTATCCTGTACAAATGGTACCAACACTCACTATCAAGCTACAGTAAAGCTCCATGGGGTCTTTCCGTCCTGTCGCGGGTAACCTGCATCTTCACAGGTACTATAATTTCACCGGGTCTCTCGTTGAGACAGTATCCAAGTCGTTGCACCATTCGTGCGGGTCGGAACTTACCCGACAAGGAATTTCGCTACCTTAGGACCGTTATAGTTACGGCCGCCGTTTACTGGGGCTTCAATTCAGAGCTTCTCCCTTGCGGGATAACCCCTCCTCTTAACCTTCCAGCACCGGGCAGGTGTCAGCCCCTATACTTCGCCTTGCGGCTTGGCAGAGACCTGTGTTTTTGCTAAACAGTCGCTTGGATCTATTCACTGCGGCTCTCTCAGGCTATTCACCTTAATAGAGCACCCCTTCTCCCGAAGTTACGGGGTCATTTTGCCGAGTTCCTTAACGAGAGTTCTCCCGAGCGTCTTAGAATTCTCTTCTCGCCTACCTGTGTCGGTTTGCGGTACGGGCACCTGTATTCTAACTAGAGGCTTTTCTTGGCAGCGGAGGATCAGGGATTTCGGACCCGAAGGTCCTTCACGGTCACAGCTCAGCCGAACGGAACACGGATTTGCCTATGTTCCAGCCTTGCATGCTTCGACGCGCACAGCCAGCGGCGCGCTCACCCTACCTTTCTGCGTCCCCCCATCGTTCAAACAAATACTGGGTGGTACAGGAATATCAACCTGTTGTCCATCGCCTACGCCTTTCGGCCTCGGCTTAGGTCCCGACTGACCCTGAGCGGACGAGCCTTCCTCAGGAAACCTTGGGCTTTCGACGGAGGGGATTCTCACCCCTCTTTTCGCTACTCATACCGGCATTCTCACTTCCAAGCACTCCACTAGTCCTCACGATCTAGCTTCGCTGTCCTTGGAACGCTCCCCTACCCAATTCCATAAGGAATTGCCATAGCTTCGGTGATACGTTTAGCCCCGGTACATTTTCGGCGCAGAGTCACTCGACCAGTGAGCTATTACGCACTCTTTCAATGATGGCTGCTTCTAAGCCAACATCCTGGTTGTCTGGGCAACTCCACATCCTTTTCCACTTAACGTATACTTTGGGACCTTAGCTGATGGTCTGGGCTGTTTCCCTCTTGACTACGGATCTTAGCACTCGCAGTCTGACTCCCGAGTTAAAGTTTTTGGCATTCGGAGTTTGACTGAATTCGGTAATCCTGTGGGGACCCCTCGTCCAATCAGTGCTCTACCTCCAAAACTCATCACTCGAGGCTAGCCCTAAAGCTATTTCGGGGAGAACCAGCTATTTCCGAGTTCGATTGGCATTTCACCCCTACCCACACCTCATCCCCGCATTTTTCAACATGCGTGGGTTCGGGCCTCCAGTCGGTGTTACCCGACCTTCACCCTGGACATGGGTAGATCACCCGGTTTCGGGTCTACGGCATCGTACTCACTCGCCCTATTCAGACTCGCTTTCGCTGCGGCTCCGCCTTATCAGCTTAACCTTGCACGATACCGTAACTCGCCGGTTCATTCTACAAAAGGCACGCCATCACCCATTAACGGGCTCTGACTAGTTGTAGGCACACGGTTTCAGGATCTATTTCACTCCCCTTCCGGGGTGCTTTTCACCTTTCCCTCACGGTACTGGTTCACTATCGGTCACTAGGGAGTATTTAGCCTTGGGAGATGGTCCTCCCGGATTCCGACGGGGTTTCACGTGTCCCGCCGTACTCAGGATCCACTCTGGAGGAAACGAAGTTTCAGCTACAGGGCTGTTACCTTCTTCGGCCTGTCTTTCCAGACAGTTCACCTACTCCGTTTCTTTGTAACTCCGTATAGAGTGTCCTACAACCCCAAGAGGCAAGCCTCTTGGTTTGGGCTGATTCCGTTTCGCTCGCCGCTACTTAGGAAATCGCATTTGCTTTCTCTTCCTCCGGGTACTTAGATGTTTCAGTTCCCCGGGTCTGCCTCTATGCATCCTATGTGTTCAGATACAAGTACCATCCCATTACGGATGGTGGGTTCCCCCATTCGGAAATCTCCGGATCAAAGCTTACTTACAGCTCCCCGAAGCATATCGCTGTTCGTCGCGTCCTTCGTCGGCTCCTAGTGCCAAGGCATCCACCGTGCGCCCTTTCTAACTTATCCTAAATGGTGTCTGCGTGCGATACGCTCGACCATGTTTAAGCAATAAAGGTTGCTCAAGAATTCTTGACGTCTCGTTCAAACAGTTTAAAACCGATGAACAAAACTTATTTGAGTTGTTTCTTGATTTAGTTTTCAAAGAACCTGCCCACAGGAGGTCGGTACCAGGCGTTGCCACAAGACGTGGCGTTCTTAGCGTGGTTCCATGCCTTTAACGGGCTATTTTAACAATAGATAAGCAGCGAATCTCTTTGTCTGGTTCATGATTCTCAATCAGTCACGTACGCAAGTACGCTTCTTCAATCGAACATTTCCCATCCTCGATCTTCTTGCTTCTCTTTGTCAAATATGAAATTGAATGAATTGAGTTCATTCAAAACTGAACAAAAGATCCAAAGCGCCAAACAACCGAAGTTGTTCGTCGACTAGAGTAATATACTCCATAGAAAGGAGGTGATCCAGCCGCACCTTCCGATACGGCTACCTTGTTACGACTTCACCCCAATCATTTGTCCCACCTTAGGCGGCTGGCTCCAAAAGGTTACCTCACCGACTTCGGGTGTTACAAACTCTCGTGGTGTGACGGGCGGTGTGTACAAGACCCGGGAACGTATTCACCGCGGCATGCTGATCCGCGATTACTAGCAATTCCGGCTTCATGTAGGCGAGTTGCAGCCTACAATCCGAACTGAGAATGGCTTTATGGGATTGGCTTCACCTCGCGGCTTCGCAACCCTTTGTACCATCCATTGTAGCACGTGTGTAGCCCAGGTCATAAGGGGCATGATGATTTGACGTCGTCCCCACCTTCCTCCGGTTTGTCACCGGCAGTCACCTTAGAGTGCCCAACTAAATGCTGGCAACTAAGATCAAGGGTTGCGCTCGTTGCGGGACTTAACCCAACATCTCACGACACGAGCTGACGACAACCATGCACCACCTGTCACTTTGCCCCCGAAGGGGAAGCTCTGTCTCCAGAGTGGTCAAAGGATGTCAAGACCTGGTAAGGTTCTTCGCGTTGCTTCGAATTAAACCACATGCTCCACTGCTTGTGCGGGTCCCCGTCAATTCCTTTGAGTTTCAACCTTGCGGTCGTACTCCCCAGGCGGAGTGCTTAATGTGTTTACTTCGGCACTACGGGCATCGAAACCCCTAACACCTAGCACTCATCGTTTACGGCGTGGACTACCAGGGTATCTAATCCTGTTTGCTCCCCACGCTTTCGCGCCTCAGCGTCAGTTACAGACCAGAGAGTCGCCTTCGCCACTGGTGTTCCTCCACATATCTACGCATTTCACCGCTACACGTGGAATTCCACTCTCCTCTTCTGCACTCAAGCTTCCCAGTTTCCAATGGCCGCTCGGGGTTGAGCCCCGAGATTTCACATCAGACTTAAGAAGCCGCCTGCGCGCGCTTTACGCCCAATAATTCCGGACAACGCTTGCCACCTACGTATTACCGCGGCTGCTGGCACGTAGTTAGCCGTGGCTTTCTGGTGAGGTACCGTCAAGGTACCGGCTTATTCAACCGATACTTGTTCTTCCCTCACAACAGAGCTTTACGACCCGAAGGCCTTCCTCACTCACGCGGCATTGCTCCGTCAGACTTTCGTCCATTGCGGAAGATTCCCTACTGCTGCCTCCCGTAGGAGTCTGGGCCGTGTCTCAGTCCCAGTGTGGCCGATCACCCTCTCAGGTCGGCTACGCATCGTCGCCTTGGTAAGCCATTACCTTACCAACTAGCTAATGCGCCGCGGGCCCATCCCCTAGTGATAGCACAAAGGCCATCTTTTAACTTTCTCCCAGGAGGGAAAAAGTGTTATCCGGTATTAGCTTCGGTTTCCCGAAGTTATCCCAGTCTAAGGGACAGGTTGCCCACGTGTTACTCACCCGTCCGCCGCTGACTTCCGGGAGCAAGCTCCCTTCCGTCCGCTCGACTTGCATGTATTAGGCATGCCGCCAGCGTTCGTCCTGAGCCAGGATCAAACTCTCCGTTAAAGTGTTTGACTTGCTCAAAATGTTGCTAGCGCGTTGAATATAAATTCAACGACTTTCATTGACGAGATACCTTGTATCTCTTTATTACGCTTGGCTTTTGTTCAGTTTTCAAAGAACTCGTTGTCGCTTAAAGCAACTTTTACATCATAACATTGTCAAAACGACAGTGTCAACAACTTTTTTAAAAAAAGTTTTATGGTGGAGCCTAGCGGGATCGAACCGCTGACCTCCTGCGTGCAAAGCAGGCGCTCTCCCAGCTGAGCTAAGGCCCCTTAAAAGATGGTCGGGAAGACAGGATTTGAACCTGCGACCCCTTGGTCCCAAACCAAGTGCTCTGCCAAGCTGAGCTACTTCCCGAAATGGCGCGCCCGAGAGGAGTCGAACCTCTAACCGCTTGATTCGTAGTCAAGTACTCTATCCAGTTGAGCTACGGGCGCTAATATAAAATTGCAATGGTGCCGAGAGCCGGACTTGAACCGGCACGGTAGTCACCTACCGCAGGATTTTAAGTCCTGTGTGTCTGCCAATTCCACCATCCCGGCACGGGATGAAAAAGCAAAGCGGAAGACGAGATTCGAACTCGCGACCCCCACCTTGGCAAGGTGGTGTTCTACCACTGAACTACTTCCGCACACAATAAACTTAATACTAAATAATTAGTAAGTGCGGGTGAAGGGACTTGAACCCCCACGTCATAAAGACACTAGATCCTAAGTCTAGCGCGTCTGCCAATTCCGCCACACCCGCAAGTAAATGGTGAGCCATGAAGGATTCGAACCTTCGACCCTCTGATTAAAAGTCAGATGCTCTACCAACTGAGCTAATGGCTCTGACTAAACAGAAAAATATTTAACTGGTGCCGGCCAGAGGACTTGAACCCCCAACCTACTGATTACAAGTCAGTTGCTCTACCAATTGAGCTAGACCGGCTCAAAAGATGGTGGAGGATGACGGGATCGAACCGCCGACCCCCTGCTTGTAAGGCAGGTGCTCTCCCAGCTGAGCTAATCCTCCAAAAAATATGTAAGTCCGGCAACGTTCTACTCTCACAGGGGGAAGCCCCCAACTACCATCGACGCAAAAGAGCTTAACGGCCGTGTTCGGCATGGGAACGGGTGTGACCTCTTTGCCATTGCCACCGGACCTGCTTCAGATAAGCGGCGGATTTCTTCGTCCAATGCGTGTCTTTCAATCAGTTACGTACGCAAGTACGCTCCTTCTTTCAAGCACTTTTGTCCTCGAACTCCTTGCTTCTCTTTGCACATATAAAAAGAATCATTGATTCTTTCAAAACTAAATCCGAAACACACTCAAATTCAAGAATTAATTAGGATAAGCCCTCGACCGATTAGTATCAGTCCGCTCCATGTGTCGCCACACTTCCACTCCTGACCTATCAACCTCATCATCTCTAAGGGGTCTTACTGGCTTACGCCATGGGAAATCTCATCTTGAGGGGGGCTTCATGCTTAGATGCTTTCAGCACTTATCCCGTCCATACGTAGCTACCCAGCGATGCTCCTGGCGGAACAACTGGTACACCAGCGGTATGTCCATCCCGGTCCTCTCGTACTAAGGACAGCTCCTCTCAAATTTCCTACGCCCGCGACGGATAGGGACCGAACTGTCTCACGACGTTCTGAACCCAGCTCGCGTGCCGCTTTAATGGGCGAACAGCCCAACCCTTGGGACCTACTTCAGCCCCAGGATGCGACGAGCCGACATCGAGGTGCCAAACCTCCCCGTCGATGTGGACTCTTGGGGGAGATAAGCCTGTTATCCCCAGGGTAGCTTTTATCCGTTGAGCGACGGCCCTTCCATACGGCACCGCCGGATCACTAAGCCCGACTTTCGTCCCTGCTCGACTTGTAGGTCTCGCAGTCAAGCTCCCTTATGCCTTTGCACTCTACGAATGATTTCCAACCATTCTGAGGGAACCTTTGGGCGCCTCCGTTACTGTTTAGGAGGCGACCGCCCCAGTCAAACTGCCCACCTGACAATGTCCCTGACCCGGATCACGGGTCGAGGTTAGAATGTCAGCACCATCAGGGTAGTATCCCACCAACGCCTCCACCGAAGCTAGCGCTCCGGTTTCCAAGGCTCCTACCTATCCTGTACAAATGGTACCAACACTCACTATCAAGCTACAGTAAAGCTCCATGGGGTCTTTCCGTCCTGTCGCGGGTAACCTGCATCTTCACAGGTACTATAATTTCACCGGGTCTCTCGTTGAGACAGTATCCAAGTCGTTGCACCATTCGTGCGGGTCGGAACTTACCCGACAAGGAATTTCGCTACCTTAGGACCGTTATAGTTACGGCCGCCGTTTACTGGGGCTTCAATTCAGAGCTTCTCCCTTGCGGGATAACCCCTCCTCTTAACCTTCCAGCACCGGGCAGGTGTCAGCCCCTATACTTCGCCTTGCGGCTTGGCAGAGACCTGTGTTTTTGCTAAACAGTCGCTTGGATCTATTCACTGCGGCTCTCTCAGGCTATTCACCTTAATAGAGCACCCCTTCTCCCGAAGTTACGGGGTCATTTTGCCGAGTTCCTTAACGAGAGTTCTCCCGAGCGTCTTAGAATTCTCTTCTCGCCTACCTGTGTCGGTTTGCGGTACGGGCACCTGTATTCTAACTAGAGGCTTTTCTTGGCAGCGGAGGATCAGGGATTTCGGACCCGAAGGTCCTTCACGGTCACAGCTCAGCCGAACGGAACACGGATTTGCCTATGTTCCAGCCTTGCATGCTTCGACGCGCACAGCCAGCGGCGCGCTCACCCTACCTTTCTGCGTCCCCCCATCGTTCAAACAAATACTGGGTGGTACAGGAATATCAACCTGTTGTCCATCGCCTACGCCTTTCGGCCTCGGCTTAGGTCCCGACTGACCCTGAGCGGACGAGCCTTCCTCAGGAAACCTTGGGCTTTCGACGGAGGGGATTCTCACCCCTCTTTTCGCTACTCATACCGGCATTCTCACTTCCAAGCACTCCACTAGTCCTCACGATCTAGCTTCGCTGTCCTTGGAACGCTCCCCTACCCAATTCCATAAGGAATTGCCATAGCTTCGGTGATACGTTTAGCCCCGGTACATTTTCGGCGCAGAGTCACTCGACCAGTGAGCTATTACGCACTCTTTCAATGATGGCTGCTTCTAAGCCAACATCCTGGTTGTCTGGGCAACTCCACATCCTTTTCCACTTAACGTATACTTTGGGACCTTAGCTGATGGTCTGGGCTGTTTCCCTCTTGACTACGGATCTTAGCACTCGCAGTCTGACTCCCGAGTTAAAGTTTTTGGCATTCGGAGTTTGACTGAATTCGGTAATCCTGTGGGGACCCCTCGTCCAATCAGTGCTCTACCTCCAAAACTCATCACTCGAGGCTAGCCCTAAAGCTATTTCGGGGAGAACCAGCTATTTCCGAGTTCGATTGGCATTTCACCCCTACCCACACCTCATCCCCGCATTTTTCAACATGCGTGGGTTCGGGCCTCCAGTCGGTGTTACCCGACCTTCACCCTGGACATGGGTAGATCACCCGGTTTCGGGTCTACGGCATCGTACTCACTCGCCCTATTCAGACTCGCTTTCGCTGCGGCTCCGCCTTATCAGCTTAACCTTGCACGATACCGTAACTCGCCGGTTCATTCTACAAAAGGCACGCCATCACCCATTAACGGGCTCTGACTAGTTGTAGGCACACGGTTTCAGGATCTATTTCACTCCCCTTCCGGGGTGCTTTTCACCTTTCCCTCACGGTACTGGTTCACTATCGGTCACTAGGGAGTATTTAGCCTTGGGAGATGGTCCTCCCGGATTCCGACGGGGTTTCACGTGTCCCGCCGTACTCAGGATCCACTCTGGAGGAAACGAAGTTTCAGCTACAGGGCTGTTACCTTCTTCGGCCTGTCTTTCCAGACAGTTCACCTACTCCGTTTCTTTGTAACTCCGTATAGAGTGTCCTACAACCCCAAGAGGCAAGCCTCTTGGTTTGGGCTGATTCCGTTTCGCTCGCCGCTACTTAGGAAATCGCATTTGCTTTCTCTTCCTCCGGGTACTTAGATGTTTCAGTTCCCCGGGTCTGCCTCTATGCATCCTATGTGTTCAGATACAAGTACCATCCCATTACGGATGGTGGGTTCCCCCATTCGGAAATCTCCGGATCAAAGCTTACTTACAGCTCCCCGAAGCATATCGCTGTTCGTCGCGTCCTTCGTCGGCTCCTAGTGCCAAGGCATCCACCGTGCGCCCTTTCTAACTTATCCTAAATGGTGTCTGCGTGCGATACGCTCGACCATGTTTAAGCAATAAAGGTTGCTCAAGAATTCTTGACGTCTCGTTCAAACAGTTTAAAACCGATGAACAAAACTTATTTGAGTTGTTTCTTGATTTAGTTTTCAAAGAACCTGCCCACAGGAGGTCGGTACCAGGCGTTGCCACAAGACGTGGCGTTCTTAGCGTGGTTCCATGCCTTTAACGGGCTATTTTAACAATAGATAAGCAGCGAATCTCTTTGTCTGGTTCATGATTCTCAATCAGTCACGTACGCAAGTACGCTTCTTCAATCGAACATTTCCCATCCTCGATCTTCTTGCTTCTCTTTGTCAAATATGAAATTGAATGAATTGAGTTCATTCAAAACTGAACAAAAGATCCAAAGCGCCAAACAACCGAAGTTGTTCGTCGACTAGAGTAATATACTCCATAGAAAGGAGGTGATCCAGCCGCACCTTCCGATACGGCTACCTTGTTACGACTTCACCCCAATCATTTGTCCCACCTTAGGCGGCTGGCTCCAAAAGGTTACCTCACCGACTTCGGGTGTTACAAACTCTCGTGGTGTGACGGGCGGTGTGTACAAGACCCGGGAACGTATTCACCGCGGCATGCTGATCCGCGATTACTAGCAATTCCGGCTTCATGTAGGCGAGTTGCAGCCTACAATCCGAACTGAGAATGGCTTTATGGGATTGGCTTCACCTCGCGGCTTCGCAACCCTTTGTACCATCCATTGTAGCACGTGTGTAGCCCAGGTCATAAGGGGCATGATGATTTGACGTCGTCCCCACCTTCCTCCGGTTTGTCACCGGCAGTCACCTTAGAGTGCCCAACTAAATGCTGGCAACTAAGATCAAGGGTTGCGCTCGTTGCGGGACTTAACCCAACATCTCACGACACGAGCTGACGACAACCATGCACCACCTGTCACTTTGCCCCCGAAGGGGAAGCTCTGTCTCCAGAGTGGTCAAAGGATGTCAAGACCTGGTAAGGTTCTTCGCGTTGCTTCGAATTAAACCACATGCTCCACTGCTTGTGCGGGTCCCCGTCAATTCCTTTGAGTTTCAACCTTGCGGTCGTACTCCCCAGGCGGAGTGCTTAATGTGTTTACTTCGGCACTACGGGCATCGAAACCCCTAACACCTAGCACTCATCGTTTACGGCGTGGACTACCAGGGTATCTAATCCTGTTTGCTCCCCACGCTTTCGCGCCTCAGCGTCAGTTACAGACCAGAGAGTCGCCTTCGCCACTGGTGTTCCTCCACATATCTACGCATTTCACCGCTACACGTGGAATTCCACTCTCCTCTTCTGCACTCAAGCTTCCCAGTTTCCAATGGCCGCTCGGGGTTGAGCCCCGAGATTTCACATCAGACTTAAGAAGCCGCCTGCGCGCGCTTTACGCCCAATAATTCCGGACAACGCTTGCCACCTACGTATTACCGCGGCTGCTGGCACGTAGTTAGCCGTGGCTTTCTGGTGAGGTACCGTCAAGGTACCGGCTTATTCAACCGATACTTGTTCTTCCCTCACAACAGAGCTTTACGACCCGAAGGCCTTCCTCACTCACGCGGCATTGCTCCGTCAGACTTTCGTCCATTGCGGAAGATTCCCTACTGCTGCCTCCCGTAGGAGTCTGGGCCGTGTCTCAGTCCCAGTGTGGCCGATCACCCTCTCAGGTCGGCTACGCATCGTCGCCTTGGTAAGCCATTACCTTACCAACTAGCTAATGCGCCGCGGGCCCATCCCCTAGTGATAGCACAAAGGCCATCTTTTAACTTTCTCCCAGGAGGGAAAAAGTGTTATCCGGTATTAGCTTCGGTTTCCCGAAGTTATCCCAGTCTAAGGGGCAGGTTGCCCACGTGTTACTCACCCGTCCGCCGCTGACTTCCGGGAGCAAGCTCCCTTCCGTCCGCTCGACTTGCATGTATTAGGCATGCCGCCAGCGTTCGTCCTGAGCCAGGATCAAACTCTCCGTTAAAGTGTTTGACTTGCTCAAAATGTTGCTAGCGCGTTGAATATAAATTCAACGACTTTCATTGACGAGATACCTTGTATCTCTTTATTACGCTTGGCTTTTGTTCAGTTTTCAAAGAACTCGTTGTCGCGTTAGCAACTTTTATATCTTAACAGAATCAAAAGTGCTTGTCAACACTGTTTTTTCTGCTGATTGCGTTGCCGTTATTGTTTCGGCGACAAGAAATAATATACCACTATATGATTATAGGCGCAAGTACTTTTTAATATTATTTTATATTTATTTTTAAATCAAAAGAATGCTGCCCAGTTTCCTGAACAGCACTTCAACTATTCCCCTTGTTCTCTGTTTCTCATTTGTGGGAATAATAATACGTCCCTAATAGAAGGAGCATTCGTTAATAGCATAACTAAACGGTCAATTCCGATACCGAGTCCACCGGTAGGAGGCATACCGTATTCGAGCGCCTCCACAAAATCTTCATCCATCATATGAGCTTCATCGTCACCTTGCTCTCGTTCAACAAGCTGAGCTTCAAAACGCCCACGCTGATCAATTGGGTCATTAAGCTCTGAAAAAGCATTGGCATGTTCCCGACCAACAATAAACAATTCAAACCGATCCGTAAAACGAGGGTCTTCCTCATTCTTTTTCGCTAATGGAGAAATGGCCAATGGGTGTCCATAAACAAACGTTGGTTGGATAAGCGTTTCTTCAACAAAATGTTCAAAGAACTCATTTATAACATGCCCAAAACTCATCGTCTCTTTTACCGGGACACCCTTTTCTTTTGCAATCGACCTTGCTTCCTCATCGCTCATCTCTTTCCAGAAATCAACGCCTGTTGCCTCTTTAACCGCATCAACCATATGAATGCGCGTCCAACCAGGAGCTAAATCGATATTATATTCTCCATACGTCATTGACGTTTTGCCCAGAACTTCCTTGGCAATATGAGCAATGACCCCTTCTGTTAATTCCATAATGTCTTTATAATCCGCATAAGCTTCATAGAGTTCAATCATTGTAAATTCCGGGTTATGTCGTGTCGAAACTCCTTCATTACGGAATACACGCCCGATCTCATAGACTTTCTCTAAACCCCCAACGATAAGGCGTTTTAAATGCAACTCTATCGCTATTCTCATATAAAGTTCCATATCAAGGGTATTATGATGCGTAATAAACGGACGCGCCGAAGCCCCTCCAGGAATGCTATGCATCATTGGCGTTTCAACTTCCAAGAACCCTTGGTCATCAAGATAACGGCGCATCACTTGAATAATTTTGCTCCGAGTAATAAACGTTTCCCTTGAATCTGGACTTGTGATTAAGTCAAGATAGCGCTGGCGATACCTCTGCTCAACATCTTTAAGACCATGGTATTTATCTGGCAAAGGTCGCAGTGATTTCCCTAACAACGTTATTTCAGAAACTTTTACGGACATCTCTCCGACATTTGTCTTAAAAGGCTTACCCGCGACCCCAACCATGTCACCAATATCTAACGATTTAAAAAGGTCATAAGCTTCCTCACCAACAGCATCTTGACGAACATAAATTTGAATTTGTCCTGCTAAGTCCTGGATATGAGCAAAGCCCGCTTTCCCCTTACCTCTTTTTGTCATCAAACGACCCGCAAGAACCGTTCTTTCTTCTTTCCCTTCTAACTCTTCCTTTGTAAAAGCATCAAATTGTTCTACCATCTGTTCAGATGTATGTGTACGTTCAAATTTACCACCGAAAGGATTTATTCCCTGTTCCTGTAGTTGATTTAACTTGTCTCTCCGCACCGCTAAAAGGTCGTGCAGCTCTAATTCTTCCGTCAATACTCTCAACCCCTTGTCCTCATTCACCGAAAAAGGGTAGACCGAGCCTATGCCGATCAAACCCTTTAACGCTTTTTCATATTAGAATTGTACTATAATGCAGACATCTCCGCTAGTTCACGCCCCTCTAAAAAGTCAATGGACTAATTAAAGGCCTTCGCAACATCGCCTCTCGCCTTGTATTCATTTACCTGTCACAAATATGAGCTATCTATCAAAACTAGTATGTTTACAATTTTTTTGAACAGCTAAACATACTTCCGTTAGAAATTTCACACTTAATCAATCTTATAACTGGATCATGTCGGCTTTCGAAACTTGCAAACAATCGCAAATACGAGTAAGTAATTCCTCATCAGGTTCCCTAATTCCCCGTTCAACTTCTCCTAAAAGGGAAACAGAAATATGAATTTCGCGTGCAAATTCCTGCTGTGTATACCCTTTTAGTTTTCTGAACGCACGTATACTCCTGCCCCATTCCATTGGCTCCACCATTTAACACCCTCTTTATCGATAAGTTGCTCCTCACATAGCTCATTAAGTGTTTTACCATATGCTTCGCTGTATATCTCAGGTGCAATTTCAGCAAGAGGAATAAGGACAAACGCCCTTTCCCACATTCTCGGATGTGGAATTTGCAAATCATCCATTTCCATATTTTCTTGCTCAAATAGTAAAATGTCAATATCTACCGTCCTTGGGCCAAAGCGTACATCACGTTCTCTCCCAAGTGCCATTTCTATACGTTGCGTTTCTCGCAACAAATCATACGGACGGAGTGTAGTTTTAATATGAATCGCCATATTTAAAAATGGATCTTGATTTAAATAGCCCACTGGTTCTGTTTCGTATAAGGACGATACCGCTAAAACCTCTATCTCTCTCATTTCACTTAATGCATCAACTGCCTTTTGCAAGTAAGTTTCTCGATCTCCAATATTAGAACCGAGTGCCAAATAAGCACTATATACCACTACGATCCCTCCTAAGTTCTATTGCTACTGAATGATAATGGCCGGGTATAGGAGGATCAGGTTTAATCACTTTAACGGTGCATGTTTGTAAATGGCTATACGCCTCTAATAAACAATCGCTAATCTGCTGAGCAACAGCTTCCACTAATTTATACGGTTCTCCTTCAACAATCTCTTGCACACGCTTATGGATATCTCCATAATCAATAGACGCATTAAGATCATCTTGTTTAGCAGCACCACTTAAGTCGAGTTCTAATATCAAATCAACTATAAAGCGTTGTCCAAGCTTAGTCTCTTCTGGGAATACACCGTGATAGCCGTAAAATGACAACTGGTTTAAATATATTTTATCCAATAGAATCTCTCCTCTCAAGCATTGCATCCATCATAACTGCCATCCGTTTTATTTCTTTCACATCATGAACTCTCATTATTCCTGCGCCTTTAGCAATTCCTAGACAAACTGTAGCACCAGTTCCTTCCAAGCGATCATTAGCAGGCAAATGCAAGGTTTCTGCAATTAAAGATTTACGTGAAGTACCTAGTAAAACAGGGTACCCCATCTCAACAATACGATTAAGTTCTCTCATAATTTGCAAGTTCTGCTCATAAGATTTTGCAAAACCGACACCTGGATCAAGCCATATATGACTTTCTAAAACTCCTGCATCAACGCATATGTTTACACTTTCTCTTAAGTCATCTTTCACATCATCAATGAACGAGACATAATGTGTATCCTGGCGATTATGCATAAGAATGATTGGAACTTCGAGTGATGCAGCAACCTTCGCCATATCAGGATCAGCTTTTGCCCCCCATACATCGTTGATTATCGTAGCACCAGCCAACACTGCGGCTTTAGCGGTCTTTGCTTTGTACGTATCAACAGAAATCGGAGTGTTAAAATGAGCGGTTACTTTCTCAATGACTGGAATAATTCGTTCTATTTCTTCTTCGGCTGATACCGGAGTATAGCCAGGACGTGTTGACTCCCCACCAATATCAAGAATATCTGCCCCAGCATCAATTAATTCTTCCGCTCGTTTGAGTGCTCGATCCACATCGTTATACCGCCCTCCATCAGAGAACGAATCTGGAGTTGCATTTAATATCCCCATAATTTTCGTTCTTGAACCAGGTTGGACTTGCAATGAAAATGTTTGTGCCGTCATGTTACTCGTTACTCCTTTTCTTGTGCAGCCATAGCATAAGCTGATGAGACAATTTTAGAAAATCTGCCTGAATAGAGAATATGACCATCCAACTTCGAAACAGGGACGACTCCTTGTATAGAGTTTGTTACGAACATATCCTCCGCTCTATACAACTCATTTTCTGTATAGTATCCCTGTTCCACTTTATAACCTAATGACTCAATTAACTTGATTACAAAAGACCTTGTCACTCCGTCTAATATCCCCGTCGACAAACAAGGCGTGTAAACTCGATTATTTATTTTCCAAAAAAGATTCGAAACAATTCCTTCAGCCACATAACCTGTTTCTGTTAAGAAAATACCTTCGGCTTTTGTATCGCCAATTTCTTGTTTTGCGAGGATATTGTTCAAATAGTGATGAGACTTTAACCTTTTCTCACCTTCAGGAGTATTTCTTGGCAAACGAAGAATGACCGCTTCTTTTGCTACCGGTGGAACAGGCAATTCTTTCATAAATACGATTACTTGAGGTTCTCTATAGTGTTGCGAGGACAACCCAACCTCTCGAATACCTGCCGACACATTCCATCTGACGTATCCCCTATTTAAGCCATTCGCTTGAAGCAACTCCGCTGTAACACGATATACTTCTGTTACTGTTACGTCATAATGAACACCAATTGAGTGTAATCCTTCTTTCAGGCGATTAATGTGTTCATCCAGTAAAAAAATGTCATTATCTATAACCGCAAATGTTTCAAATAAGCCCAATCCATATAAAAAACCATGGTCAAATACAGAAACAAATGCATCTTCTTCATGCACCAACTGTCCATTTATTGAAACATACATTACATACCGACCTTGTAGGCATTAACAAACTGACGAAGCATTCGTTTTCCTTCTACTGTTAAAATTGACTCAGGGTGAAATTGGACGCCTTCAATAGCATATTCCTTATGGCGAATCGCCATAATTTCTCCTTCAGACGTCTCAGCTGTAATTTCAAAGCAACTAGGTAATGAATGTCGTTCAACAATAAGGGAATGATAACGGGTCACGACCATCGGATTAGGTAAATCAGCAAAAACGGTTTTATTATTATGATGAATAGGTGAAGTCTTTCCATGCATAAGACGTTCGGCCCGAACAACCTTACCTCCAAATGCTTGTGCTATCGCCTGATGACCTAGACAGACGCCAAAAATTGGAGTAACACCAGCGAATGTTCTTACCGTCTCTAAACTAATGCCAGCTTCATTTGGACTACACGGACCAGGTGAAATCATAATAATCGACGGATTCAACGCCTTTATCTCCTGTATCGTAATTTCATCGTTTCGCTTTACTATAAGTTCCTCTCCCATTTCACCTAAATACTGGACTAAGTTATACGTAAACGAATCGTAGTTATCAATCATTAAAATCATTATTGTTCCTCCTCGGCTCTGCTCATTATTGACTTACTTTTCTCTGCTCTGCTAAATCAAACGCATTCCAAAGCGCTTGTGCCTTTTTCATTGATTCTTTATATTCATGGTCTGGATTTGAATCAATGACAATCCCAGCGCCAGCTTGTACATGAGCTTCCCCATCCTGGCAAATCATCGTTCTAATAACTATATTCAGTTCCATATCACCATTAAATCCAATCCAACCTATTGCTCCTGTATACAAACCCCTTCGGACCGGCTCCAATTCTTCAATAATTTCCATTGTTCTTACCTTAGGGGCACCTGTAATTGTGCCACCAGGAAAGACAGCACGGATACAATCATATAAAGAATATCCTTCTGCTAACTGACTTTTGACATTTGAAACTAAGTGCATGACATGGGAATAACGCTCGATCACCATCAGCTCGTTTACTTCAACGGAACCATAAGTACTGACTCGCCCTAGATCATTCCTCTCTAAGTCCACAAGCATAACATGCTCCGCTCGTTCCTTTTCATCCCCTAGTAATTCTGCAGCTAATTTAACGTCTTCTGATTCTACCCGGCCACGGGATCTAGTACCCGCAATTGGCCTAGCGCTTAATTCATTTCCTCTTTTCTTTACCAAAAGTTCTGGCGAAGCACTAACAATTTGTCTTTCTGGTGTATGAATATAACTCATGTATGGTGAAGGGTTCACCACTCTCAAATGCTTGTACACCTCTAACGGCTCTACACGAAGTGGACGTGAATGACGTACCGATAAGTTAACTTGAAAAACATCTCCATTAGCAATATACTGTTGAACAGCCTTCACTGCTTGGGCGAATCCTTCTTCAGTAAATGTTACGTCTTCCCCACCACGAGAATGGCTATCTAAATTAGTGCGTTCACCTTGTACTTGTGGTTCTACGTATTGACTCCATGTTGTTTCATACCCATCTAAACGAATTTGTAATTCTTCATGATTTAATCCATTAGCATACAACCATAACTCTTCCGTTTCATGATCATATACAAATAAATCTTCAAATACGAGAAAATAAAGTTCCGGCAACTTTAAATCATCAACCGCAGACTCATCTAATTTTTCAATTTCGCGGACCACATCATAGCTAACAAACCCGATTGCTCCCCCTTGAACAGGCGGCCCTTCAATTTGCTTTGCTACATTGTATGGTTTAAGCACTTCCTCAAGAGATTTAAGTAAAGATCCTTCATACGTTTTTACACCAGTACGATCCGTTATGGAAAGCTTGTTGCCTTTACCTTCAATTGTAGCCTCTGGTCGAATGCCCATTATGCTATATCTACCAGACCTCCCGCTTTCTAGCAGAATATGGTGTGGTTCATTCGCCGAAAGTGACAAGAATCTTTCGTACCACTCTGTTTTAGGGATCATTATTCGCCTTGCCACTGTCTTACGAATTAATTGCTTCTCTTGTTTCAAAAACCTTCACTCCGTCTCCAAGCTGTATGAGCTTATTTTACTAAACTCTATTCAATAATAAAAGCAGCCTCTTTAAAAAGAGGCTGCTTTTAACCTGGAAATTTACGCCGCTAAAACTCTATCTCCGGTCCTGAACCTTTTAAAATAAAGTTAAGACTGAGCCGTTTCCTCATCAAATTGGTATAGAGGCGTACTTAAATAGCGCTCACCGTTGGAAGGAATGATAGCGACTACTTTCTTCCCTGGTCCTAATTCCTTTGCTAGTTGAAGCGCCCCATAAATTGCAGCCCCTGATGAAATACCCCCAAGAATACCCTCTTCTTTTGCAGCACGACGGGAATATTCAAAAGCTTGTTCTGTGGATACTTGCACAATTTCATCATAAACTTCTGTGTCCAGTATCCCCGGCACGAAGCCTGGTCCAATACCTTGTAGCTTATGAGGTCCTGGTTTACCACCAGATAATATTGCTGAATCTTTAGGCTCGATCGCTACAACTCTAAGTCCTGGAAAGTTCTCTTTTAACAGGCCTCCAGCACCAGTAATTGTACCACCAGTACCTATACCTGAAACAAAGCCATCTAATTGCCCATCAACTTGTTCAAGCAGCTCCTTACCAGTTGTTTCTCGATGAATCTTCGGATTAGCTCCATTCTCAAATTGTTGAGGCATAAAATATCCCTCTTGTTTCGCAAGTTCTGTAGCTTTTCGAATTGCTCCCCCCATACCTTCAGGTCCAGGAGTTAGTACTAATTCCGCTCCATATGCTCTTAAGAGGTTACGGCGTTCTAGACTCATTGTTTCCGGCATTACAAGTTTTGCTTTATAGCCTTTTGCAGCAGCCACCATCGCGAGGCCGATACCCGTGTTTCCACTTGTCGGTTCAACAATCGTTGTACCAGGCTGCAATTCGCCAGCCTCTTCTGCTGCGTTAATCATCGCAAGAGCAATACGATCTTTAACACTACTTCCTGGGTTTTGATATTCGAGCTTCAAATAAACGTCCGCATACTCATCCGTAGTCAGGCGGTTCAGTTTAACAAGCGGTGTATTACCAATCAGTTCTGTAATGTTATTCACAACGGTCATGAAAATGCCTCCTCTTAATCCCTAGTAATTTTATTGGTTTTATACAAAAAGAATACCAAACACTTTCAGATAAGTCAATCAATATACATAATAAAATCCGTCCACATAAAGTGGACGGATTTTATTAATCTGCCTTTATAAGCAATTCACCAAGTTCTTTTTCAGAAAAAGTGTATGACTCGTTACAGAAATTACAAGTTGTTTCCGCCCCGCCATCTTCTTCAATCATAGCTTCGATTTCTTTTTGTCCTAAACTTATAATTGCATTACCTATTCGTTTTTTTGAACAAGTACATTGGAAAACAACAGGTTTTTCCTCTAAGAACTTCACATTCTCATCACCTAGCAGTGATTGGAGTATTTCCTTAGGAGGCATACCCATCTCTACAAGTTTTGATATTGGAGGAATGGAGCTTAAACGTTTTTCGATTTCTACAATTGTAGATTCTTGTGCTCCAGGCATAAGCTGAATAACAAACCCACCTGCAGCAAGAACCGATTCATCTGGATTAACCAGCACCCCAACACCTACAGAGGAAGGTGTTTGTTCAGAATTAGCGAAGTAATACGTGAAGTCTTCACCAATTTCTCCAGAGACTAGAGGTACACTGCCTGTGAACGGTTCCCTCATACCTAGATCTTTAACAACCGATAGTGTTCCTTCAGTACCAACAACTCCAGCCACGTCCAGCTTCCCATTTTGATTAAGTTCTGGATTAACATGAGGGTTTGTTACCGTACCTCTAGTTGCACCATTTGCGTGACTATCAACTATTATATGACCAATTGGTCCGTTACCCTCAATACGAACAGTTAATTTCTCTTCACCTTTTAGCATTGCGGCCATTAATGTTCCACCCATCATTGCTCTTCCAAGAGCAGCTGATGCTGCCGGCCATGTTCCTTGTCTTCTACAAGCTTCCGCAACCATATCTGTCGCTACTAATGATAAAGCACGTACTTCACCGTTAAAAGCTGTTGCTCTAACTAAATAATCACTCATGCTATCCACTCCTGTTGCTCTTGTTTTTGTCATAAATAAGCTTTAATCCTTTAAGTGTCAATTTAGGCTCGACGTACTGAATGTGCTTAGATTCATCAGCATACAAATGAGCTAATCCCCCTGTGGCGATTACCTTTGCATCATGCAGCCGTTGCTCTTTAATGATCCGTTCAATCATACCATCAATCATACTCAGATACCCATAATACGTCCCGCTTTGAATAGACCCAATTGTCGTTTTACCTACAACCGCATTTGGTTTATGAAGTTCAAGTCGAGGTAACTTTGAAGCCTTTTCTGATAAAGCTTCTGCCGAAATAGCCGCTCCCGGGGCAATAACACCCCCTCGGTACCGATGTTGGTCGTCGATACAACAAAATGTCGTTGCCGTCCCAATATCGATAACAATGCAAGGGGCACCAAAATTAGCGATGGCAGCAACTGCGTTTGATATTCGATCGGCCCCTACTTCTTTAGGGTCTTCATATTGAATATTTAACCCTGTTTTTACACCAGGACCAACAATGATTGGCTCTACTTGAAAGTAATCTCTGCACATTTTTCGAAACCGATGCATAATCGTTGGTACTACCGAAGAAATAATAACACCATTCACCGTTTCGATATGGTGGTTTTTTAATTGGAAAAATGAATGTAACAGCATCGCATATTCATCACTCGTCTTATCATGTGTCGTAGCGATTCGAAATATAGAATCACATTCGTTTTTATTATAAATGCCTATAACGATTGATGAATTCCCAATATCGATGGCGAGTATCATTTCAAATCCTCCTTAAGGAAAAAGAGAGTGCCAATTGGCACCCTCCGTTTTCTTTATTCATTGCGGTCACTACGATTGTCTCGACCTTTTGAGTTAATTTCATCCTCAAATGAAGGGCGGTTTTCTTCAACATTTGTTGTTTCTTCGTATGCACC
The DNA here is from genome assembly GCF_002019705.1 of Shouchella patagoniensis. Taxonomy (GTDB): domain Bacteria; phylum Bacillota; class Bacilli; order Bacillales; family Bacillaceae_D; genus Shouchella; species Shouchella patagoniensis. The sequence continues at coordinate 2,863,867 of NZ_KV917377.1, read as the reverse complement.
TTCAACATTTGCATCATCATCTTTTGATTGGATATTCACTTTTAAATCATCAACTCTCCTTGAAGCATGATGATTTTCAGGAAGCTTTCCTTCGTTAATTAACGACTGAATCTGCTCCGCATCAAGTGTTTCTAACTCAATTAGTTTTTGAGCAACCAAATCAAGGCTATCTTTATTCGCTATGAGAATCTGTTTGCATCGTTCATAGCTATCCTTAATGATACGTTGAACTTCTAAATCAATTTCATGAGCAATGGCATCCGAATAATTTTGGTCATTTTGAATGTCTCTTCCTAAGAACACCTGTCCTCCAGAGCTCTGTCCAAATTGCATCGGTCCAAGCTTATCACTCATTCCATATTCGGTAACCATTTTTCTTGCAATAGCTGTTGCACGTTGGAAGTCATTATGGGCACCAGTAGATACTTCTCCAAACTGCACTTCTTCGGCCACACGACCTCCAAGGAGTCCAACAATTTTATCAAGTAACTCAGGCTTCGTCATAAAGTAGCGATCTTCTTTCGGTAACATCATTGCGTATCCGCCTGCCATTCCACGTGGAACTATTGTTACTTTATGAACAGTATCAGCACTTTCAAGTTTCACACCAACTACAGTGTGTCCAGCCTCATGCCAAGCGACGATGTTCTTTTCTTTTTTAGAAATAACACGACTTTTCTTAGCAGGTCCAGCGATGACTCGATCAATCGCTTCTTCAATATGTTCCATACCAATTTCGGTCTTATTATCTCTCGCAGCCACAAGAGCCGCTTCATTCAGAAGGTTTTCTAAATCCGCTCCAGAGAATCCAGGAGTACGAACGGCAATTAAATCTAACTTCACATCTTCACGAAGTGGTTTATTACGCGCGTGTACTTGAAGGACCTCTTCACGACCTTTTACGTCTGGCGCATTAACTTGAATCTGTCTATCAAAACGACCTGGACGAAGCAATGCAGGGTCCAAAATATCTGCACGGTTTGTCGCGGCTATAATGATGATTCCTTCGTTTGCACTAAAACCATCCATTTCTACAAGCAACTGGTTCAGTGTCTGTTCGCGTTCATCATGTCCGCCGCCTAAACCAGCACCACGTTGACGACCAACAGCATCAATCTCATCAATGAAAATGATACAAGGTGAATTCTTTTTCGCGTTTTCGAATAAATCACGTACACGAGAAGCACCTACACCTACAAACATTTCGACGAAATCTGAACCACTGATTGAGAAGAATGGTACACCAGCTTCACCAGCTACAGCTCTCGCCAGTAAGGTTTTACCTGTACCAGGAGGTCCAACAAGAAGTACTCCTTTTGGAATACGTGCTCCAATTGCAGAGAATCTGCGTGGATCTTTTAGAAATTCAACAACTTCAACAAGTTCTTGTTTTTCTTCGTCAGCACCAGCAACGTCTTTAAATTTCGCTTTTTTCTTTTCATCACTTACCATTTTCGCTTTACTCTTACCAAAGTTCATGACGCGGTTTCCACCACCGCCACCTCCGCCTTGGGCAGAACTCATTAAAAAGATAATGATTAAAAAGATAAGTAAAAATGGGAGGATTAAAATAATGGTCGAAAACCAATTGCTTTGTTCTTCCTCTGGCTCTACTGTTAATTGAACATTTTCTATATCAGCCAAAAAGCCCGTTGTAATATCAGAATTAAATACATAGGTTCTAAAATTCTCATCTTCAGTTTGATCCGTGAACTGTCCGGTCACAACCAGTACATCCCGTTCCGGCTGAACATGCATATTCTCAACGTCACCTTGCTCAAGTCTTTCTATAAACTCATCGTAGCGAACTTCACTCGTTTCAGTTTGATCACCTGTTACGCTCTGGACAGCAGCAATGACGATCAACATTAAAATCGTTAAGATGATTATTGTACGTACTGTACGATTCATTCTGTACCTCCTCCCGCATCCAACAAAACTGCACCTATCTTACCACATTGACTTGCCGCACACCAACGATTAGCTTTCATATACTTCTGGCTTTAAAATTCCGACATAAGGCAAATTCCGGTATCTTTCCGCGAAGTCAAGACCATAACCAACTACGAACTCATCAGGAACGATAAATCCCGTTTTATCTGGTACAAGATCAACCTTCCTACCTTCAGGTTTATCAAGCAGTGTGACAACTTTAACAGAACGGGCTTTCCGATACTTAAATAGCTCAACTAAGTAACTTAAAGTTAATCCACTGTCAATAATGTCTTCTACGATAAGAACATCACGATCTTCTACTTTCGTATCAAGGTCTTTTACAATCTTAACTTCTCCCGAAGAAACTGTCCCTTTTCCATAACTAGACACGTCCATAAAATCAATTTCTAAGTGCGTATCGACGGCTTTGATTAAATCAGCCATAAAAGGGAGCGCCCCTTTTAATACACCAACAAACAATGGAAAACGATCACGATATTCTTCAGTGATATCATGCCCCAATTCCTTAACTTTTTCCTGAATTTGTTCTTCTGATAATAAGATCTCTTTCATGTCGTTCTTCATGTACGTTATAGTACCTCCTGTTAATCATGCCATCCCTTTTCGTCATAACTTTTTTTTGGAAAAAGTTACACGGAGCAGTTGACCTGTTGTTTGTTTAAGTTGAGAAACATTTGATTTCATTAAGTGGGGAATCCATAAAACCGTGCCATTGCCATCCACTAACAACGGCCATTCATCCCTAATTTGTCGATCTACCTTTTTATCAATAAAAACTCGGTTTACTTTTTTACTCCCATTTAACCCCTTTGGGTACAGTTTGTCTCCAGCTCTACGATTTCGTATGTATAATGGAAAAACCAAATCTCCTAGCAAAAAAAAGGCTTCGTCACCTGCATACTCTGTCGAGCCATTATATAAATCCGCCCTCATTTCTCCTAACGGCGTACGGACAGTTCCTGGTACGCTAAGCTCTAAACAGTATTCTACTGATTCCACAGTTGGCCCCCGCGTAAACATATATGTATCATACGAGCGGAGTAATTTAACCCCTTCACGTAAATCCATTTGAGCAAATCCCGTTTCGTCTTGCAAAAAAGGGATAATCTGCTCGATGTACACAGAAAAATCACGCAATCTATCCGAGCCATACAGATAATTTAATATTAGATGAATCATTCTCCTTTGTAAAGGAAAGGGGGTGGCTTGAAAGAGCTCTTTTGAAATTGTGATAGAATCCTTTGTTTTATTCAATGAAATCTTCTCTAAACGGTCTTCCGCATATGCTAAAAGAAGTTGATTATCTTTCTCTTGCCACTCATCATAACGCCTAATATGTGTATGGAAGAGTGGGTTTTCTTTCTTTAAGTGAGGGATAACCTTATCTCTCATACGATTGCGACTATACGCATCAGATAAATTACTTGAGTCTGTTCGGTAGAGAATGCCAAAATCCGCGCAAAATTGCAGGATCGCTGCTTTCGTTTCCGCTAGAAATGGCCGAACGAGAGTCCCATCAGCAAATGGCCTTTTACTGAGAATACCTAACTTTGTATACGGGGTTGTCCCTCGTACCAACTTCATCAAAACGGTTTCAGCCTCATCATCACCGTGATGTGCTGTGACAATCACATTCGCCCCAACCCTCTTCATCTCGTTTTCAAAAGCCTCATAACGTAATTGCCTAGCAGCAATTTGCGTACCTAATTTGTGTTTTTCTTTATAGGCAGCAATGTTCAGTCGCTTTTCCGAATAAGGGATATCATATTCTTGGCATTGCTCTTTAACGAACTGTGCGTCTTTGTCCGATTCTTCACCGCGAAGCAAATGGTTGATATGGAATACAAAAAGCTTCCAACCCCATTTCTTTTGTAAATTGGCGAGAACATAGAGAAGAGACATTGAATCTGGACCTCCCGATACAGCAATTAAAATTGTATCGTTCTTATTAAGTAAGTTATTATTTATAATAAACTCTTCCACTCGTTCTTTCATTCTATTCGCCCCTAAGACTAACTAAAACATTCTTAATAACAAGTATAAAACAAATAAAAGAAGAACAAAAGAACTGACCAAGAGAAGGTCAAATAACTTCGACTGTTTTTTCTGGCGTTTCTTTTCAACCCTGTATTGTTTTCTGCTTAAATTTCTCTCAACTACTTTCGTATCTCCAGTCGTCATTAGAGCTTGCTTCATCTGTGCCGCAGTCTGAAAGCCGCCCTGTAACGCTTTTATTATCACTTCTTGATAGGGCTTTAATAACGGCGCTTGGTTTATTTTTTTCTTTAATTGAGCGAACGTATTCCCTTGCTCCTTCTTAAATTGTGTTGGATATGCACAATCAATCATAATCATAGCGACGGAAAATAAATCATAGCTCGGCTCTGCTTTCCTTGAACCCAATGACCAAAAACCCCGATCATAGTATTCGGTATATTCCTTGACCGCTCTACCTATTCTTGTGGTTCCGCCTACATCAAGCAACCGAACAGTTGCCTCCTTGTTTGTTATAATGACATTGTCTGGTTTTAAATCTCCAAATACCCACCCTTGCTCATGCAACTCATTTAGACATTGTAATAGTTGAATGGTGAGGACATGTAACCACTCCCCGCCACGATCTTTCATAAACAAGACAAAATCTTTTCCTTGAATGTATTCCATTACATAAAAAGGCAAAGTATGATAATTTGATTCAAAATCATCAACATCAAATAAACAAGGCCCAAGAACTTTCTCTTGAACCTTGCTAAATTGTTTTAACACATTAACCTCTTGCGCAATCGACATTTGATCTTGTCCAAATTTAATTGCAACTAAACCAGCATCACCCTTCGCTAAATAAACAATGCCTGTAACACCTGCACCTAATTTTCGAATGAGTGTATAAGCACACTTATTCCACTTACCTACAAAACGAAGCCCTTCGTACAATTCATAATTGAGGTCAGCCGTGGAGTTGTTCATCTTCATCTTCTTCCAATCTCCTTTTTCCTCGACGTTGCTCAAATACTTCCAAAGCCGCTTTTAAAGCTGGTCCAGTTGGCGTCATCCCCCCCGTTGAAAGTTTGGAGAAAGTATTCGTTAAAGCATTTAGCTTCGGTGTCCAGTCAACAAGTCGGTCAATTGGCTTCTTCCTACCAGGAAATGAATACAGCGAAAACATCGTATCGCCTGTGCGGGCATTCAAACTAATAGATAAATCAATTAACGCTTCTTGTACCATAGGCAACTTACTTTCCATGCTCGCACTCGTATCAATTAATACAACTACTTCTAGCAATACAGTTTCGCCCAGTTCATCAACAACCTCCATCAACTCGCCACGTTTATCTGGTGATAAATCCTCCATCTCTTCATTCTTACCAAGAATTTGTTTTAATTCTTGATTAATCACACCATGCAATGTTTGAGTCATCGCTTTTCTCGTTACCATTTGTACAGTTTTTGCAAGTTGACGAGCAAAGACGATTTGACTAACGCCACCCCCTGCCATTGCTACTGCTTCTACTTCTTGAAGTCCTTTTTCATTTTCTCTATTCTCATCCGATATCCCAATGACATTTACAGTAATGCCATATTCTTGTGCAAGCTTTGCAATTGCGACGGGATCTTCCCCATAGTTAGAATGACCATCCGTCATAAGCAATATTTGTTTTAATGTTCCTTTCATACTTATCCCCTCCAAGCTTCATGATTCGTGTTAACATCATCGCCAGCTCAAAAGGAAAATATACCCTTATGTTCCTGTTGCTTGTTTTATAAAAGTCACATTCTTTTTGTTTTTTTGTACCTTCGGATGAATGGGAATCGATGTCCATTTTGGAATGTTCCTTTTTAGTTGGGTCACAACTACCGTCATATCATCATCAATGATCGGCCCATGATCTGAACGTATAACTTTCTCTAAGATCATATCTGCTACCTCTTGAGCATCTTCTGTCTCAATTTCAGATATAATTCTCTTCATCCACTGCTCTTTGTTTTCCACTTGCCTTTTAGCATCAAAGACACCGTCACTGCACATAATAAGTAAGTCTCCTGGCTTCAATTGTTCGCTAACGACCTCTACTTCAAATTCATGAAGAATGCCCATTGGTAGATTTCCAGCCTCCACTTTAATTACTCGATCCCCTCTCTTTATAAAGCTTGGTGTTGATCCAATTTTTAGAAATTTCACATGAGCATCCTGCATATCAATCATAGCTAAATCAAGAGTAGAGAACATTTCTTCTGTATTCCTTAATGAAAGTATGGAATTAACAGATTTAATTGCTACCGTCTCTTCTATCCCTGATTGCAATACTTTCTGTAAAAGAGCAAGTGTCTCACTACTTTCTAGATATGCCTTTTCTCCATTACCCATCCCATCACTTATTGCAACAGCATACTTCTCACTATTCAACTCAATCATTGAATAATTATCACCTGAAAGCCATTCTCCTCCTTTTGCTACTTTTGCTACTCCTGAATTTATTGTAAAAGGTTTCGCGGAACCAAAAGAAATATGGCTATATCCATTCGAATAAAATTTAGGTTCTTCACGTTTAAGGACAATTGTCTCTTTTGCTAGATCTGAGAGCATCGGTCCAATGATTTTTTCTGCCTCCCCGTTGATATGATCACACATGATGCTCATTTCTATTTCAATACTTCCGCTTTCCATGCTATATATATCAATATGGCCAACATCTAGTCCCGCATTTCGTAGTGCATCAACCATATATTCTTCTTGAATTACATGAGGTTGTTTTTCTTTTTGAATCTCTTTAGCAAAATCCCCCATCACTCTGGAAACACCGAGCAATTGGTCAGCAACTAGCTTTTGGCTTTCTTGCACTTGACGTTTTAATTCCTTGTTTGCCCGGTATTGATTTGTTTCTGCATTCATAGCCGCAATGACTTGATCCGGTTTTCTACATATGCTTCTCCACTGCCTTTGCATCTTTGGATCAGTAATCGTTCCATTTGCTTCAATTTCGTTTACCATTTCTGTCATAGAATCATAGGTTAAACTGAAGTTCTGTACCCAACATTTTTCTTTCATTAGACACGTTTGGCATGTTTTTTCTGTTACATTACTTAAAAGAACATCCACCTCATGGGCATACTGTTCTTCATCGTTTTTTTGTTGGACTTTAAAACTGTTCGATAATGTTTGAAATAGTGATGAAAATCGTTCTACTTTACCAGCCGTTGCATCTCTTACTTTTCGCAAATATTGCTGTTGCTCCTGAGAATGTTCAACAGTCCCTGGTATGTATTTAGCTACATTTGACAGCCAACTTTTAGGAGTAATCATAAACAAACCAATTGCAATAGCTGTTTCTGTTACAGTTGAGGCAAGTCCGCCCCCTCCATCTCCATACATGCCAATAAGGAGAGTACCTACAAGCAAACCAAAAGCAACGCCGATTCGGTTTCCTTCCTTAAGCAAACCACCAAGCAAACCAGCAAAGGCTAGCACACTCATTTGATACAAACTTGCCACGCTCGCTAAACTTAAAATAAGACCTGTTACAACCCCGACTGTAGAACCTATTGCCGCACCTCCTGCAAACGCAAAAATTAACACTAGGTATCGGGCCAAACTATGTTGCATTGCTACATCGTTAAACGCCCAGCCTACTGTACCAGTCATAACAGAAGCCAGTAGAATAATTAAACAAATGATCTCTTCATTGCGAAGAGCTTGTCCCCCCCTCTTCCCAGTTATAAGTGGTATGCTTTGAATGAAGATCATTGTTAAAATAAAACCAAGTCCAGCTTCAACAGTCGCCATCATCAGAGCATATTGGCTAAAAGCTCCTTCACTAAAGAAGACGATGGACAACCTCGTAATGAGACTTGCTGTAAATACAATGTAAGGGAGCGACTTAGCAGGTTGACCTAAAAACACTTTTACACATCTATATAGTAGGAGGAATGCAACAATTCCTACTGCCGCATATACAATCTCCCCATGAAAACTAAATATCGCGCCTGCTAGTAATGAACCAGCAGCAATAATGGATTGGGATCTTCGTAATAAGAAGACGGCCGCTAAAAACGGGAGAATAAACGGCGTTAGTTCAGCAAGTATCATTGCTCTTCCTAACAAAAAACCAACTACAGCAATTAGTACGCCCCAATCAAATAACAGTGTTTTTAGACTGTTTTTGAATGCTTGTCCACCACTCAGCATCTTCCCTTGAACTCCATTCATTCGTTGAGCGATTGTTTCAGCAACCATATTCCCAGATGCTTTCACCGTTTTACCTAGCATACTCGCCACCACCTATATCATTATCGTGGTTTTACTATAACAACGATGAATTCAATTTTTTGTCACAATTCCGACGTGTAAATTGAAATACTTTCGACGAACTTCGGCCTAACTAGCAATAATGGGGCACAAAAACAGAATAAGCCATGCGAGACCCTAGCATATTATTGGTTGTTTCCACTAGCCATGGCTAGAATTGACGTACGATTCTATGGATAATTATTTATACAACAAAAAAGCTTGAGGCTTCACCTCAAACTAATCTTAAAACGTTATTATCTATTTTCTCAATAAAAATGCGTTTCAAATAAAACCCTCTATTACACTCATTTTGCTTATTAAAGCTTCTTAATAAAAAACATAAAAACCATTTCCAGAAGGAAATGGTTTTTATCAGATAGCGGCGGAGGGGATCGAACCCCCGACCTCACGGGTATGAACCGTACGCTCTAGCCAGCTGAGCTACACCGCCGTGTTTAACGACAATAATTAATATACTTGTTCTGCGTTTAAAAGTCAATACTTTTCTGTAGTAAAACCAATATGAAAAGAGCGATCAGAAACCGCTCTTTTCTTATGATCATAGCTCAGTGGAGAGACTCCGCTGAATAGAAGTGTCACTTTATATACAACAGAATATACGTTACACAAGCTGCATCGTTAACCTCTTAGCCTCTTTTTGCACCTCGACCGCCACGCTTAGACTCAGTCTGACGTTTAATTGTTGTCAAACGTTCTTCACTGTCTTTTAAGAAACGGCTCATTTTGTCTTCAAACGACGCAACTGGCCGCGGCTTGCTTCCGCCACGATGCCCGCTGCCGCTTGAACGTTGCGGACGTGCTTGTCTTGCTGAATCTGGGCGTGCAGGACGCGATGGACGACTTTCTCGTTCTCCTTCAGGTCGTTCTATCGCTTTGCGGATTGATAAACCAACTTTCCCATCTTTTTCAACGTTCACCACTTTAACGGTTACTTCATCGCCTACTTTTAAAAGCTCATTAATATCTTTGACATAGTGATCCGCGACCTCACTGATGTGTACAAGGCCAGTTGAACCTCCTGGCAATTCCACAAACGCTCCAAAATGTGTAATACCAGTTACCTTGCCTTGCAGCTTGCTGCCTGCTTCTATGGACATGAAAACGTACATCCTCCTTAAATTTGGGTAAATAGCGTACTCTTATACATTATACCCGACAAAAAAAAATCGTGTCAATCGCCCGATTGCTTGGAGACATTAATTCTTGTTTCTCCAGGCAACGTTAAAAAATAATCACGTCTAGCGATTTCTTTAATAAATTCATCATTCTGGTAATTATCAATTTCCTGTAATAGCCTTTGTTCTTCTTCGAGTAATGATTCTTGTTCTACCAAAGCTTGTTCATGCTCTGCTTGTTTTTCCTTAATATCAGCTTGTTGTGAGAAGAGTGTCACACTGCAAAAGACGGCCAACACAGCAAAGACAATTCCAATAAATGTTAGACGTCGATATAAACCTCTTCGTCTTTTTGCTTGCCGCATCAGTTCTTGTTGCCGTTGCTCCATATAATCCGTATCGAGTTCTTTTATCGTTGCTCGTTTAGATGCCAAACTACTCACCTCTAGTCTCTTTTCACCATTCGCTTGTATAAACCCTTTATTTTTTCAACAAGAGGCTGTCCTTTTTTTATCAATGATACAACCCCAACTAAACGCAGGACCCAATAACATGGTTTTACAATGAAGTAAAAGAAAACACTCCAAATTGTAAGTACTATCATCATAGCGAACTGACGCAGTAGGCGCAATAACCATTTTAACGGTTGGTATAAAAGTGCATTGATCATTAGGATAATAAAGCGATTTAAGGCTTTTATAAAGCGAATCGCGCCTTCTAAAAATTGAATATACAGCCCTTTTAATAATGCTTGATAGCCCGCATATCCACATAGAATCGCTATAAATACATATATACGTACTTCGCCTAAATTCGCTTTAAATAAAACAAAGAAAACAATCAATGCTTGTAACAACCAAAATAAAAGATCATTTAAAGCTGTTTTTAAATTAAAATAATGACGCTCAAGGGTAAAGCGGCTATATGTATCAATAGCCGCCCCGAGCCATATGCCCATCGCAGCCATTGATAACATTGTATAGAACTGAACCGTGAGCACCATTACTTAAACAGTTTTCCAAAGAGCCCTTTGGACTTCCCTTGTTGATTCTCATCTAAATAAATTAAGTCATGTATCTTTCCTTCAATAGATACATTCCCTTCTTCCACATTTAAGTTCTTCATATGAAGATTTTGTCCCCTAACAGCTAAATACCCCATCACTGTTTCAAGAAGAAACTCTTCATTGTCAAAGCTATCCACTTGCTTTACCCCTGTTATATCCAATTGCTTGCGCCCGCGCAACGTTATGTCATGATCATTATTCTGACTTTCCCTTCCCATCGGTGCCCCAAACTCATAGTTGGATTGATTCATTGTACACCCTCCTAATAAAGCATGTCTTTATTGGAGTCTATGCACTCTGAACTATTGGTAGAACAAGCTCATAGAACAAGTCTTATAAACATTTAGTCAAAAAAAAAAGAAATTCCTGCGTGTGTTTAACTGCAAGAATTTCGTCTTAGTCTTCTTGTTTTTATGCCTCTTTACTTAATTGCATCTCTTCGTTCTTTTTCTTAAACTTCTCATTATGAGAAGAGACAAACGCCTGATTAGCTGCACTTGGGTCTAAATATTGCTTTACACCGTTTACGGCTGTCGCCCCTTCTACAAAAGCACCAGAAATTAATTGTAGTTTTCCTGCATGTCTTGTTACGTCCCCAGCAGCAAAAATGCCTGGTTGACTTGTCTCCATACAAGGAGAAACCTTCAAGAAACCATCTGTTTCCAGCTCCAACCCAGCATCAATTAAGAAACATCCATCTAATTTCATTCCGTGATTTACGATGACAGCATCAATCTGCACTTTTTCTATTAGTTCAGTGTCGCAATTCGTTAATGTTACTGAATCTATTTTTGTATCTATCCCATGAAGCTCTTTAATCTGAAAAGGAGTTTTTAGCCTTACCGCTGATTCCCGCATTTGCACAACGTTTTTTTCATGACCGCCAAAGTCATCTCTTCGGTGGCAAACAATAACTTCTTTAGCTACTCCTACCAGCTCATTGGCCCAGTCTACAGCCGCATTCCCTCCGCCAGAAATAAGAACTCTTTTATCTCTAAACCCATCAATTTGTGTGACAGTATAATGTAAATTAGATACTTCATAACGTTCCGCTCCAGCAATATCTAACTTTTGCATAACCGGTATTCCATGACCCGAGGCAAGCATCACCGTACGAGTATAATGTTTCTCGCCCTTTGCATTTATTAAAGTATACGTATTGTCTTCCTCTCGAATCATTTGGACAATATGTTCATTCAAACATATTGTTGGGTCAAACGTATTCGCCTGATTAACGAGCTGCTCGATTAATTTCGCACCTGGAGTAGGGGGCATTCCACCAACATCCCAAACAATCTTCTCTGGATAAAAGAGAATTTTTCCACCAAGCTCATTATTATATTCAATCAACTTCACTTTTAAATCACGCATTCCCGCATAAAACGTACTATATAATCCAGCAGGGCCACCGCCAATAATAGTCAAGTCATAAAGGTCATTTGATTGCACAGGACTTCCTCCAGTTTGCCAAGATAATGAAAATCATTCTCACGTATACTTGTAGTCTAGAGGACTAAGGAATCATTTTCAAGCTATTTCCTAATAATTATATAACTTAGCCATATATAACTCATCCATCCAAACATCACCGATACGCACTGCACTCTTTCTAATGCCTTCTTCTTGATAACCACACTTCTTATATAAATGTACTGCACGTTTATTTTCTTTCACAACCGTTAGTTCTAGGCGTTTTACTCCGGAGGCTTTTGCAAACATATCAGCTTTCTCTAACAGCTGTTTACCAATACCTTGATTGCAGTAGGCTTGACGAATACCTATCGTCAAATAGCCGACATGGCGAATTCTCTCTAAATAAGATCCGTAAATGCCGACGTAGCCAATAATTTCATCCTCATCTACAGCAAAATAAATGCAAGAGGTATCTGCTTGGAGCATTTCGGCAAGAATTTTCCTCTGTTGTCTAACAGTTGTTGTTCTTTCATGTGGTTCGAATAGCATATAAGTAGCTTCTTGATCTAGTAGACATTGGAACTGAAGAAATGACTTTGCATCACCTTTATCAGCCTTCCTTATCCTCATTCAACCTCTCCCCTTACCCACTTGAATTCTCTTTTATTTTCGACAGCACTATCTGAGCTCCTGCCAGCCGCAAGATTAATTTAAGAAGAATGACAGAGAGGACGCCTACTGGTAAAATGAAGCATACAAATATGGAAGGATGGTTATGAAAATGAACAAACCACATGTATTTTTAGCCAACCAAGTTCCAACTGATGTATTGTCATACATATCAACACATTGTGAGTACACTCTTTGGGACTCCAAAAAACCCTTAACGAAAGAAGAATTGAAAAAAGCTTTAAAATCTGTTGATGGAGCCCTTTTGACTGGTCATGGAGCAGACGCAGACCTTGTTAAAGATTGTAATAACTTAAAAGTCATCAGCACTGCAACAGTAGGCTATGATCGTTTTGACCCTAAAGGACTTGCTGCCCACGATGTTCTATTAACACATACGCCTTATGTTCTTGATGAAACTGTTGCGGACTTGTTATTTGGACTGATCTTATCTGGAACACGCCGAATCGCAGAACTCCACGAGCATGTTAAAGCAGGAAAATGGTCAAAGGAAACTTCACAGCACTCCCTTTACGGACAAGATGTTCACCAAAAAACACTTGGTATAATTGGTATGGGACGCATCGGCGAAAAAATCGTTCATCGCGCAAAAGAAGGATTTGATATGTCCATCCTTTATCATAATCGCTCTTCCCGTAAAGAAGTGGAAGAGACTTACGGGGCCAAAAAAGTAGAATTGAACACACTTCTTGAAGAATCCGATATTGTTGTCTTAATGGTACCACTCACAGATGAAACAAAACATCTAATCGGACAAGAAGAACTTGCGAAAATGAAACCCACGGCTCTGCTTGTAAATGGTGCCCGGGGGCCTGTGGTTGATGAAAGTGCATTAATTGAAGCGCTAGAAAACAAAGAGATCTTCGGTGCTGCTCTTGATGTTTTTGAACAGGAACCATTGCCCAACAATCATCCGTTTCTTAACTTAGAAAACGTAACACTTACCCCCCATATCGGTTCTGCTACTGCAGCGACTCGGGAAGCAATGGCTATGCGAGCAGCCGAAAACCTTGTAGCTGGTGCCCTCGGCAAAACCCCACAAGACATCGTCAAGGCTTAAACAGAGGATAGTTAATCAGTTTCTTGACTCCACATGATTACTTCGCTTCTGGTGGAGAACAGGTAAGCCCCGCAGCTATGCTGCGGGGCTTACCTAACTTTCTTCTGCAGCATCGTTTACTAGTTTCCATAAGGGGTGGAAAGGAATATAGCTCGGGCCTAGAGAGTGGTGGGTTTCACTTTCATACTACTGCATGATGCTAGACAGGTTCGATTGACGACCTTGGATACCTCATATTGGCCGAGTGTTCCACCTGCTATTTATTAAGCGTGACGTTTTTACCTAAATGAAAAAGAGAAGTAATCGGAGTTGGCGTGACCACCTAACTCTAATTGATCAAAAAAACCTCTGAAATGATTTCTCAGAGGCATTTCGTATACGGTTTAAAAACTTTGCTTATTCGGTCCAGTTCTCCTTTTAGTCTATTAAAACCTGATCTGCGGTAATGCGGAGCTGGTGAATGGATTGAATCAATGCATCTGCCTCAGAAAGGTTTTGTTCACCTGAATTAGGATTAATGTAACCAATTACCTTCATACCAGCAGCTTTGCCCGCCTGCACACCATGTGCAGCATCTTCAAGGACGGTACAATTGTCTGGGAGACTCCCCATTTTCTTTGCAGCATCTAAATAAATATCTGGCGCTGGTTTTCCTTTCTCTACCTCTTCTCCGCTTATAACTACATCAAAATAAGGTTGAATTTGAAGTGCATCTAGGACGGCCTCAATAAATGGACGGGGCGATGAAGATGCTAAACCTACCTGGTATCCTTTTTCTTTCAAGCTATGTAGCAACTCCCTTATACCTGGAATCGGCTCATGACCATCATCTTTTAACGCCCTCATTTTTGCTTTATCCGCCGCTTCTAATACTTCTATTACATTAAAGTCGGCTCGATGAGTTTCTTTAAGCTGTGACCACATGTCTTCTGCCCTTGTACCCACATATGATTCCAATTCTCCTTCGCTTAATTTAATTCCAAATTGTTGACATAGTTGAGATTCAACTTGGAAATGAAGCGGCTCACTGTCAATTATGACTCCATCCATATCAAAGATAAAACCAGGCATTAAATCGCTTCCTCTTTTAGAATTGTATACATTTCTCCTGCTTCTTGTTTACGTGTTGTCTCTCTAACATCATCAATACGGACAGTCACCAACTTCTGGCCAAATCGAATGGTTAGCTCATCACCTGATTTTACAGCTGTTCCAGCTTTAGCTGTTTGGCCATTTACTGTAATTCTACCTTGCTCACTCACTTCTTTTGCCAATGTTCTTCTCTTAATTAAACGTGATACTTTCAAGAATTTGTCTAATCGCATCGATGAATTCGCTCCTCTAATTGTTTTCCGCTTTTTTTGCTTCCTCCCAGTATTGATCCAGCTCTTCTAGACTACACTTATCGATTGTTTTCCCTTGTGCATTGACCTGCTTCGCTACAAACTGAAATCTGTTTTGAAACGTAGTAAGTGATCGATGCAACGCAATTTCTGGGGACAGGTTATAAAAACGCGCAACACTTACAACCGCAAGCAATACATCCCCGAATTCTTTTTCCATTGTTTCTGTTTGTTCGTTTTTAACTTCAACTTTAAACTCTTGTATCTCTTCATATAACTTGTCCCAAACATCTTCTACTTTGTCGTATTCGAAACCGAATTGGGCTGCTTCCTTTTGCAACAACTCCGCAGCAAAAAGCATCGATGAAAATTTTGTAACGTCGCTTAACTCTGCTTGTACTTTATCACTACTAGTTTCCTCGCTCGCTTTTATTTTCTTCCAGTTTTCAATTACGTCTAATTCATCTTTAACCGTTACATCACTAAACACATGAGGGTGACGTCGAATCATTTTCGTCGTTAACGCTTCAATGACATCTTCAATGGAGAAAAAACCATCATCTTCGCCGATTTGTGCATGCAGCAATACTTGCAGCAGGACATCCCCTAGTTCATCCGTTAATTGATCATCATCTTTTTCATCAATAGCTTCAAATACTTCGTATGTTTCTTCAAGTAAATATTTTTTTAATGATTCATGTGTTTGCTTTTTATCCCACGGACATCCGTCAGGGCCACGAAGTCTTGCTATTACATCACGCAAGAACGAAAAATCACGGTAAAGTAATGTTTCCTCTTTCACGGGAGGTACATAAATTGCAGTCAGATTATTTAATTCTGTATAACGGTCAAGTTCAAACAACTGGACATATTGAATCTTTTCATTTGCTGAACCTGCCGCAGTTACAATCGCTACGACATAATCATCTGGCAGTTTCTCCATCAAGCTCAATTTGACTTCTGAAGCAATAAGCGCATCATATACTTGAACAATAATTAGATGGTGCCTAATTTGAAGTTCATTGGCCCAAAGAGAGGTTCCATCAACGATCTGACAACCTTCAATCGGATCAATTCCAAGAGCTGTGTACATTTGATCAAGGAAAGACGCACCACCCAATACACTCATTTCTATTCCAGCAGCTTCTGCACGCTCTTGCAGCAGCTGCACCGTTTTTTCAGCCACAAAGGGATGACCTGGAACAGCATAGAAAACATCTTTAGTGGTAGCTTCTTTAATTAGCGCAGAAGCAATTGCATCGTACACATCTTCAAAACGATCATAACTCTCATAAATATGATCAAATGATTGAAAAGATACCCCCTCTCTTGCTAGCTCTTGCAAAACTGGATGCTCTGCAGTTCGTACGTAGAACACCTCCGTATCTTTTATTGCTCGATAGATGCCAAGTGGGAGCTGTGAAAGGTCTCCCGCTCCCAATCCGACGACTGTTAATACGCCCATTTTATCACCTCTATTTTCGTTTCCTATTTTTAGCTATCGCTTTTTTTATCTTCAATAATTGAGGCACGCTTGCCCACTCTCGTTTCGTTAGGATACTTGAGAAAAACACAAAGGCAACAACAAACACGCCTCCTATCGTTGACACAAATAAAGCGATGAACGTGCTCTGCATTCTAGTCTGTACGGGAAGGAAAGCTACTAACACTTCACGTAACAAATAAGTCATGATGCCGAGAATAACCAACACGATCATAGATAAAAAGTATGATTTCTTTTCTACAAATAACACTTCATCCATTTGTTTCATTGCATATAACACAAAGACCATCATTACTGTAAATGCTAACACTGTTGCTAAAGCGGCACCCATTGTTGATTGAAATAGAGAGATGAATAACCCATTCCCAACAATTTTCACAACCAGTCCGGCAACAATCGCATAAACTGGAACATGCAAGCGTCCATACCCCTGCAAAATCGCGGCGCCCGATAAATAAATAGATGCAGGAAGAATCGATACAGCTAGGGCTTGCAGCACATGGGTATCTGATTGATTTGTAAATAACATATGGTTTATCGGATCCATTAATACAACAAGACCAATTGAAGCCCCACCTCCAATTAGTAACGATATTCTTAAGGCAACATCTCGGAACATCCTTGCATTTAATAGCTGTTGCGCCGCTAACGATTTAGCTAGAAGCGGGACCAATGCCAACGCGACAGTCGTTGTTAAAATCGTTCCTATTTGAATTAAAGGTTGACCCCGATCGTATATTCCCTTTGCAAGGTAAGCCACTTGTTCGTCCATTCCACTCCCGTGCAAAAATTGCACAACCGTAAACACATCAATAGCTTGAAATATTAATAACACTAGTGCATTAAGGCAAATAAAGATACTTTGTTTAAATAAATCTATATTAGTCTTCCATAACGTTCCGATCGTAGGCAGTGAACCGTGAAAAAGTTTCACGCTATTTTGAGGTAACGACATCGTAAACAATACAACAATTCCCACCACGCTACCTGCTAACGAACCATAAATAGCTCCTTTACCGATTTCATAGGCTCCGCTTTCAAAAGAGTTTACTAACACATACGTAATTCCTAAAATAGCGAATACCCTCACGAGTTGATCGCCCACATGGGAAAATGCTGTTGGTCCCATATTCCCTTCACCTTGTCCAAATCCTCGAAGTACACTTAGTATCGGAATAAATAAAAATCCCAGACCTACTAGACGCAGGAGAGGAGCAAGATCAGTATCTCCAATGAAGGCTGCAAGTGTGTCTGCATATAATATAAAAAATAAACACGCAACGGTTGAAAAAAGAATAAGTCCAACAAACGCGTTACGTACAATCTCTTTCGCTTCCTTATTTAGCCCTAAAGCTTTTTTTTCGGCAACTTGCCTAGAAATTACAACTGGAAACCCATATAAAGCTAATATCATAGCCATCCCATAAAAAGGGTATGTTTGTTGATAGACATAAAAACCATAGTCTCCTGCAAGGTTTTGAAAAGGTATTCGATATACAGCACTTAATACCTTCGCAAATAAAGCAGCAAGTGATAGAAGCAACGCTCCCTTTACAACTTCTGAATGGTTGCTTTTACTCAAGCTTGCCTCCTCCTTTTATCGCTCACCTTGCCTTTTATCATACTAATATTTTATTTCTTTTTCCAGCACTGTTCAATCAAACAGATGAAACGTGGTATGATATTATAAAAGACTTTGTATCGAAGGTGATGTATTGAATTCATCGAACCCTTGGCTAGCTATATGGATTTCGCCACGATCAGTAATGAAAGATGCTCTTGCACATGGTTTACATAGGAAAGCAGCCATTATTCTGTCGTTTCTTTTTGGCGCACTGATAACCTTATGGTTTGCTCGGACTGAACTTCTAATACTTGCTGCTGAGGGTTCTATTTTCCCTCTACTTATCACTGTCATTGTTGGCTCACTTACAGGGCCCATCCTTTTTTATGGTTTCGGTTTTGCACTCGGACATGTTGGAAGTTGGTATGGTGGGAATGGTGATATCGAGGCGACACGGAAAGTGTATGTCTATGCCTTTTTTATGCCCGGAATAATAGTTGGTTTACAAAACCTCCTATTATTTGGATTAGCATTAATGCAGGTTCAATTTCTCCAAAGTAGTCTAATGGAAGTCGTTATTACCATCGGTTCTTTCATCGTTAATGTTGCAAGCATTTGGTTAATTGTCATTTTCTTAATTGCATTCGCAGAAGCGCAAGAAATTACTATATGGCGTTCGCTTTTGATCATCATTGCTTTTTTAGGTTGCCTAACACTTCTTTATATTGTCGTTGACATTGTCACAAGTTTTGTTAGGTAGTTTGATTATTTTGTTAGACAGAAAGGATTCTTATGAAAAAGATTATTTTTACTGGGGGAGGCTCGGCCGGACACGTCACCCCAAACCTTGCCATTATTGATCAATTAGACAAGTCGAAATGGTCAATCTCGTATATAGGTTCCTATGAGGGTATTGAAAGAGAACTTGTTGAAAAAGCAGGAATTCGTTATTTTGGTATATCCAGTGGCAAATTAAGACGTTATATCGATAAAAAAAATGTGACAGATATGGTGCGTATTGCGAATGGTTTCCGGCAAGCACGTAAATTACTAAAAAAAGAAAAACCTGATGTTATATTCTCAAAAGGTGGATTTGTTACAGTACCTGTTGTTGCTGCTGCCTATTCCTTGCGAATTCCTGTCCATTTGCACGAGAGTGACTTAACACCAGGCCTTGCCAATCGCCTAGCTAAGCGTTTTGCAAAAACATTTTATACTTCTTTTGCTGAAACAGCTGTCCATTTCCCTAGTGAATCAACCATGGTTGTTGGTTCGCCAATTCGCAAGTCCTTATTTCAAGGCTCTAGGACACAAGGCCTCACACTTACAGACTTTATCCGTGAAAAACCAACTTTGCTTGTTATGGGTGGTAGCCTTGGGGCGAAACGCATTAACGAATCGATCCGAGAGTCACTTGATACTCTTTTGCAAACATACCAGATCATTCACATTTGCGGGAAAGGTCAACTTGACTCTGAATTAGAAGGAAAGCGTGGCTATAAGCAGTATGAATATGTCCATGATGAACTTCCCCACTTGTTGCAAGCTGCTGACCTTGTAGTAACAAGAGGAGGTTCCAATGCGATTTTCGAATTTCTGGCACTACACATTCCGATGCTTATTATCCCGTTATCCCGTGCACAAAGCCGCGGTGACCAAATCTTAAATGCACAAACGTTTGTTAAAAATGGTTATGCCCGTATGCTTGAAGAGGAAAACCTAACCAAAGAGAGTTTTCTCAAAGAGATCCACGATCTTTATGATAACCGCCAAAGTTATTTAGAGACGATGAATGCTAGTGAAGCAACACATGCAGTTGACAAGATTATCACAAGCCTCGAGCAAGAAAAATAAAAAAGCGGTCCTTTTGGGCCGTTTTTTGTATCATAAAAGAGATACTATCTAAAATGGAACCTAAGAACGACAAGTATCATTACTCAACAAGCACGGTTTTTAAACAAAAAAAAACCAAAACCCCACAGTTCTTACCTATCGCATGCTAATGGCTTCTGCACCCCAAGCTCAACTTGCAGTTGTCAGAACAAGAAAAAACGCCTTTTAGAATATTCTAAGAGGCGTTTTTTCTAAAGTCTAAAACATAACCTCTCATACAAAGAGGTTGTGTTTTTTATTGCTCCATTTGTCTAGCTAAAAAACCAGCTGCTGTTTCTGCCATTTTCTGTTCAAGCTTTCCATTCAACGGCTCACTTTTCGAAAAAATAACTACTGTGCCAATCGGATCACCACTTGCAATGATGGGGGCAGCAACATAGCCTTTATAGTCATCTTTATGATCCCCAACAAGGTTATACTCGCCAGATCCAATTTCAATATGAGATTTTCTGTCTGCCATTACTGCTTCAATGGCTTCTCCCACTGCTTTGTTTGCAAATTCCTTTTTAGAAGCACCTGATACAGCAATGTATGTATCTCGATCAGAAATAAGGACATTTTGATTTAAACTATCAAAAAGCGCCTCTGCATATTCTTTTGCAAAATCACCAAGCTCAGAGATTGGTGAATATTTTTTTAAAATCACTTCTCCATCACGATCAACAAAGATTTCTAAAGGGTCACCTTCACGAATCCGCAGCGTTCTGCGAATTTCTTTAGGTATTACAACCCTGCCAAGATCATCAATGCGTCTTACGATTCCAGTTGCTTTCATAAAGAGAGCCTCGCTTTCTAAAGGGGGTAAATGTGTATCTGTGTAAAAGAAGGAACATAATTTGTATGTAAATGTAGTATCCTTCCTTTTCAGAGAACTATTCACCAATACTTTATTTATTTTTCGTTATCCCTCAAGAAAGCTGGCTACTTATGAAACGGAAACGGTTTTTCTTTTGTTATCCGCACGCTTTAAAGCTTCAAGTAAAGCAATAACATGGTTCAGAATTGTATCATCGGAAAGATTTTTTGTTTTGACAACAAGCTTCAACTGATCTCCTTGAGTGCCAACTGTCACGCCTCGCCCTAGCTTTTGTGCTGCCTCAACAAGCAAAGCCGCTTTAATTCGTTTTGTTGTTTCTAGCGTCAATAGAATGGTAACTACTTCTTTACTTTCACTAATCTTCTCCACTTTTTCTTGATCGGCAATCAACTTAATTTTCGTCATAGAAAACAAATAATCTACTTGCTTCGGGTATTCACCAAATCGATCAATTAATTCATCGCGTAAATCATCAATTTCCTCAATCGATTCGGCTCCCTTAAAGCGTTTATACATCTCAATTTTTTGCTTTGCATCAGGGATATAGCGCTCCGGAATATAAGCATCCACATTAATCGATAATTCCGTTTGAAATGGCGGTTCTTTTGGCTTTTCTCCTTTTCGTTCCTCTATTGCTTCTTTTAACATTTGTGAATACAAGTCAAAACCTACGGAATCAATAAAGCCGTGTTGTTGAGAACCAAGTAAATTCCCCGCTCCCCTAATCGTTAGGTCTCTCATTGCGATCTTAAACCCTGAACCAAGCTCCGTGAACTCTTTAATCGCTTGCAGTCGACGTTCTGCTACTTCGCTTAATACTTTATCTGGTTGATACGTAAAATACGAGTACGCAACTCGATTTGAACGACCTACCCGTCCACGAATTTGATAAAGCTGGGAAAGACCCATTTTATCAGCATTGCTCACGATTAATGTGTTTACATTTGGAATATCAACACCTGTTTCAATAATCGTTGTCGTGACAAGCACATCACTTTCGCCTTCAAGGAAATTCAAAATTATCGATTCAAGTTCACGCTCGTTCATTTGTCCATGAGCATAGGAGACTCTAGCTTCAGGAACAAGCGTTGATACTTGTTCAGTCATCCGCTCGATGTCTTCCACCCTATTGTAAAGCACATATACTTGCCCGCCACGAGTCAGTTCACGTTCAATTGCTTCTTTTACAATTGATGGATTAAATTCTACTACATACGTTTGCACCGGAAAACGATTTTCGGGTGGGGTTTCAATAATAGATAAATCACGAACCCCAAGCATAGACATATGGAGCGTACGTGGGATAGGCGTAGCAGTGAGCGTTAATACATCGATATTCGCTTTCATCTGCTTGATTTTTTCTTTATGTGTTACACCAAAACGTTGTTCTTCATCGACGATTAACAGTCCTAAATCTTTATAATGCAAGTCTTTAGACAACAGGCGATGTGTTCCTACAACGATATCCACCGATCCCGCTTTTAGTCCTTTTAATACTTCGTTTTGTTCTTTTCTGGAACGAAAACGACTTAAAACACCAACCGTTATTGGAAATTCAGAAAAACGCTCTGAAATAGTTTCAAAATGCTGCTGAGCGAGGATTGTTGTTGGTACTAATATCGCAACTTGCTTTCCATCCATAATCGCTTTAAATGCAGCACGAATCGCAACTTCGGTTTTACCATAACCAACATCTCCACATAGCAAACGGTCCATTGGGCGGAGTTTTTCCATATCTTCTTTTATTTCAGCAATCGCACGAATTTGATCTTCCGTCTCTTGATACGGAAAAGAACCTTCAAAATCAGCTTGTTCTGGCCCATCTGTTGAAAAGCGATGTCCCACACTAGCTTCTCTTTCTGCATAAAGCTTAATTAAATCATCAGCTATGTCTTCCACCGATGATTGTACCTTCTTTTTAACTTTTTTCCAGTCATTACCACCAAGAGCATATATTTTAGGATCCTTGTCTTCCGAACCAACATATTTCTGAACTTGATCGATTTGTTCAACTGGTACATAAAGTTTATCATTCCCGGCATAACGAAGGTTCAAGTAATCTTTGTGCACCCCATTAATTTCAAGCGTTTCAACCCCAAGGTACTTACCTACCCCGTGGTTTGTATGCACGATTAAGTCACCTACAGCGAGCTCGGAATAACTCTTAATTCTTTCTGCATTCGTAAGCTTCTGGCGACGCTTTGGCTTACGAGCTTGTTTGGCAAATACTTCTTCTTCCGTAATCACAACAAGCTTTTGATCAGGAAATTCAAACCCAGTATTTAAATGACCAGTATAAACTTGAACTCTACCAGGTGTTAAGTCCGTTACGGCTTCTACAATATGGGCATCGATTTGTTCATCTGCCAGATTTAATGTCAAACGATTGGCTCTGTCCTCTGTTCCTGCAATGAATACAACCGTGTATGCATTATTAAGCCACCGATTAATTTCTGATGTGAGTAAATTCATTTGCCCATGGAAGTTTTGCATTGATTTGCAAGGCACATTGATAATTTGCTCTGGACGAGTCGAAGGCACTTGCTTCTGAAACAGAGATGCGTAAATGACCATTTGTGGCGCTTGGTTAAGCCTATTAAATGCATCTAAAGACATCTCTGCACCATGAACAATATCGCCTTGCTCAATCATGGCTGTATGCCATTCTGCTTCTTCCTTTTGTAGACTCTCCGACATCTCCTTCACACGACTCATCTCATCAATCCAGACGATTCCATCTTCTGGCATATAAGAAAGCAACGATTGAGGACTTTCATAATAGAATGACATGTACTTATACATACCCTCAAAGGTATGAGCTTGTTTTAGTTGCGAAATCTCAAACGGGATACGTTCATGTAACTTCTCTCTTGTCTGTTTATTCGAAACCTTTTTAATCGTAACTGCAAGCTGTTCTTCCAACAATTTTGCTGCATGACTGTAGTGCGCATTTGTTAGTAAAACCTCTTCAGCAGGGCCAATTACAACTGACTGAACCATTCCTTCCGAACGCTGCGTTTCTAATGAAAAATAACGAACAGAGTCAATATCAGTATCAAACAGTTCAATTCGTAAAGGGTTTTCTTCTGTCAGCGGATACAAATCAATAATTCCGCCTCGCACACTCATTTCTCCTGGTGCAGAGACCATGTCTGAACGCCGGTATCCCATCATAATAAGTGTTTTAATAAATGCTTCTAAATCCCCAATATCCTCACCAACGGTTATTGTCAGCTGACTTTCCTCCCATAAAGCTTTTGGTGGAAGTAAGCGCCTCACCCCAGCAAGTGGTACGACAACAAGACCTGAAAAATCCCCAACCAATTTGTTTAACAAATCCAATCGTTGCGCCTTCATCTCTGGACTCGCTACTGCAATTTCAGCCGATATTAATTCATTGACAGGATATAAAAAAACGGTATCTTCATCCAGTAAATCAACGAGGTCCTCATATAATTTCTGCGCTTGATATAAATTATGTGTAATGATTAATTGACTCTTCTTCGTCTTTCTATATAAAGCTGCACTAGCAACAGTCCTTGCAGAACCGCTCAGACCAGATAACAGCTGCTCATTCATTCCTTTTTCTATTCCGTTTGCAACCGCATTTATCTCACGCATGTCGCCAACAAAATGCTGCAATCCCAACATGTTTCATATCCCCCTGAATATCTACTGTCTTACTTTAAACAAAAAGCATTTGACTAATGCTACTCCATGTAAGCGTTTAATATGACAAAAGCATTTCTATTAACGGAAAAATGCTTTGGTACTAAGCTGACCAAAGCTTCTTTGCTTATTGAATAATATGGGAAACTCCATATAGTTGTGGGTTATTCTCCAGTGCCGCATAACAATCTTCGCAAACCACCTTCACATGTATACTACCATTTTCCATATAAGTCAACAACTCGTCCCGCTCCTCTGAAGTTAAATTGTGCAAACCAAGTTCCTCATGAGTAACTTGGTTAGACACCGTTCCAAGCGTTTTTTGACAATGCCGACACCCATAATGGATAGCCATTTTTCACACCTCTTTTAAATCCATATTTTAATTAAAGTATGGACAAAAAAGGTGGCGGTTATGCTTCTAGTTAAAGTCGTTCATCACTTCCAAAAATGGCTTTTCTAACCACGCCCTCACCGCATCAGAAGTTTTCTTTATCGCTTCTTCAACATTTTCTAACTCTTCTTTTCGGTATCCACTTAATACATAATTCACTACAGGCTCACCATTTAATGGTCTTCCTACGCCTACACGAATGCGGTTAAATTCTTGCGTACCTAAATGGGAAATTAATGATTTAATACCATTATGACCACCAGCGCTGCCTTTTTGCCTTAACCGAATTTTTCCGGTTGGTAAATCGAGATCATCATATATGACAACTAAATCTTCTAAGTTGATTTTAAAATAATCCATTAACGGTCGAACGGACTCACCTGATAAATTCATATACGTCAATGGTTTAAGCAAAATAACCTTTTCACCATTAATTGTTTGTTCTCCATAAATCCCTTTAAATTTTTGTTTATCTAGACTTATATTCAATGCCTCAGAGCAGTGTTCAATAATATCAAAACCAATATTATGGCGTGTTCGTTCATACTTTTTCCCAGGATTTCCAAGCCCTACAACTAACTTCATCACTAACTCCTTTTGCTTGACGAAAAAGGCATAACCCAAAGGGTCATACCTTTCGCCAAAACCTGTTGTTATTCTACACGTCCCGGACGGTCTTTATTGTCATCTTCACGTTCTTCTGTTGCTTCAACACCTAAAGCAGTTGTATTGTCTTCTTCCGTCTCTTTTGGATCTTCCGTTACTGTTGGAGGTTGAACTGTCACAACAGCCTCTTCATCCTCATTAGATATCTCAACAGTTACTGCGGAACGAATATCTGAAATTGAAAGTGTATCGCCGATATTCAAACCAGAAATATCAACTGTGATATTTTCTGGAACATCCGCCGGGAGACAGTGTACTGTAATTTCATACAACAAGTGATTCACAATGCCGCCCTCGCTTGCTCCAGGAGCATCTCCTTCTAAATGAACAGGAACATTTGCATCGCGTTCTACTTTCATATCTACTTCAAAGAAATCAATATGCGTATAATGATTTTTCAGAGGATCCACTTGAATCTCCTGTACCATCACATTGTGTTTTTTGCCGTTCTCTAATTTAAGATCAAACAATCCATTTTGACCAACTTCACGAAGTGTCTTTAATAGAGCAACACTTTCAACTGAAACCGCTTGACTGTCAATTTTCTTACCATATAACACGCCAGGGACGAACCCTTCTTTGCGAATTTGTTTCGTTTGATTTCCTTTTAGGTCTTTACGTACATTAGCGTTTAGTACTGTCATCTTCCTTCACCTCTACTTAGTTTTACACGTCTATTAATTGTGTTCCCTCAAAGTTTGGTTTTCAAACAGTGCTGCTCGATTTTTTTACGTAATCCCTCGTTGTTACTTAGAAACTTAATCAAAAAGAGTTGATACTGACGCATCTTCATGCACACGAATAATTGCTTCTGCCATTAAGCCAGCTACCGATAGTTCAGTAATATTCGCGCCTTTTTTCTCTTCCTCTAGTACGATTGTATTTGTTACAACAAGCTCTTTGATTTTAGAATTGCGAATTCGTTCAACCGCAGGTCCTGAAAGAACAGGGTGTGTACAGCACGCATACACTTCTTTTGCACCTTGTTCTACTAATGCATTCGCCGCAAGTGTAATAGTTCCTGCTGTATCGATGATATCATCGATAATAATGGCTGTTTTTCCTTCAATATTCCCAACAATATTCATAACTTCTGATACATTTGGCTTCGGTCTACGTTTATCAATGATCGCGATTGGTGCTTTAAGCCGATCTGCCATCTTTCTAGCGCGCACCACACCACCGTGGTCAGGAGAAACAACAACAATATCATCAAGTTTTTTACTCTCAAAGTAATCAGACAGAATCGGTACTCCCATTAACTGATCTACTGGGATATCAAAAAATCCTTGAATTTGCGTAGCATGCAAATCAATTGTTAATACACGAGTCGCTCCCGCCGTCTCGAGGAGATTTGCCACAAGCTTTGCAGTAATGGGTTCACGTGCCCGAGCTTTCCGATCTTGGCGTGCATAGCCGTAATATGGAATAACTACATTAATTGTACGAGCTGATGCTCTTTTTAAAGCATCAATCATAATCAAAAGTTCCATCAAGTGCTCATTTGCCGGTGCAGACGTTGACTGGATTAAGTATACATCACAACCACGGATACTCTCTTCAATATTAATTTGAACCTCGCCATCGCTAAAGCGCATGACTGAATTTTTACCTAGTGGAATTCCGATATGTTGAGCTATTTCTTCCGCCAAAGCTTTATTGGAATTAAGCGTAAACACCTTTAAGCTTGGATCGCTATAGTTTGCCATTTGATGCGTTACCTCCAGTTATTCTCAGGACTCTTATTTTACGTAGTTTTCTTTATTAACTTGTCTTGAACGAGCAATAGATAGCGCCTGTTTAGGAACATCTTCCGTAATTGTTGACCCTGCTGCCACAAATCCATTTTCGCCAATCTCAACCGGCGCAATTAAATTCGAACCAGAACCAACAAATGCACCATTTTTTATTATTGTTTGGTGTTTATTCTTCCCATCGTAGTTAACTGTCACTACTCCACAACCTATATTAACATCGCTTCCTACTAGTGCATCACCAACATAACTTAAGTGGGAGACTTTACTACGGTCACTCACTTTCGCTTTCTTCAGCTCAACAAAGTTACCAATTTTCACATCCGTACCCACTTCAGAGTTAGGACGAATATGTGCAAATGGTCCAATTGACGCACCCGCTTCAACCGTACTCTCAATAATATGGGAATTACGGACGTGGACACCATTTCCTAGTTTGGACGTATGAATCTCTGAACCAGATTCAATCACACAATCCTCACCAATTATTGACGCACCTTTAATCGTTGTATTAGGATATAGAATCGTATCTTGACCAATACTTGCTTCAGCCGATACATAAGTTGTTTTCGGGTCTATAAACGTAACTCCTGCACGCATCCAATATTCATTAATGCGTAACTTCATCAATTCTTCCGCTTTTGAAAGCGCCACTCGATCATTTACACCAAGTGTCTCATCGAGTGAAACCGCTTGATAGGCTGCAATTTTTTCACCTTTAGATTTAAGAATCTCAATAACGTCTGGTAAGTAATACTCGCCTTGAGCATTTTCGTTCTTCACTTCACTTAATGTTTTAAAAAGCATTTGGTTATCGAAACAAAATATACCAGTATTTATTTCCTTTACAGTGGCTTCTTCCGTAGATGCATCTTTTTGTTCGACAATTTTCTCCACTTGTCCTTCGTCATTGCGGATGATACGTCCGTAACCCGTTGAATCTTCCGCTATTGCCGTAAGTACAGTGGCCATTGCTTGTTCTTTTTCGTGCGCCTCCATTAATTTCTTAATAGTAGACGAAGTAATAAGTGGAGTATCTCCACAAAGCACAACCGTCGTGCCTTCTTTACTAGAAAACAAATGCTCTGAACATTTCACTGCATGCCCTGTGCCAAGCTGCTCTTCTTGTAAAACAAATTCAACATTTCTGGACACTGTCTCTTTTACTTGCTCAGCTCCATGGCCGACAATTACCGCAGTTTGATCAAAATCAAGTGCAGCAACTTGGTCTACAACATGCTCAACCATTGACTTTCCGCACACTGTATGCAGAACTTTATAAAGTCTAGACTTCATACGAGTTCCTTGGCCTGCTGCTAAAATAACCGCAAATCTCCCGCTCATTAGTCCCCTCCAGGCTTTCTTTATCACTAAGACTATACTTTAAAAATGGCTCTATTTCAAGGTATCGACATGTCTTTACACACTTGATTTAAGCTTCCATAAAAAGCCAGCCTGTAAATTTACAGGCTGGCTTTTTATTTATTACTCATATGTTTTCACGAAGCCCCAGCTTCTTCATATTTGTCAGCGTCTTCATATTCTCCAACTCGATCATATTCTTTTATAACAGCAACTTGAATCTTTTCTCTTGTCTTAGAGGAAATTGGGTGAGCAATGTCTCTGAATTCTCCGTCTGGGGTCCGTTTACTGGGCATGGCCACAAATAGACCATTATTGCCGTCAATCACTCGAATATCATGAACAACAAACTCTTGATCCATTGTAATGGATGCAATTGCCCGCATTCTTCCCTCAGTATTGACACGGCGAAGTCTAACGTCAGTAATCTCCATGTTAGTCACCTCTCTTATTGATAATCTGTATAAAATATTCGTGATAAATAGATAATCCCCTTTAAAATTTCAAATTTTTTTACTAATTTTTTTGTACAATTAGAGAAAAACACCCTTTTCTTTTTGTGAACTGTACCCTTTTTAATAGACAGTTAAAAAAACCTTTATGCAGCTAGTAAATGACCTCGGTATTGTTCCGGGGTCATTCTTTTTAATCCCCATTGATAACGATCAGAATTATAATAGTCAATAAAGTCTTCGACTTTGCTTTTCAGTTCAAACAACGTCCTGCACGCTTTAGCTTGTACGTGATCTTTGAAAAGTCCGAAGAAGGATTCCATTGATGCATTATCTAGGCAGTTCCCTCTGCGAGACATGGATTGTGTCAATCCAAGTTTTTTTACCCGTTTTTGGTACACAGGATGTGTGTAATGAAAGCCTTGATCCGAATGAAGGAGTGCACCAGGGAGAAGATTTCCGTCCGAAACGTCTTTTAACCGCTGGAGAGTCTTATAGACAATGCTCATTCCTAAGGATGTAGATAAATAATGCGCAACTATTTCTCGTGTTGTTCCGTCTTTGACACATGAGAAATAGACCTTTGTTCCATCAGCCAAATATAAGTACGTAATATCTGTCAGTAAGACGGCACCTGGTAGTTGAACAAACTTTCGATTAACAAGGTTTGTACACGTTTTGTGTTCTTGGGTTGCTTTAGCCAATTGTTTATAAGGATTTTTTCTACGGATGGTGGCTTGAATATGAAACTTCCGGGTTAGACGGAAAATTTTCTTTAGGTTCATCGTTACTCCATAATCATGCTCTAATTTCATCTTTAATTGACGTCCACCATCTTTTTTCTTTCCTTGTTCGTAAAGGGTATTAAGAAGTTTGTAATCTGCTTCATCACATTGCTCACGTTGAATACGCTTGTCTTCAGATGATAACCACGCGTAGTAGCTTGTACGTTTTACTCCTGCCATTTCACAAAGAAAGGTGACCATTCCTTTAAGCTGGTATTTTCTAATGGTTTGTTCGATTAACTGAAACGACTCTGATAGAGTTAATGCTTCTTCTTCGCCTGCCTTTCTAGTTCGTCGAGCTTTTTTAGAAAATCATTCTCCATCTCTAAGAGGGCTATACGCGCTTCCGCTTTTTTTAATTTTTCTTCTGCCGTTAAGACTTTTGAAGAAGGACGCCCTGTGCTCCCCTTCCCCCGACGCTCTGTATAAAATCCCTCTTCTCCATAGCTTTTATAGATCGATCTCCATCGTTTTAAACATTCTTTAGGTTTATCAGAACCTATGACCTCTAAATCAAATTCATGATCGAGAAAAATAGCCGTTGGTCCTTTTCCTGAAAGATTTTCTCGAACAGCTTTCACCTTAAAATCGGCTGAATAACTAATTGAACGATCAGAAACATGATGAACAGATGGATGACTCTCTAACTGTTGTTGTTCAAAGGTAGTAAAAATTCGTTTACTCATTTTTCATTCCCCGTTCTTCTCATTTGATTTGATTATAACGGGTCTGTTGTAAAAAAGAACACAAAAAACCCGAAAGATGGACTTTTTTAAAGTGTCCATTTTTCGGGTTACAGTTCATTGAAAAGGGTGTTTTTCTTCTATATTAATGCGATGACTTCAATTTCAATTAATACATCTTTAGGTAATCGAGCGACTTCCACACAAGACCTAGCAGGCTTATGTTCTGAAAAGTACGTTCCATAAACATCATTAATTTGTGGAAAATTATTCATGTCCTTAATAAAAACTGTCGCCTTTACAACTTTCTCTAACGACGATCCAGCCTCGTCCAAAACAGCTTTTAGATTAGCGAAAACTTGGTGCGTCTGTTCTTCTACTGTTCCGTCCACTAACTCCCCTTCAGCTGTTAAAGGAATTTGACCAGAACTATAAAACATATTGTTAACAATCATTCCTTGTGAGTATGGTCCAATTGCTTGCGGCGCATTTGTAGTGTGAACAATTTGCATGTTATTTCCCCCCGATTTTATTAAACGTATAATTTCTTAACGATATTCCCCTCTGATACATCAATTCGTTTCTCACGTACATTCACATCCGTTAATTTCGTTAATGACACATAATCATCAACAAGCCGTTCGTTCACTTCTGTTGATTCAACAAGAACCCCTATACCAACTAGGTCTGCTTCAAACTCTTCTAACAAATCAACCATACCCCGGAGTGTTCCGCCAGCTTTCATAAAATCATCTACAATAAACACTTTTGAACCAGGAGCTAAACTCCTTCTCGCAAGTGTCATTGTCTGAATCCGATCAGATGATCCTGAAGCATAGTTAATGCTTACCATAGAGCCCTCTGTTATCCGGTGGTCTCTTCTAACAATACTGACTGGTACACCCAGATGCTGGCCAACAGCATAAGCCAGTGGAATACCTTTAGTTGCAACGGTCATCACTGCATCAATTTGCTTATCGTGCAGAACAGCCGCAAACAACCTACCTACGTCATGCATTAATTTTGGATTACCTAGTATATCCATCATATACAAGTATCCCCCAGGCAAAATACGCTCGCGTTTATTTAAATCAAGTACAAGCTTATTTATAAGGTCCTCGGCTTCTTCTTGATTCATCTTAGGCATATACTTCACGCCACCACTTGCACCAGGTATTGTCAGAAGCGCTCCATATCCTTCGTCTTCAAACATTTCCTTGATAATCACTAAATCTTCGCTAATAGAAGACTTAGCGGCTTGATACCTTTCAGAAAAATGCGTAAGCGACACAATTTCATGTGGATGCTGTAGCAAAAAATATGTCATATCAACGAGGCGCCCACTACGCTTTAACTTTTTCATAATCCCT
The DNA here is from genome assembly GCF_002019705.1 of Shouchella patagoniensis. Lineage (GTDB taxonomy): Bacteria > Bacillota > Bacilli > Bacillales > Bacillaceae_D > Shouchella > Shouchella patagoniensis. Next base: position 2,832,004 of record NZ_KV917377.1, on the reverse strand, counting down.
CCGCGCTTATAACCGAATCATTTTCTTATAACATACCATTTTCATCCGTATTTAGACAAGTTTCGCTTGAACGTATTAAACGCACGGCATACACATCATCGCAAAACCCTCTCAGGCCGTTATAAATCCGATTGACTCTTGACTCTTTTTCAACAAGCCCAAAAACTGTTGGCCCGCTCCCACTCATTAAAACTGCATTTGCTCCAAAACGTTTCATCTGTTCTTTAATATGCCCAACTTCAGGATGAATCTTTAGTGTTACATCCTCGAGGGTATTATGCAAAAGAGAAAAAACGGCTTCGCTATCCTGGCGATGCAGAGCATCGATCATTTGAGCAGTCTTAGCATGTCTAGCTGTTTTTATATTTAATCCACCATATACATCTTTAGTCGACACTCCAATAGGTGGTTTTGCAAGAACAACCCACATTGGCGGGGGATCAGGCAAGGTTTCAATGCGTTCCCCTCGTCCCGTGGCTAGTGCAGTCCCACCATAAACACAAAACGAAACATCTGAACCAATCTCTGCTCCAAGCTCTGCCAATTCATCAATTGTTAGACCAAGTTTCCACAATTCATTAAGTCCCTTTAATGTAGCAGCTGCATCACTGCTTCCACCAGCTAAACCTGCAGCTACCGGAATGCGCTTTGTAATGTAAATGTGTACACCATGCCCTACATTAAACCGTTTCTTTAACAAGGCTGCGGCTTGGTAAGCAAAATTACGCTCGTCACTCGGGACAAACCCTTCCGAAACGTCGACGCTAATACGCCCATCATTTCTCATCGACAGATCAATCCGATCTGCTAAATCAACCATTGTCATAATCATTTCAACTTCATGGTAGCCATCGTCACGTTTTTTTAAAACATCTAATGACAAGTTGATCTTTGCTGGCGCTTTTATTGAATATTTCACATCGTCACCTTCTATACTTGCATATGCTGTCGTTATTTTATCACTTGTACGAGCAACATACCACCTTTTCAAGAATGCACGTTATAAATAATAAATAACACCCCTTTATCAATTTAAGGGGTGTTATTTATGGTTATTCATTTCCTTCATTTGTATCAACAATCTCTTTTGCTCCTTCAAGCATCTCATTAATTCCAGTAATATACTCTTGTAAACTCATTTTTTCTATCCCCTTCGCATTTAGATTAGTAGTTTCATTATTCCCGGATTAAAAGGATTTAAACCTAAAAAAACCGCGCTGCAGATTTGCAGCACGGTGTAATCCATTACCGGTCAGAATTATGAAGGTTTTGTTCAGCGATTTCTATGGCGCGTTTCACCATATTCCCGGCATCTTTTGCCTTAATTCCGCCCCAACCTTCTTTCTGCACAGTATCATAAAAACCAAGCTCTTTTGCAAGTTCCTCTTTTAAGCGATCTGACATAATTCCACGTCTTCTGCTCACGATAACCCGCTCCTTTGCTTGTATGTTGCTGGAGAACCAGCATTTTTAGTATGTACAAAGGTATAAAAAAAAGACTTTCTTTTTGTTGGAAAGAAAGTCATCTAAAAAGATGCTCAAATAATGGTTGCTTGTTTTCCGTTTTCACCAGCTAATAACAGTTGAACGGTTTCGGTCAAAACATCTGCATAACTATAAGATACACGTTCAACCGAATTTTGATTCTCATCAAGTTTGACAATAAAGACAGCCGGATACGTTTCCTCAATCATCCCTGAACGTTCAGATGATCTTCTGCGCCCACCATTAGCTTTAATTGTAATCTTTTTTCCAACATTTTCATCTAGTGCTCGCTTAATGTCAATTAACGTCTTTGCCATTCACAACCACCTCACTAACATATAGTATACAAGCAACTCTTAAAAAAGTCAAATTTTTGATTATATCAACTTCAAAAGAGGTTTGTCAACGTCTAAATTTGTCAAGTTTTGATGGTTATAGGATGTTCAATACTTTACTTTTCTATGTATAAAAAAACGTCTCATCTATCTTGAGACGTTTCCTCATTTTGTCCTTCTTGATATGGTAGGCCTAAGCGCATACACCCTTTTGTTTCAATTCCTCCGAGCCCTTTTTGGCCAGTAATCGTATTTCGAAGTACATCCCAAAGGTTTACCGTTTCAGTAAATGATGTCCTACTTAGGCGTGAGGCTATATAAACTGGATCAAGAGCGTGGATATTCACTCGATTCGGGGAGCTAGCAAAATTAGCCCCTGCTCGAATTAATGTCTCAAAATGAGACTGACAAGCTCCTGCAAAAATTAAAAGTCCATCACGATTCTGTATAGAATTTCTTGCCGTCCGGACACATTCAGCAAAATATTTTGTATGTCGGTACGCTTTAAGGTCGTCTTTATTTCCCTTTGCTTTTGAATAAGCATCGTGCCCTGTTACAACAAGAATATCGGGTTGAACCATTTCTAGTAATGAAGTCATTTGTGCAGGCATCTCTTTTTCCTCCAAATGAACACCATAAACAGGCACACCAAGCTTGTTATATAATTCTGTACACCGATTCAAATAATTGGCATCACCATCAACATGAAGGACACGTCCTCTCATTTCAAAAAAATGTGGTGACTCTTCATATCCAGAACCCGCTTGATACTCTTGCCTGCGCTTCATTAACTTTGCATCTTGGCGAAACAAGCGATAGGAAACCTCTTCCTGCTCCTTTACACGACTTTTATTCATTTCTCTCTCTTTAAGTGACATGGGCTTTAAATCATCGATTGGCGCATCCGCAAGAAGGCGCATTTCTTCTCCTACCAACGTTGTTGAATTACCTGTAACCGCCAGGACACGAAAAAGCACATCGCAATTATAAGAGAGTCGGCCCACCACCTCACCAACCTGAATTGTCATAGCGTTGCCCCCTCTTGTGTAACTTATGTAGCTATAGAGGGGTTTGTGCCATTAATTACCTGCTTTTCCGAGCGCACTATAGAGGACGTCACTAAGTTTTGCAAATTCTTCTGGAGAAAGTGTTTCACCGCGCCTTTTTGGATCTATATCTGCTTCAACAAGTGCTTTCTGAACAGCTTCCTTTTTTTCTTTCCCAGCTAAATTATGAACTAAATTATTTAAAATCGTTTTTCGACGATTTGCGAAACTAGCATGAAACACGTTAAAAAACCATTTTTCATCGATTACATCAACTGCTGGCTGTTCTCGTATGTTTAAGCGAAGCACTGCCGAATCAACACGAGGTTGGGGCACAAACACCGTAGCTGGGACTGTTAACATGTTTTTTGCTTCAGCATAGTACTGAGCAGCAATCGATAATGACCCATACTCTTTTGTACCTGGTCTTGCAGCAATTCGGTCTGCTACCTCAGCTTGTATCATTACTGTGATACTTTTTAGAGGCAAGCGCTCTTCTAATAGCTTCATGAGTATTGGAGTTGTCACATAATAAGGCAAATTGGCAACAACATGCACAGCATCTGTAGCGGAAAATGCAGTCTCTATTACTTCACCAATGTTTGCTTTAAGTACATCATTATGAATAATATCAACATTGTCATATGGAGATAGTGTATCTTCTAAAACAGGAATTAAACGATCATCAATCTCGAAAGCAACAACTTTTTTTGCTTTCTTAGCCAACTGTTCGGTTAATGCACCTATGCCAGGCCCAATTTCAATAACACCGTCTGTTTCTGAAAAACCACTCGCTTCTACAATATTATGAAGGACGTTTAAATCAATCAAAAAATTTTGCCCTAGGCTTTTCTTTAATTGAAAACCATGTTTTGCTAAAATTGCTTTTGTGCGTGCGGGGGTTGCAATATCTTTATTCACGTTTTTGTTTCCTCCATTTTTTCTAGCCACTTAATCGCTGCTCCGAATTCTTCTTCTGTGATACGAAATAAATGTAGCCGTTTTAACAACGTTTTTCCGTTGGCATAGCCAATTGATAACTTTTCGCCAATCTTTTCTCTTCTTTCTCTGGCGTTTGTCCCAGAAATAAGACGCGCTCCAATTAAATCAGCCATTGTAATGGTTGACATATAGGAGGATTCTTCATTCTCCGTTCTTACGGCTAATAATGCGTTTCGTATCGCCTCATTACTAGCATGTTCGACCCCTAGACTACGACCTTGCTTTGCTGCATCTGCTTTTGAAATAAAGGCATGCTTACAGCCTGGTACGCGTTCACTGACAATCCTTCTTATTCGATTCCCAGGGTAATCAGGGTCTGTAAAAACAATAACCCCACGACGTTCGTATGCGAGTTCAACTTGCTTTAATACAGACTCACCAACTGCAGAACCATTTGTTTCAATTGTATCAGCTTTAACAGCCCTTTTTATAGCGACTGTATCCGAGCGTCCTTCAACGATAATGACTTCTTTTATATGCATAAACTTCCTCATTCCTGCCGTTGTTAATCTTGATAATGAATGATTTCGGCTCAATGTCCTTTTTAAAGTCAACCTTATTGTAGCTCGTTTACAAATAAAAAAAAAGCGACCGCCCTAGCGGCTCGCTTTACTCTATTCCAGAATTGTTACTGCAACTGTTTTACGCCCAAAACGAGTTGCTTCTTCTTTTGTAGCAACATGTAAATCAATTTTATTTCCTTTGATTGCACCACCAGTATCACCAGCGATGGCTTCACCATAACCTTCTACATGTACACGTGTACCTAGAGGAATCACACTTGGGTCGACCGCAATAATTTTTTGATTACGGTTATTATTTAAATCGATACCCGTAGCTGTTACACCACTGCAACCATCACATTCGGCCGTATACGCTGTAGCCGCCATTTGCATCGTCTTTTTGTTGTTTTCCTTTGCCTCACTTGGAGCGGACTCTTGTGATGACGTTTGGGTTACATTCTCATTTGCTGTACGTGTTTCTGATACATATTGTTTCGCTTGCTCTGGTTTTGTACCAACAGCTACAACACGATCCTTTGCATCACTAAGAACTTCCGTTTTAACTAATTCCCGGGCAACTTCCACACCATCTTCAAGTGTGATGCTGTAATGAAGCCCTCGTTGACCTCGTTCTCCTTGCTCAACTACCCGTTCTACACCTTCATTTAGTTCATCATCATCTTCACGAACGGTCTCATAGGCAGTTGTTTCCTCAATGACATCGGTGACCTTTTCAACACGGACAAGCTGGACACTAAGCCCTTCATGTAACTCTTCATTCAAACCAGGTTGTACCAGGTCGTCGTCGCCTATCGTTACATTCGCTTCTTTCAAAAAGTCAGCGACAGTCGCTGATGCACTCCAATGGCTTTCTTCTTTACCATCAAACGCAATTTTCACTTCAACTGCGGGAGTGTAATAAACAGATAAATCTTCTTCGATAGGTGATTCTCCGGCTGGGATAAGGTGATCTTCATCACGGTATGTATACCCAAGGTCCTGCAGTAATTCATGAACGGTCTTTTCTGTTGTATACACTGCTTTCACTTCATTACCTACATTTACTGTTACCTTTTCAGCCTTTTGATACACAATTTCCATATCAGATACCAATTCGGTATGTATACTAGGCTCCACTAAGTCTTGATCTTTAATTTCTATATCTAATCCTGCTAAAAGCTCTTCCACTGTATTTTCGTGCGTTTGTACAGTTAATACATCACCACCACTGTTAACAGTTACTTCCTTTTTTGTCATTTCAGACATTCCGAAAAAAATAAGAATAATGGCACTAAAAAGGATTACTGCTATATATGCTCTGCGGCTTGCTGGATGTCTTGCCGTTCTCAGGCGATTAAACATTTGGCTCATTGTTCGTCCCTCCTCACCGACCGAATTATAGAGACGAACATAAGCAGTGTCAACCAACGTTACAGAAACGTAATATAGCAGTAATCTTTGAAAATTATCCACTTTCCTTACATTAATCCAATAAATTGTTATTTTAACGTGTTATCTGGAATAATTTTCTGGCATTATCTCGCGTTTTTTCACAAAGCTCTTGATACGATATCCCTCTCAAATCAGCAATGTCTTCTGCAACTCTTTTAACATAAGCAGGTTCATTTCTTTTTCCGCGATATGGGTCTGGTGCTAAAAAAGGAGCATCTGTTTCAATTAGTAAACGCTCTATCGGAACGTGTTTTGCTACTTGTTTTGGGCGTTTTGCATTCTTAAACGTTACAGGTCCTCCTAGACCAATATGAAAATTCATATCGATACATCGATCTGCAATTTCTACACTACCTCCAAAGCAATGCATCACGCCACCAACCTCGTTAGCACCTTCTTCTTCAAGCAGATCAACTACATCTTGGTCCGCTTCTCGGTTATGAATAATAATTGGCAACTTCACCTTTTTCGCCAAATTAATTTGTTTCCGAAAGACTTCTTTTTGCACTTCTTTTGGTGATTTGTCCCAATGATAATCTAAACCCATTTCTCCTAAAGCAACTACTTTCGGGTGTGCCGCAAGTTCTTCAATCCATTTTAAATGGTTGTCGGTCATATCAATTGCATCAACGGGATGCCAACCAACCGCTGCATATAGATCAGAATCTTGTTCTGCAAGTTCTATTGCCCGGGTAATAGTCTGCTCATCAAAGCCAATTACGATCATTTCTTTTACTCCAGCCTCTCGAGCTCGAGTAATTGTTTCATCAACATCACTTTCAAATTGTTCTGCATTTAAGTGTACATGCGTATCAAATAGCATTTTTAGTCACCTCTGTTGGCATTTTATGCCCTTTTACTACATAATTGCAAGTTATGGAGGTCAATATCGTTTCTGTGCTAATATTTTTAACGGTATTTTTCTCACTATGTTCTCGTACCCGGTATACACTCCTCTTACTTGTTGACAGTTAAGCTTACAATATCCCTATTGGGTCACGTACACTTTCAATTTAAAAAAGACTTAGGATAGAATTGAAAATGCCTCTAAGATAAGACCTTAGAGGCATTTTGTTTACGAATATAATCTTGAAAGCTATCTTAAGTAACGGCTTGTCGATGAAACGCAAGCCAAAAAGAACCGTTTTTATCAATTATTGGTTCAATTTCTTGAAACGGTATTTTAAATGTTGGAAATCCCATGACGTAAGGAGCTATATCATATACATTAAACACTAAATAAAGTGCCTCTTCATCAACATAGAATGATTGTTGTGGATCGACACCTTTATACTCTTCAATAAAATACTGATCTGGATCTTTTTCAATTTGTGCTTTAACTAGTTTACTCAAAACGATGGAATAGTCTTTATTTTCTTCAAATAGTTCATTCAGCGCGTATTTATGTCCAGTTCTCAAATCAATAACCGCATATAACTTTGATGGCATACCATGAGCTGCACCATAAGGGTAGAAATAACCACTTTGTTCAAGGACGACAATATGTTTTTTAAAAAACAAAATTTCATAATCACTGAAATAAGTGCTTTCCTTTAGCTCCTCTTGTGTTACTGGTCGCACACCTGCATCCTGAGCTAACGCTTGATTAATTGCTTGTTGCTCTACTTGATTCGACATACCTTCGATTTTAGGATAATAAACGATATAAGCTACATTTGGCTCATACAACTCTTCTTTTATTTTATATGGTGTACGCAGTACAACTTCTGTCGGCTCTTCCCATATAAGTGTCCCGTCTTCTTTTACATATCTTGTTCGATTGTTTTTATGTTCTGCAATTAAACCGTGAATAAACTCTAATATACCAGTTCCTTCAAATGAAGGAAGATCACTGGCTCGCTTTCCAGAACGTCGTATAAAAAATGTTGATCCTCCATCAGAAGCGCTCGACACTCCTTTTTGAAAGGGTCCGAGATTTGTAAATTTAAAATTAGTTAATACTTCCCCACTCTCCTTGGCTAATGCAAATCGTGTAGCAAATGGATTAAAACTATTTGCTAACTTACCAAGTGCAACCCGTCCTTCACCGAGCATACGAACCTCTTCATAGGTTGGTGTAATCGTTATTTTTCCTTGTTTATTGATTAAACCATAGGCATACTGCCCGTTCTTTTCTTGTGCCACAACAGCATATCCATCATGAAACGGCATTGCTGTATCAAATGTTGGATCAATTGCAATTGCCCCGGTTTTCGTTATATACCCCTCTTTACCATCTACCTTTTTCTTAAATGACATCAAACCTTCGCTCAATTGCCCTACAGATGGGAATGGGTATGTATATAACATTTTCCCCGTATGATCAAGCAAGAGAAATTGCCCTTCTTTTGTCTGTACAACCGCTCCTTCATTCTCAAAATCCGTCGCATTTGCATAAATGGGCGGAATCGCTTCTTGGCCCTTTTCATCAAGATATCCATAATTCATCTCATCTTGAAACACCGCTCTCATTGCGTTCATTTGTCCAATATATTGATATCTTTTTTTCGTTAACACTCGCCCAGTTTCATCAATCAATCCAAATCCTGTTTCTGTTTGGACAACGGCTCTCTCCTCTGAAAAAGGTTGAATTGATTCATACATAGGTTTGACGATAAATCGTCCATATTCATTCAAGAGCCCTTGTTTGTCATTAAGCTCTATCAGCGCCAAACCATTTTTTTGAAATGGATACGCTTGGTCATATACGAGGGATATCCTTGTTCTTCCACTACGATTCATATAACCCCATTTTGTACCATGTACGGTTTTTTCAGCAATCGGAAATAATTTTTCTGTTGCTCGATCCACCTTAGGCCACTCCCATCTGCTTAGCAGTTTGACCTATTATATGAAACTTTTTCTTCAACAATGTTAAAAAGAAAAAGATCGTTTTAACCACGAGGAGCAAGGGTATACTATTTCTTATCGTACATAAGGAGTGAAAGAACATGTCGCCAAGCAGAACGGAAGAACACATTTTAGTTTGCGTTAACTATGGTCATCATGGTAGTCGTTTAATTAAAAGAGGGGCAAGTCTTGCCAAGCAACTGGATGCGCCATTAACCATTCTAGTTTTTGACTCTCTTCCAGAAGAAGAATTTAAACACGATAAAGAAATTGATATGTCTATTTTTAAAGATTTAGCCGATGACTTTAATGCAGACATGATCGTCGAGAAATCTCGCGCTCACGATATTTCACGTATTATTTCAAAAGCGGCAGAAGAGAAACAAGCTTCTCAAATTATGATTGGCCAAGTCGTTGAGAGTTTATGGGCTACTCTTTTAGGTGGGTCCATTATTAATGAGTTGCTTGAGAAAGCTCCATTCGCTGACCTTCATGTTGTACCACGAGCACGTTCAGAGGAATCCGATGATTGGAACTTCGAACGTGGCGTCCACACATTTTTACTTCAACAAGAAGACGGAACCTATGAGCTTCATTTTGACGATATTGACGGTTATACGTACGAAGGTGTTTTCTTCAAATCATTACACACAGACTTTAATAGTGGGATTTTTGCATTTACGAATGAAGGGCGGATTTTTGAAGTTCGCGTTGACGATGGCACCGTTCATAAACTAGTTGACGTGGACGATGAGCAGGCAAAATAAGCTAGGAACCTTTAGGCTCCTAGCTTATTTCTATTTTGTCTCACGCTTTTCAAAGGCATAAGCATAAGACCCCTCATACCTAGATATGGTTCTATTTTCCAGCCAATAAGTAACCGGAAAAAGTTTGTTTAAAAAGTACCGATCATGAGAAACGGCGATTATCGTTCCTGCAAAATCTGTTAACGCTTCTTCTAGCACTTCTTTTGAATCAATATCTAAATGGTTAGTTGGTTCATCAAAGACAAGCACATTATGCTTCTCAAAGATAAGCTGCGCCAAACGTAGACGCATTTTTTCCCCACCACTTAGTTCGCTAATTCGCTTAAACACATCAAAGCCATAAAACAAAAATCGAGCGAGTTGCCCCCTTGCTTCACCTTCGGTTAATGCTACGTGATCACGGAATGCCTCCAGCACACTTTTATTAGGATTTAGTTCCTCTACATGCTGTGATAAGTAACCAATTGATACATTAGAACCAATGCGACACTCACCTAAATCTGGTTGAATCTTTCCTAAGATTAATTTAAGAATTGTTGATTTCCCTGAACCATTTGCACCTACAATCGCAACTCTTTCTTTATGTTGCACATTAAAGGTAATATTGCTTAAAATGGTTTTCTCGCCAAAAGCTTTTGTCAGCTGTTTAAACTGTACGACATCTTCACCAGTACGCTCTTTTTGTTTAAATACTAAATCGACTTTTTTGGCTTCTGGTGGCTTCTGGAGCACCTCAATTCTTGCTAATGCTTTCTCCATGCTTTTCGCCCGGCGATGCAATCCTGCATTCGGTGGGTTGGCACGGTTAGCCCATTCTTTTAAACGTTTAATCGTTTCTTTCATTTTTTTGATTTTCTTTTGTTGGTCAGCGAATTGTTGAAACTCCCTCATGATTCGTTCTTCTCTTTCGATTAGATAACCTGAATAGTTTGCTGCATACTCGTGCAGCTGACCATTCTCCATTTCCCATATATGTGTAACCGCTGCATCTAGAAAGGCGCGGTCGTGTGAAATGACAAGCACACTTCCCTTGTATTGACTAATCCATTCTGCCAGCCAATCTAACGCATATAGATCCAAATGATTTGTTGGTTCATCTAATACAAGGAGTCGTGGCTTTTTTAAAAGGAGACATGCCAATCCTACTTTTGTTCGTTCCCCTCCACTTAACGCTTGCCACCTTTTTTCAAGCAGATCAGTTATACCAAGACCGGGGGCAATTCGACGGATATTCGCTTCATATTCATACCCACCTGCATCCCCAAACTGTTGCTGTAAACGTCCATACTTATCCAATACTTTTTCTAGCCTAGCTGGTTCCTGCTCCATTGCGAGTAAGTGTTCCAGTTTTGTCATTTGACATTTCATCTGCTGTAATGCAGTAAATACCTCTTCTAACACTGCATAAACGAACTTATCTCCATAGTCGGGCACCTGAGCAAGTAACCCTTTTGTTATCCCCTTACGCCAGCCAATATCACCACTTGCAGGTACCTCCGTACCCGCGATCATTCGAGCAAGTGTTGTTTTTCCTTCACCGTTACGCCCTACAAGCCCGATTCGCGCACCTTCTTTTATTTCTATAGAAATCTCGCTAAATATCTCAGTTGCTCCGTATACTTGACTAACTTTATTCGCATAACAATTAATCATATCTTGTTCCTCCTTGTAGACAGGAAGAGACTTGCGTATAACAAAAAGACGGCCGAGAATTCCTCAGCCGCCCACTCGTTCCGTATGGGTAGTAGAATTGTCTCTTCCTAATGGTTTCTTCCTATGCCGTTGCTTTAATAAGGACAGACTGGTCCAATTTTGCAACAACAGCGGAAAAAATCGCCTGACAAATCCACAAATACGCGCGGAGCTTTGCCTGACTACCATTAAAAAGATCCATTCTACTCACCCCCTTTAATCATATAAATTTAGATTAGCGGAACAAACAGAATTTGTAAAGATTTTAATTAAATCTCACCGTAATTTCCACCGCTTCTGTTTTTACTATATACCTGTATTCTTGCACTTGCTCTACTTGTACCAAACACATTTTAATCCCCCGTTACACATATAAAATGTTATTAATGGTTCTGTCACCTGTTTTACTTCTGTCATTGAATAACAGACCTTTACATCAACTTACTTTACGTGAAGAGGCATTATTAGACCTTCCCTTGCTCCAAGGTGATCTCTTTTTTCTATTAAATAACGCTTCCTTATTTTCGAAAATGATTTCTCAAGCACATCTAAGTTTAGAGCGTGAACAAAACGTTCATTCCGCTCACCGTATTTATTTAACTTGTGAACCATTTGGCAAGTTTCCATCAATCGTTGCCAATGTAAGCTTCTTCCCTTTTGATCCTGCAAGAATCATACCTTGTGACAATTCCCCACGCAGTTTAACAGGTTTTAAATTTGTGACGCAAATCACTTTTTTACCAACTAAATCTTCTGGTGTATAATATTTAGCGATTCCCGAAACAACTTGGCGTTTTTCCGAGCCTAAATCAAGTTGAATTTTCAAGAGTCGGTCCGCACCTTTTACAGGTTCTGCTGCTGTAACTTCAGCGACTTTAAGCTCTACTTTTGAGAAATCCTCAATCGTAATCTCGTTCTCATCCTCTATTTCTTCTAGTTCTGGTACAGCTTTTCCACCCATAAGTTCAATGATATATTCCACTTCTTTTTCAACATCAAGACGAGGAAAAACAGGTTCACCCTTACTTACTTTTGTATGTGCTGGTATTTGACCAAACGTACGAATTGACTCCCATTCCGCCAGATTCTCATCAATTCCAAGTTGAGACCACATTTTTGCAGGCGTTCGTGTCAAAAACGGGCGCAGTAATACAGAAATAATACGTAACGATTCAGCAAGATGGTACATCACCGAACCTAGTTGTTCTTTTTTGTCCTCTTCTTTCGCAAGCATCCACGGTTGTGTCTCATCAATATATTTATTTGTGCGGCTTACTAGCTGCCAAATCGCTGTAAGCGCAATTGAGAATTCCATCTCTTCCATTGCATTTTCGACTTTCGTTGTCGTTGCTTCAACTAGGTCTAATAAATCGCCATCAAAAGGCGTTGCACTTTTCACATATAATGGAATCTCTCCATTAAAATATTTATTAATCATGGCGACTGTGCGATTCAATAAATTTCCTAGGTCATTTGCTAAGTCATAATTTACACGTTCCACAAAAGCCTCTGGAGTAAATACACCATCAGAACCAAATGGCACTTCACGTAGTAAATAATAACGGATCGCATCAAGACCAAAATGGTCAATTAATGGGGCAGGATCAATCACATTGCCCTTGGATTTTGACATTTTTCCGTCTTTCGTTAAAAACCACCCATGACCAAATACTTTTTTAGGTAACGGTAAATCAAGAGCCATTAACATAACCGGCCAATAAATTGTATGGAATCTCAAGATATCCTTACCAACTAAATGGACATCGGCTGGCCAAAACTTCTTATACAGCGATTCGTCTTCCGAGCCGTATCCAAGTGCTGTAATATAATTGGTTAACGCATCAATCCATACATAAACCACGTGTTTTGGATCACTTGGTACTTTAACACCCCACGTAAAAGATGTTCGTGATACGGCTAAGTCTTGTAATCCAGGCTTAATAAAATTATTCACCATTTCATTTTTGCGTGAAGCAGGCTGAATAAATTCTGGATTATCCTCATAAAACTTCAGTAAACGATCAGCATATTTACTCATTCTCAAGAAATATGAGGTTTCTCTAACTTTTTCAACAGGGTGACCGGAATCAGGACTTTTACCGCCAATAATAGTACCCGCTTCATCTTTAATTGGATCAACAAGTTCTCGTTCACCGAAAAAGGCTTCATCCGGAACACAGTACCAACCTTCGTATTCACCTAAATAGATATCACCTTGAGCAAGCAATTGTTCAAAAATCTTCTCAACCACTTTTTTATGGCGCTCTTCCGTTGTTCGAATAAAATCATCATAGGAAATATCAAGCTTCTCCCATAACTCTTTAATCGACTTTACCATCTCATCTGTGTATTCAATTGGCGTAATGCCTCTATCAGCAGCTTTTTGCTCAATTTTTTGTCCATGTTCATCGGTACCTGTTAAATACCGAACATCATAACCGCGCAATCGTTTGTACCGGGCCATTGCATCTCCTGCCACAGTTGTATACGTATGACCAATATGCAATTTCCCGCTTGGATAATAAATCGGGGTCGTAATATAAAATGATTTTTCGTTCACACTACCCATCCTCTCTTTTTACACACAAAAAAACCTTTCGTCCGCGATCGGGACGAAAGGTTTGCTCACGTGGTACCACCCAAATTTTCCTTGTCTGATAAACAAGGCTCGAGACCAGTAACGCTGGTTCACGCTGTTCCCTTACACAAAGGCTCGAAAACAGATGTCTCCAGGACCATTTTCCAAAGGGCGCAAGTACCGGCTTTCACCTAACCCGGCTCTCTTTCACAAGCGCTTTCTCTGTACTTATCCGTTCATTGATTCATGATATTCATCTTCATTCTTATCAAAAATATAGCCAATCATACATGCTTTTGTCAAGCCCGGTCATATAACGTTGCAAATGGTGTTTTTTCTTTCTTCAACTTCCCTTCCCCACATAAACGTTCAAGCTCGCCTTTCCACTCTGATACATCCCATGCTTTACCCGCTTGTCTATTTAACGCATCTAACTTTTGCATAACATGCATCTCAGCCATTGGTAAGAAATCATTTAAGGCAGCCATCATCTCCTCGTTACCTGCTTCATTCATTTGATCCAGCTCATCAAATGGATTCATTGTATGTGGACTCGTTGAATTTGCAAGTCTGATTCGCACAGCCATTGTCCGTCCAATAATTGCTGAGGAGACAAATACATCACCTGAACGTAAGTAAGGAAGCCGTTTCCCTTCTTCTGCCGTTAAATCGGTTTCTTCTTTTATCGTTTGAATGTCCGTTCCCCGTACAGTCCGGAAGACGAATTTTGAATTCAGCTGAGCCGTTATCGTTTCATCGAGTAGCGTTGGTCGCTGGGTTGCAAATATAAGGAACGTTCCATACTTACGCCCTTCTTGAGCAATTTCTTTTAAGACAGACTTTGCTGGTGCATCATACCCTTTTGGGGCAAAGTTATGCGCTTCATCGGTTACAACAACAAATGGAGGAAAAAAATCACCTTGCTGCTGCTGGAGTTTTGCATCTTTATACGAGCGCCTTTTTGAGTAAAGTGTTCCAATTACATAACTAGAAAATACTTGTAAAAGCCAAACTGCCCCCTGTACAACAACCAGTTTGCCATGATGGATGCCGTGTTCAATCGCGCGTATATTTTGTTGGAATAAACCTGCTTGATTTAAACGATTAGCCCGCCATTGAATACCCTTTACAGAAGATGGGGGCAAGCTGCCAAATTGATCCAACAACTTACGGTACGTATCAAAACGGGCGATTTCATCTCTTGTCATTCCACCATCATGAAGCATCCCATCTATTTTTTGTTTCCCCATATCGAGTGCTTGAATGAGGTTAGCAACACGGTCACTAAATGATTGATAGCTGTCTTTCTTTTTATGAAGCGTTTGAATAACATTGACCATTGATTCGGTTAATGAACCAGCCGCCCCAAGCAAACGCTCCACATCTCGTGTATTGAGCGCAGAGAAATCAACGCCAACATCACGTCCAATTTGAACAACTTCATAACGTGAATCGTAATCAACTTGCTCTTGATGTGCTTCTGTTTTTCCAGAGAAGTTCATTTCAAAATGAGGGTCAAATACGAGAGCTGGAATTTTCAGCTTCATTAATTCCTCAAGCATAACGCGCAAACCAAACGATTTCCCTGAACCAGATCCACCAAAAACGCCAATGTGTGGGTATTGCTGCATTGCTCGAATATCAAAAATAAAGGGAACCCCATTTTGCTTTCTTGTGTTCCCTTGTTCTTGCATTAGCATTAACTTACTTAAATGTGCAGGGATCGTCTCAGCAATAAAATCAGTTGATTTGACCTCTCCTAGGACCATCCCTTTTTCCGGTCCCGTTGTGAGTAGTAAGTGTTCAATTTCTTTAAACTCCGGATGGCGAACGGTTGCTCCTGTTTGAATTGGTTTTTGTGCTTCTTCAAACAATCGCACTTTTGCAAGGTGAATATCGTCTTGTCCAATATCGTAGCCAATCGCTTCTAATGTCTCCAGCACATCACGATCAACTAGTCCTTTATCCATTCCCATTGGGATATACCGGTTATAAGAAAAAGTCTCAACAACTTCCCCTTTTGGCTCAAATAATTCATTGTCTTCAATAACAAGCATTTCATTCATACGAAATTTATGTGTTTTGGATGCAATATGCACTTCATGCTGGGTGGTAATGCCTACAACTTGCATGTGTAATTCCTCCTCTTAATAGGGCCGATCTTGACGCATCTTCGTGAAGAATTGTCTGCGTATAGCTGGATCTAAATACTGTTCGACCATTCCTTCAACTAATTGATCCGTAATACGAATCTCCTTATCAATATAATCCAGCCATAAGGGGATACCCCTACCTTCTTTTGGTGTAAGTGTACAAATTAAATCGCTGACCGCAGCCATCTGATCAGATTGTTCTTCAAGCATATCAAATCCAGTAATGTTTGGCGTTGCGCCTAAACGCATCCATACAGAAGTTAATCCTGCCTTATGTTGAATATCTTCAAAAAAGACCATTTCTTTTGGTTGAAGAACACCAAAGAGCAAATCTCGATCATATGAATATGGATTTCTAGCAAATGGTTCAAACGCTGGCAATTTAATTAGATTTTCTGTCGTAATTTCTTCGGATACACCAACAAGTAACGTACCTTTCTTTAAAGCTAACTTTTTTAATGCCTCCCACTCTTCAGGAGCATCAATTCGGTAATGATAAAGGGCACCATCCATAAGCATGACACCAATATCTTCTTCTTCTATTAACGCCTTTGCTGATTCTAGTTCTAGTTTTGCTAAAGTATATGACCGTCGTTTTGCAGGCGTTTCTTCCTCTTTTTCTTCAATCAATGGTACGTATATATCAGATTCCCACTTCTCAATTCCATCTGTTGTTTTAGCTAATGCTTGAAAAAAATAAAGCACATGTGGGGGTGCCCCATTTGTTTGATTTACAGATCCATCTGTTCCAGCCACTTTTCTCCCGCCCAAGAAATTTTTTAATTGATCAGGATTCCACGACTGCATTTGTCGAATAAGCGTAGCTGTTATAGTCGTTTTTTGTCGAATTGTATCTTTATGTCTATGACTATTTGTATACGTTTCTCGCAATATTTCATTTGATTGTTTTAACTTGGCAATTAGATTTTCATTAATATCCATGCCTTTTCCCCCCTTTTTTCAAAACGATAAACATTGGGAAACCCTTACGTCTCATATATTTTGCAGCTTTCTATGAAAATGTGAAATAACAGTTCCTATTAATTTTCGCAAAATATAAGTTTTTTTATTTAAACAGATTGACTTGTTTTGGAAATATTGTTATTCTTAGATTACTATAGAATTATGTCGAATTATGACACATAATTATGCTTGATGACAATACCGACAACACCAATTTGAGGGGGACTCTAGGAATGAAATCTACAGGAATTGTACGGAAAGTCGATGAACTGGGCCGCGTTGTTATTCCAATCGAACTTAGACGTACATTAGACATCGCCGAGAAAGATGCGCTTGAGATTTACGTTGATAACGACCGCATCATTCTTAAAAAGTATAAAGCGAATATGACCTGCCAAATTACAGGAGAAGTTTCTGATGATAATCTTTCTCTTGCAAACGGCAAAATTATTCTTAGCCCTCAAGGTGCAGAAGCGATTCTTGAGCAGCTACAAGATTATGTTTCAACCAAATAATGCTTTTAAAACCTGCCTTGTTTAAAAGACAGGTTTTTCTTTTTTATTGATGGTAAAGTTGATAGATCTCTCTTTTAGGTACACTTCTATCTTTGGCAACCTGTTTAATGGCTTCTTTCTGTGCCAAGCCAATGGTTATATAATGATCAACATGCTGTATTTCATCAAGAGCAGACCACCAGCTCTCTTCTTCCACCGCTTCTTCCCTACCACTTACGGCAATGCAAAACTCGCCTTTAATTGTCCCCGTTTGTACCCATTCTAGTGCATCGCTTAACAATCCCCGTTGATACTCTTCAAACTTCTTCGTTAGCTCTCTACCAATTGCAACCTGACGCTCACCAAAAACATCATAGATAGCTTGCAACGTTTGACTTATACGATGAGGAGCCTCGTAAAATAAAAGCGTTTCTTCAAACGTACTTAAACGTTCTAACTCATCTTTACGTTCTTTCTTTCCTTTTGGCAAAAATCCACAGAAAACAAACTGTCTCGCCGAAAGACCAGAAGCAACTAATGTTGTTAAAGCAGCATTTGCACCAGGTAATGCAACAACAGGGATCCCCTGTGAGATGCATTGCTTTGCTAACTCCTCACCCGGATCAGAAATACCTGGCATGCCGGCATCACTTACTAGAGCCAGCACCTGTCCTTCCTGAATTTTCTTAACCAATTCTGGTCCTGATTGTTGTTTATTATGATCATGGTAACTAACAAGCGGTGTGTCTATTTGAAAATGGGTTGTCAGTTTACGGGTTTGGCGTGTATCCTCTGCGGCAATTAAATCGGCTTCTTGCAATACTCGTATTGCCCGGAACGTCATATCTTCTAAATTACCGATTGGTGTAGGCACTAAATAAAGTGTTCCTCCGTTTGTTTGATAACTTTTTTGCTCAATCATCATCTTCCTCTTTTCTACGTGCAATGTACATTTCCTTTTTCTGTCGAGTAAAGCGTTTAAACGAATACTCTTTCTTCATTGCCTCTTCTTTCGTTGCAAAGCTTTCTTTCCAAACAACTTTAAACGGCCCACGTCCTCTTGTATATTTGGCACCTTTTCCTGACTCATGCTTTGCTAAACGGTTTTCAAAGTCGTTTGTATATCCTGTATACCATGTCCCATCGCAGCATTCTAACACGTACATAACATGGTTCATTGCCTAAAATACTCCTGTTTAAAAGCATCTGTATAACTGCTATCATCATTATAGATAATCAAGGGCGATTCACAAATCAAACCAGGTTTTCCACCTTTAGTGCCCTCTAATAGAACAATGTTTGCTGGCTTACCCATTTTCGGGTGACAGAAGCGCAGACGCTTTGGTTCAATACGATTTGTTCGCATAGCGGCAATCATTTCTGAAACCCTTTCCGGTCTATGAACGAGAGCTAGCTTGCCTCCATGCTTTACGGCATGGCTTCCTGCTGCAACAACATCTTCAAGCGTACATGCCAACTCGTGACGAGCTAGCGCAATGTGTTCTTTTTCTTTAATTAGTTTGTTTGCTTCTATTGGGAAATATGGAGGGTTGCAAGTAACCGTATCAAACATGCCTGGCTGAAACTGATTTGGAATTTCTTTTACATCCATACAAACGGAAGAAAGTCGATCCACCAAATGATTTTTTTCAATTGATCGATTCGCCATATCATTAAGTTTTTCCTGTAGCTCAACCATCATTATATTCCCTTTTGTCCGTTCTGCTAAGACCAAACCAACTACACCATTTCCACTACATAAATCGAGTATATTCCCCTTTTGAATGGGGACATAGGCAAACCGTCCAAGCAATATAGCATCAATTGAATAAGAAAATACATGGTCAGCTTGAATAATCGGATCATTTGTTCCCGCTATCCGATCAATTCGCTCTCCTTCTCTTAGCATAAAGTGTCCCCTTTCATCGTCCAAAAAAAAGCCGGCTTTTTTGAACCATGAGTTCAAAAAGAGACCGACTTCTTTTTTGAGGTGTACGGTTATTATTTTTGATGCAAAAACGAAAGGCAAAACAAGCAGTCATCCCCTTCAGGCCTTATGCTCCCATAGTGGGTATTACATATGTGAAACCCTTCTTGATAAAGTCGAGCTAAGTTTTCATGACCTTCGCCAACCATTTTCTTTCGCTCTTGATCAGGAATTTGTTCGGACTTATCTGGTTCTAATCGTTTCCGTAAATTCTCATTCTCTATGTGTAAATAATGATTTTCTTCTATTAGATAAGCAAGCTGCTCTTTCAAGCCTCTTAGCTCATCGTGCAAATCGCCTATGCGCTCTTCAAGGCTCGAGACCTGCATGAATATGGCTTTCTTGTCCACATCGTTCACCTCATTATTCCGTTGCTTTTGAAGTGACTTTCTCTTGGTTCATCAGTTCATCAAAAGCATATTCAAGCATTTGCTGCTCAGCTGCCAACTGTACTTGAACAATGCGATCAAGCAAGTTCAATCCAATTACTTTACCTTTACCATCAGGAGTCATAATTTGTTTACCGATATCTGGCATCTCTTTCTTAGCTTCTTCATATGTGTCATTTTCATACTTCAAACAGCACATTAAACGACCACAAAGCCCAGAAATTTTTGCTGGATTCAAAGAAAGATTTTGATCTTTAGCCATTTTTATGGATACTGGCTCAAAATCCCCTAAAAACGTTGAACAACAAAGCATTCTTCCACACGGACCGATGCCTCCGAGCATCTTCGCCTCATCCCTCACACCAATTTGACGAAGTTCAATCCGAGTGCGGAAAATTGATGCTAAGTCTTTAACAAGCTCACGGAAATCGATACGACCATCTGCTGTAAAATAAAACAAAACTTTATTACGATCAAACGTGTACTCTACGTCTACTAGCTTCATATCAAGCTCATGCTCTATAATCTTCGCATGACCAACACTAAATGCTTCGCTTGCAGCCTGTCGATTTTCTCTAACAATTTCAGTGTCTTCCGCTGTCGCAATCCGAATAACTTGCTTAAGCGGCAAAACAACATCTTGTTTATCAACAAACTTTGGAGGCACGACTATTCTTCCGTATTCCACACCTCGAGACGTCTCAACAATCACTGCTTCATTACCAGTTATGTGAAACGGTCCAGGAGAGAAATAATATATTTTGCCCGCTTTTTTAAATCGGACACCTACAACCTCGTGCAAAACTAGCCCTCCTGTATTGTGAAAAGCAGCCTCTCCATCACTAGTTGTATAGAAACATTGGCGTTCAGCCTTCTCTTGGCTTCAAGCACGTACGCCATTGATTGGCTCACTACACGCTGTGACGTCGAGAGAGCAATCTCATCAAACTGTTTTTTGTTCCCAGCATAGACAAGTTCGCCTTGCTTTCCAACCTGCGTATATAAAAGGTCTCTCAACCATAAAACAATCATTTCAAGGCCCATTTCCTGCTGCTGCCGGTCTTTCATCAATGGCAACCATTTATCTGTTAATGTTAACATGGCAGAATCTGGTCTTGTATAAAGCTCATGCATTAATTGTAACACTACGTTCCGTGCTTGAAAAGACCAGTCTGCCTCTGCCAATGCCTGCGCTTCCTCTTGGTTGCCAGTTAGTGAAGCAAGAAAATTAGCATGACCTTGATCAAATCCTAAATCAACTAATTGAGCTGCTACACGTTCTTTGGTTGGCGGTAGGAACCTGAGCTGCTGTGCCCTTGACCGGATAGTGGGTAGGATACTACCACCTTGCTCTGTCAAAAGCATCGCAATTGTTTGTCCTTGTGGCTCTTCTAAAAATTTCAATAAACTGTTTGCTGCACTTGCTGTCATTTTATCAACATGAGAGACAATATAAACTTTTGAAGAAGATTCCATCCCTCGATAGGAAAATTCTTTTTGTAAATATTCGATTTGCTCTTTTTTTATTGACTGTCCATCCGGTCTAATTTGATGAATATCAGGATGATTTCCATTTTTAATACGAATGCAATCAGTACATTCTAAACAAGGTTCAGCCCCGTTTCGATATTGACAAAAAAAACTTTGTGCCATTAGTAAAGCAATAGCTTGTTTTCCACTCCCCGCTTGTCCCTCAAATAAATATGCATGAGCTAAACGGTTCTTTTTTAAGCTTGATATAAGGAGAGGCACAACCTGGGGCTGTGCCTCTTGCCATTTATTCCATGATTGCACGAACTTCACCTGCTTTTAAAATTGCTCAAATTGTTCCACTGGAAGTACAAATACGGTTGCTCCACCTACTTGGACTTCAACTGGATATGGTACATAGGAATCTGCATTTCCACCCATAGGTGAAATCGGTGCGACAACTTGTTCACGGCTGCGGCAATTTTTCTGAATAATAGCCATCACATCTTCCACAGCTTCCTCATCAACCCCGATTAAAAAAGTCGTATTTCCGGCTTTTAAAAAACCACCAGTACTAGAAAGCTTTGTAGCTCGGTAATCTGCTTTAACAAGTGCATCTGACAAACGTGTGCTATCTTTATCTTGAATAACTGCAATGATCAGTTTCATTATTCACACCCCTTTTATTTATAAATAAGTCTTATACTCTTACATGCTTCATAACAATTTCCAGTGTATCACTTAGTACTTGCTCCATTGACTGATTTGCATCAATGACCTTTATTCTCTCTGGAAACTGGTGCGTAATTTGATTATACCCTGCTTCCACTTTTTTGTGAAAAGCGAGTGTTTCTTGATCTAACCTGTTCCACTCACGCACTTGATCCTGTTGCACTCGGCTAAGACCAATTTGGGGATCAACTGAAAAATAAAGTGTTAAATCAGGCATATACCCTTCAACTGCGAATTCATTTATCCTTTTCACTTCTTCCATTCCTATACCTCGTGCGAATCCTTGATAAACGAGGCTAGAATCTATAAAACGATCACAAAGAACAATCGCCCCTTTTTCTAATGCCGGAACTACTTTTTTCATTAAGTGCTCCCGACGAGCCGCAGCATACAATAGTGCTTCTGTTCGATCATCCATATCCATTTCTTTTGTATGAAGCAACATATCTCTGATTTTCTCCGCCAATTCCACTCCACCGGGCTCTCGCGTCCGTACAACTGAGTAATTCTTTTGTAAGAAGTCTTCTATCTTATTAATAACAGTTGTTTTTCCAGCACCTTCTCCACCTTCAACTGTAATAAAAAATCCTTTATTCATGTTTCATCTCCTGGCATCTGTACACGTAATCCTTTATCTGGCTGTTGTCCTTGAAATTTACTATTACTCTTAAGCAAACACTTAATTTGTTCAATGTGTTCTGATCTCACCCGTTCTCCTTCAATAAGTAGTGGAACGCCTGGTGGATATGGGACAATGGCAGACGCAGCTTTTCTTCCTACTGCTTCTGCCAGCGGAACACATTCAGTTTCGCATTTTATTCTTTTCATATCTATTAATTCGGATACCGGCTGCGCTACTCCTTCTTTCGTCGAAAAAAAGCGATCTTGCTTATATCGTTGCCAATGAAGCTTCTCAAACCGTTCATGCAGGGCTTTGACCGTATCTCCAAGTCCCAATACAAGCAGAACGCAATGTTCATCCGCCATCTCAGCCCAAATACCCGCTTCTCTTAATCTTGAAAGTAGCCAACCCCCAGTCCGATCATCTTTTGTTCTTATTGTAACCTTTAACGGGTCTTTTTGGTAGCGTTCATCTTCGTTTTCTACAACCTCTATCAGTTGATGGTTGTTTAGCAACTCAACAAATTGGTGCCTACTTTTTAATGCTTCTTTATAGGCACGTTCTCCATCTACTCGTAAAAAATCTTGCGTTGCATCTAATGAAGCAAGTAACAAATAAGAGGGGCTACTGGACTGAACCATTGCTAAAGCACGTTTTATTTGCGCTATTTCATCTTTCTTCATTTTTATAGAAAAGTGCATCCAGGCACCCATGGTTAAAGTGGGCAACATTTTATGAGCGGACTGGACAACGACATCAGCTCCTAGCGCTAATGCCGAAGGTGGTGTAGAACAGTCGCTCTCACCTAACCGAAAGTGAGCACCATGTGCTTCATCTACTAACACATAAAGCCCCAATGCTTTTGCTCGAGCAATCACACCGGCCTGGTCCAACGTTACGCCCCAATAATTGGGGTAAGTTAAAATAAGTGCTTTTGCATCCGGATATTGAAGCAATGCTTCTTCTAAGATATCCACTGTGATCCCTACTGGATGATTTGTACGCGAATCATATTTCGAATCTAAAAAAACTGCTTTTGTTTGAGCAAGTTCAAGGCCGTTCATAATGGACTTATGAGAATTACGTTGAACTAAAACAATATCATCCTCATTGCATATACCATAGACCATAGCTAAATTCCCACTTGTTGATCCCCCAATTAAATAACTAGTCTCTTTCGCCCCATAATAAGATGCACAAAGAGCCTGAGATTTGGCAATTATACTCTCTGGATCATGTAAGTCATCCAGACCTTCAAGCTCTGTTTGGTCAAACAACAATACTTTTTCAAAAGCTTTTAATGAACCTGGCCAAATCTTCCCGTTTTTATGGCCGGGAACATGGAAGGAGGATGGATTTTTCTCTCTATGTAATTGTAGCGCTTCTATAATTGGTGTCTGTCGTTTCATTTAAACCACAATCCTTTGCTCCCTTTATTTTAGCGAAGATTAATTGCCGCGTCACGAAAAAAAGACTTGCACTGCAAGCCCTTATGCTTTCCATATTTCTTTAACCGACTCTAGATACTGTTTGTATTCCGGCTCATCTGCATTTGATGCAACGATATTAGACTCACATTTTTGGCAAATCAGAAGTGAACCAATAGAATATACAGAAAACTGTCTCTCACCACATACGTTGCAGCGTTTCTTTAACTCAATATAAATGGTACGTGTACTCTTTTTCATACGCCACCTCCAATACAAGTGTCGCCAAAAGTGCGCTCGATATACAGAAAGCGCTCTACTTTTCTTAGTATATGTTCAAGATTCTCTTTAAGTGTTTGTCAGCTAATGTTTTTATTCTAACCTTTTTTATATCGTTCTTACCCCCTCGAAGTCTAATACATTTTAAGGGCAAAACTACTTGCTAATTTCTAATGGTTTTTTACAAACCTTAGTAATGATCCGTTCTTCTACAGAGATGGATTCTAGAAAGTCTTCACCCGAGAAATAAGGCTTATCTTGGCTGGATTATGGCTGAAAACGTGGTTTCAATTTGATCCTCATTTTATCTTTAAGCAACTAACACTTTTTTACCGTGTTTCTCCAATACCAGGCAACGTTCTTTGCTCCGGGGTGATTTTCTTCGAGGATGTTAGTCACGATGCTTTTCCTCGAAGGCTACTCACGCTGTCGCACGAAAACAACCCCTGCGTCTCACAGGGATACTTGATGATTATTCGATGATGGATACTCACGATGTTATTTCAAAAAGAGCTCTTTTTCATATGAATTGCTTTCCCTTAATCTTTTCTGCTTCTCCGAAGCAGTCTCTTTTGCTTGGTGTATAGACGAAAAAAAGACACCTTTTCAGGTGTCTTTCATTTTGCCCGGCAACGTTCTACTCTCACAGGGGGAAGCCCCCAACTACCATCGACGCAAAAGAGCTTAACGGCCGTGTTCGGCATGGGAACGGGTGTGACCTCTTTGCCATTGCCACCGGACCTGCTTCAGATAAGCGGCGGATTTCTTCGTCCAATGCGTGTCTTTCAATCAGTTACGTACGCAAGTACGCTCCTTCTTTCAAGCACTTTTGTCCTCGAACTCCTTGCTTCTCTTTGCACATATAAAAAGAATCATTGATTCTTTCAAAACTAAATCCGAAACACACTCAAATTCAAGAATTAATTAGGATAAGCCCTCGACCGATTAGTATCAGTCCGCTCCATGTGTCGCCACACTTCCACTCCTGACCTATCAACCTCATCATCTCTAAGGGGTCTTACTGGCTTACGCCATGGGAAATCTCATCTTGAGGGGGGCTTCATGCTTAGATGCTTTCAGCACTTATCCCGTCCATACGTAGCTACCCAGCGATGCTCCTGGCGGAACAACTGGTACACCAGCGGTATGTCCATCCCGGTCCTCTCGTACTAAGGACAGCTCCTCTCAAATTTCCTACGCCCGCGACGGATAGGGACCGAACTGTCTCACGACGTTCTGAACCCAGCTCGCGTGCCGCTTTAATGGGCGAACAGCCCAACCCTTGGGACCTACTTCAGCCCCAGGATGCGACGAGCCGACATCGAGGTGCCAAACCTCCCCGTCGATGTGGACTCTTGGGGGAGATAAGCCTGTTATCCCCAGGGTAGCTTTTATCCGTTGAGCGACGGCCCTTCCATACGGCACCGCCGGATCACTAAGCCCGACTTTCGTCCCTGCTCGACTTGTAGGTCTCGCAGTCAAGCTCCCTTATGCCTTTGCACTCTACGAATGATTTCCAACCATTCTGAGGGAACCTTTGGGCGCCTCCGTTACTGTTTAGGAGGCGACCGCCCCAGTCAAACTGCCCACCTGACAATGTCCCTGACCCGGATCACGGGTCGAGGTTAGAATGTCAGCACCATCAGGGTAGTATCCCACCAACGCCTCCACCGAAGCTAGCGCTCCGGTTTCCAAGGCTCCTACCTATCCTGTACAAATGGTACCAACACTCACTATCAAGCTACAGTAAAGCTCCATGGGGTCTTTCCGTCCTGTCGCGGGTAACCTGCATCTTCACAGGTACTATAATTTCACCGGGTCTCTCGTTGAGACAGTATCCAAGTCGTTGCACCATTCGTGCGGGTCGGAACTTACCCGACAAGGAATTTCGCTACCTTAGGACCGTTATAGTTACGGCCGCCGTTTACTGGGGCTTCAATTCAGAGCTTCTCCCTTGCGGGATAACCCCTCCTCTTAACCTTCCAGCACCGGGCAGGTGTCAGCCCCTATACTTCGCCTTGCGGCTTGGCAGAGACCTGTGTTTTTGCTAAACAGTCGCTTGGATCTATTCACTGCGGCTCTCTCAGGCTATTCACCTTAATAGAGCACCCCTTCTCCCGAAGTTACGGGGTCATTTTGCCGAGTTCCTTAACGAGAGTTCTCCCGAGCGTCTTAGAATTCTCTTCTCGCCTACCTGTGTCGGTTTGCGGTACGGGCACCTGTATTCTAACTAGAGGCTTTTCTTGGCAGCGGAGGATCAGGGATTTCGGACCCGAAGGTCCTTCACGGTCACAGCTCAGCCGAACGGAACACGGATTTGCCTATGTTCCAGCCTTGCATGCTTCGACGCGCACAGCCAGCGGCGCGCTCACCCTACCTTTCTGCGTCCCCCCATCGTTCAAACAAATACTGGGTGGTACAGGAATATCAACCTGTTGTCCATCGCCTACGCCTTTCGGCCTCGGCTTAGGTCCCGACTGACCCTGAGCGGACGAGCCTTCCTCAGGAAACCTTGGGCTTTCGACGGAGGGGATTCTCACCCCTCTTTTCGCTACTCATACCGGCATTCTCACTTCCAAGCACTCCACTAGTCCTCACGATCTAGCTTCGCTGTCCTTGGAACGCTCCCCTACCCAATTCCATAAGGAATTGCCATAGCTTCGGTGATACGTTTAGCCCCGGTACATTTTCGGCGCAGAGTCACTCGACCAGTGAGCTATTACGCACTCTTTCAATGATGGCTGCTTCTAAGCCAACATCCTGGTTGTCTGGGCAACTCCACATCCTTTTCCACTTAACGTATACTTTGGGACCTTAGCTGATGGTCTGGGCTGTTTCCCTCTTGACTACGGATCTTAGCACTCGCAGTCTGACTCCCGAGTTAAAGTTTTTGGCATTCGGAGTTTGACTGAATTCGGTAATCCTGTGGGGACCCCTCGTCCAATCAGTGCTCTACCTCCAAAACTCATCACTCGAGGCTAGCCCTAAAGCTATTTCGGGGAGAACCAGCTATTTCCGAGTTCGATTGGCATTTCACCCCTACCCACACCTCATCCCCGCATTTTTCAACATGCGTGGGTTCGGGCCTCCAGTCGGTGTTACCCGACCTTCACCCTGGACATGGGTAGATCACCCGGTTTCGGGTCTACGGCATCGTACTCACTCGCCCTATTCAGACTCGCTTTCGCTGCGGCTCCGCCTTATCAGCTTAACCTTGCACGATACCGTAACTCGCCGGTTCATTCTACAAAAGGCACGCCATCACCCATTAACGGGCTCTGACTAGTTGTAGGCACACGGTTTCAGGATCTATTTCACTCCCCTTCCGGGGTGCTTTTCACCTTTCCCTCACGGTACTGGTTCACTATCGGTCACTAGGGAGTATTTAGCCTTGGGAGATGGTCCTCCCGGATTCCGACGGGGTTTCACGTGTCCCGCCGTACTCAGGATCCACTCTGGAGGAAACGAAGTTTCAGCTACAGGGCTGTTACCTTCTTCGGCCTGTCTTTCCAGACAGTTCACCTACTCCGTTTCTTTGTAACTCCGTATAGAGTGTCCTACAACCCCAAGAGGCAAGCCTCTTGGTTTGGGCTGATTCCGTTTCGCTCGCCGCTACTTAGGAAATCGCATTTGCTTTCTCTTCCTCCGGGTACTTAGATGTTTCAGTTCCCCGGGTCTGCCTCTATGCATCCTATGTGTTCAGATACAAGTACCATCCCATTACGGATGGTGGGTTCCCCCATTCGGAAATCTCCGGATCAAAGCTTACTTACAGCTCCCCGAAGCATATCGCTGTTCGTCGCGTCCTTCGTCGGCTCCTAGTGCCAAGGCATCCACCGTGCGCCCTTTCTAACTTATCCTAAATGGTGTCTGCGTGCGATACGCTCGACCATGTTTAAGCAATAAAGGTTGCTCAAGAATTCTTGACGTCTCGTTCAAACAGTTTAAAACCGATGAACAAAACTTATTTGAGTTGTTTCTTGATTTAGTTTTCAAAGAACCTGCCCACAGGAGGTCGGTACCAGGCGTTGCCACAAGACGTGGCGTTCTTAGCGTGGTTCCATGCCTTTAACGGGCTATTTTAACAATAGATAAGCAGCGAATCTCTTTGTCTGGTTCATGATTCTCAATCAGTCACGTACGCAAGTACGCTTCTTCAATCGAACATTTCCCATCCTCGATCTTCTTGCTTCTCTTTGTCAAATATGAAATTGAATGAATTGAGTTCATTCAAAACTGAACAAAAGATCCAAAGCGCCAAACAACCGAAGTTGTTCGTCGACTAGAGTAATATACTCCATAGAAAGGAGGTGATCCAGCCGCACCTTCCGATACGGCTACCTTGTTACGACTTCACCCCAATCATTTGTCCCACCTTAGGCGGCTGGCTCCAAAAGGTTACCTCACCGACTTCGGGTGTTACAAACTCTCGTGGTGTGACGGGCGGTGTGTACAAGACCCGGGAACGTATTCACCGCGGCATGCTGATCCGCGATTACTAGCAATTCCGGCTTCATGTAGGCGAGTTGCAGCCTACAATCCGAACTGAGAATGGCTTTATGGGATTGGCTTCACCTCGCGGCTTCGCAACCCTTTGTACCATCCATTGTAGCACGTGTGTAGCCCAGGTCATAAGGGGCATGATGATTTGACGTCGTCCCCACCTTCCTCCGGTTTGTCACCGGCAGTCACCTTAGAGTGCCCAACTAAATGCTGGCAACTAAGATCAAGGGTTGCGCTCGTTGCGGGACTTAACCCAACATCTCACGACACGAGCTGACGACAACCATGCACCACCTGTCACTTTGCCCCCGAAGGGGAAGCTCTGTCTCCAGAGTGGTCAAAGGATGTCAAGACCTGGTAAGGTTCTTCGCGTTGCTTCGAATTAAACCACATGCTCCACTGCTTGTGCGGGTCCCCGTCAATTCCTTTGAGTTTCAACCTTGCGGTCGTACTCCCCAGGCGGAGTGCTTAATGTGTTTACTTCGGCACTACGGGCATCGAAACCCCTAACACCTAGCACTCATCGTTTACGGCGTGGACTACCAGGGTATCTAATCCTGTTTGCTCCCCACGCTTTCGCGCCTCAGCGTCAGTTACAGACCAGAGAGTCGCCTTCGCCACTGGTGTTCCTCCACATATCTACGCATTTCACCGCTACACGTGGAATTCCACTCTCCTCTTCTGCACTCAAGCTTCCCAGTTTCCAATGGCCGCTCGGGGTTGAGCCCCGAGATTTCACATCAGACTTAAGAAGCCGCCTGCGCGCGCTTTACGCCCAATAATTCCGGACAACGCTTGCCACCTACGTATTACCGCGGCTGCTGGCACGTAGTTAGCCGTGGCTTTCTGGTGAGGTACCGTCAAGGTACCGGCTTATTCAACCGATACTTGTTCTTCCCTCACAACAGAGCTTTACGACCCGAAGGCCTTCCTCACTCACGCGGCATTGCTCCGTCAGACTTTCGTCCATTGCGGAAGATTCCCTACTGCTGCCTCCCGTAGGAGTCTGGGCCGTGTCTCAGTCCCAGTGTGGCCGATCACCCTCTCAGGTCGGCTACGCATCGTCGCCTTGGTAAGCCATTACCTTACCAACTAGCTAATGCGCCGCGGGCCCATCCCCTAGTGATAGCACAAAGGCCATCTTTTAACTTTCTCCCAGGAGGGAAAAAGTGTTATCCGGTATTAGCTTCGGTTTCCCGAAGTTATCCCAGTCTAAGGGGCAGGTTGCCCACGTGTTACTCACCCGTCCGCCGCTGACTTCCGGGAGCAAGCTCCCTTCCGTCCGCTCGACTTGCATGTATTAGGCATGCCGCCAGCGTTCGTCCTGAGCCAGGATCAAACTCTCCGTTAAAGTGTTTGACTTGCTCAAAATGTTGCTAGCGCGTTGAATACCAATTCAACGACTTTCATTGACGAGATACCTTGTATCTCTTTATTACGCTTGGCTTTTGTTCAGTTTTCAAAGAACTCGTTTGCGCCGCTCTCTCTTGGCGACTCAATTAATATACCATGTTTTCCGTTATCCCGTCAACACTTTTTTTGAAATTGTTTTTTCGAAGCAATTAAGCTTTCAAAATGGGACAGGTACTAATATAACACGCTCACCAACATAAAACAATAGATTAATATAAAAAAACCCTTCAATTTTCTGAAGGGCATGCCACTATTTCCTATCTACTATATTAACTATAAAATAAAATGCTGCACAGCTACTAACAAAAGCATGCCCGGCAACCCTAGAAATGCAACAACTGAAGCAGTCACTCCATTAATAGGAACAAACAAACCTGTCATTACCGTAAATGAGTTTAACAAAAACAACAGTAGTGCACCTACAATTAATCGGACTCCCACTTGCCCAATCAATCTAAGTGGCTTCACTGATGCCCCTACCAATAACAAGATCACCACCACAGCACCTAACAACATTAACAAAAGCCAAGGTTCCAACACAATCACCCCAGTAAATAGCTCGTCTTTCCCTTACTATATGAAGAAACGCTATAAATAGAACATTTATTTATGTAAGGGAAGAATAGCTATTCTTCCGAGATTTATTTAAACGAAGTGACTTTAATAAAACAAGTCCATTATATACCTTTAACTATCCTGTCCCTCGGACTAGGACCACCCATTGCATTCGCTTCAACTGTCCCATCTGCTTTTATATAAACTTCTAACCGGTCTTTAACCAGATAGAGTTTTTCTTTTAATGATTCATAACGTGATGTAAAAAAATGAATGAGCTAATTCTTTGATCCAAGCCACGGACGACTTTCATCCAGATGTTCTTTTTCAAATGGACCATCAGTTTATCTCTCTCTAATTGTTCTTTATAATAACCACTAAACGCCATGACACTCTATCTTATGTCTTGAGCCCGCTTTCCTAAAACAGCTAAACCCTTCGCTTGTTCAAATAGTTCTCCCCCCTAAAAAAGTAATTCCTTCAATACCATGCTTTTGTTTACATTCTATTATCTGTTCCCACAGTACCTCTACGGTGGTTGTTATTCCTTTAGCAGGGTTCCACAACAATATTGCCGATAGATGGAAGTTTCACCACACCTTCCGCACTTGCTAAGACTGAAAGTCCTTCTACTTTTTCAATATGAGCAAGGGCTTGCATAGGTTGATTTGTATTCCTAATGTTTGAATGGGTGTCGTCAATCACCCCTCTGTTAAGCTCCATGTGTGAACATGTCGTTGCGTTTTAATCAATTGCTCACCTTTTCAAATGTATCGAATACATTGTTCAACACGATTTTCTTCCCACATTGAAATCGACAAGAAAGAGAAACGAACTCTAAGATAGTTAGCTAATCTAAGAGAAAAAGTCTCGCTCAATTCCAGCACACCTTTAGGTATCATTTTTTCTTAATATTACCCCAAATATGTATAAAAAAGCTGTTACCCACCTATTAAAAGGGGGGTAACAGCTTCACTTTGTTATCTCATTCTCGGCTTACGCTCATGACGCACACGCGCTTCACGCAAAAGCAAAGAATATAATACTTCTGCTCGTTTCACTTCAGCTAAAACATCTTCGGAAGGATCAACACTATGAGCCAATAAATTTCTTTTGTAATCAAGCGTTTCTTTTATTGATTCCAATTGAACATAAAGGCGTTCGTCTTCTTCCTTTCTAAGCATAACCTTCTTTTTAAATCCTAACATCCTGATGCCACCTTATAATTCACGTCTACCCTCAATTGCTTTGGAAAGAGTGACCTCATCTGCATACTCTAAATCCCCACCTACAGGCAAACCGTGTGCAAGTCGCGTCACTTTAATACCAGTTGGCTTAATAAGGCGAGACATATACATCGCAGTTGCTTCACCTTCAATCGTCGGATTTGTCGCGATGATGACTTCTTGGACTTCTTCATTCGTTTGCAAGCGTTTAATTAGTTCTGCCACTTTTATGTCTTCAGGTCCAATTCCATCCATTGGCGATATCGCTCCTTGAAGGACGTGATATAGACCTGTGTATTCCCGCATCTTCTCCATAGCAATCAAATCGCGTGATTCTTGAATTACACAAATCATCGTTTGGTCGCGATGCGAATCACTACATATTTGGCATGGATCAGAATCGGTAATATTATGACACTGGGAACAATAAGTTAAATCCCTTTTCGCATGGACAAGCGCCTTGGCAAAATCCAGCACGTCATCTTCCTTCATATCTAATACATGAAAAGCCAAACGACTCGCCGTTTTTGGCCCGATCCCCGGAAGACGGGTAAAGCCTTCAATTAGCTTTGCAATCGGTTTTGGATATTGCAATCTGTTAGCCTCCTAGAACATTCCTGGCATGTTCAAACCCTTCGTGAATTTCCCCATATCTTGTTCTACTAACTCATCTACTTGTTTTAATGCTTCATTTGTTGCAGCAATAATCAAATCTTGAAGCATTTCAACATCATCTGGGTCAACAACATCTTCTGAAATATTCACTTCTAAAATTCGTTTGTCACCAGATGCAATAACCGTAACCATACCTCCGCCTACAGTTGCTTCTACTGTTTTTTCCTTCAATTCTTCTTGCGCTTTAGCCATTTGTTTTTGCATTTTTTGCATCTGCTTCATCATGTTTCCCATGTTTTTCATTGTAACATCTCCTTAAGAATCAATAATTTCTATTAAGTCTTCTCCAACCAATTTAATTGCTTCATCAATTAATGGGTTGCCTTCAACCGATTGGTCGCTTTGTTTATCTTTCACATACTCAGCTTTAATTTTCTCCCACTGACTATTTAGGATCGTAACGAAATCAGCGCGAGCCCCAAATGTTTGTTGTAACACTTGGTTAAGAACTTCACGAAACTTTGTATCCATCATATCACGATGCATATCATTTTGAAACGCTAGCAAAACCTTTGTTTCGGATGCCGCTACCGGTTTACAATCACTTAGCCACGCATGCGCCGGAACACTTGCAGTCTTTATTTTTTCCATAAGCGTGCCCCATTGGCTAGTTGTTTCTTGCAAAAACGATTTATCTGCACTCTCTAACACAGCTTTTACTTGCCCTGAAGTAGCCCCACGTCCTTGCTGACCACCACTAGCCGGCATGCGCCGTCTTTGTTGTTTTGGCATCAGTTGTTGATCATTTGCTGCATTGGCAGGCGGACTATGGTTAAAATTAGCTAATTTATCTTCTAACCGCTGAATCTGCTGCTTTAATTGTTCTAGCTCACCTTGATCTTGTACTGGTGCCACAGCTTCTACTGGCTTCTCCATCATCTTAATGACAGCCATCTCCAAAACAATCTTCGGTTGAAGTGCCCATTTCATTTCTTGCTGACTTTCACTTAAACGATGAATGGCTTGATGAAGCATCGCCTGGCTATATCCTTCAGAGAGTTGTTGAAATGCCTCATCCGCTTCTGCCCGTTCAAGTAAATCAGTTGCTTCCGGTGCCGCCTTGTAAAGCAGGAGATCCCTGAAAAATAACACCATATCTTCAAGCAGGCGTTTGGGGTCTTTCCCGTTTTTTAGCGTTTCATCAATTGTTTCTAACGCGAGACGTGAGTTATTTTTAGACAAAGCACCAATTAGTGTATTCAACGCCTCTCTTGAAACGGCTCCAGTAATGGTTAGTACGTCTGTAGAGGTAACCCGATCTTCAGAGAATGAAATTGCTTGGTCAAGTAAACTAAGCGCATCACGCATTCCTCCATCAGCAGCTCGAGCGATTAACTTAATTGCTTCATCTTCATAGGCTTGTTCATTACTTTTCAAGATCCGTTCCATCCGGCTCATTAGCTCTTTATCCGTGATTGGTTTAAAATCAAAGCGTTGGCACCTCGATAAAATCGTTAACGGAATCTTATGTGGTTCTGTTGTCGCAAGAATAAAAATGACATGTGCTGGGGGCTCCTCAAGTGTCTTTAGTAGCGCATTAAATGCGCCTGTCGAGAGCATATGAACTTCATCAATGATATACACTTTATAAGCTACTTCTGAAGGTGCAAATTTCACCTTATCACGAATATCACGAATTTCATCAACGCCATTATTTGAGGCCGCATCAATTTCAATAACATCTACAATCGCTCCAGCAGTGATGCCCATACAAGCACTACATTCATTACACGGTTCAGGTGTTGGTGCACTCTCACAGTTTATCGCCTTTGCTACAATTTTCGCTGCACTCGTTTTCCCTGTGCCTCGTGGACCGGAAAATAAGTAAGCATGTGCGAGCTTTTGTTGTACGAGCGCATTTTTTAGCGTCTTTGTTATATGCGTCTGCCCCACCACATCATCAAGAAGCTGGGGGCGCCAAACGCGGTAAAGGGCTTGATAGCTCATGGGCTCCTCCCTAATTTTAAAGTTGTATTCTTATTATATCCTTTTCTAATTCACGTTTAAAGTAGACCTTCCTCAAAAACTTTTTTACCCGTATCTTTTTATTGATCATTTCCGTTTATATAACAAGGAATAGAAAGGAGCCCTTTTAATGAAGAAAAAACTTATTAGTGACTTTCAAAAAGAATGGAATCGTTCAGCACTGATAATTAAAAGGCATTGTCTTTATCTAGCAAGAGATCGATTTGCCGCAGATGATTTGTTTCATGATACGTGGCTACGCGCTTATTCTCATTGGGAAAAACAGCCAGTAAACAAAATAAAGCTAACAAGTACTTATTTCACACGAATTGCCAAACATGCCTTTATTGATCAATACAGAAAGGCGAATGACACCACCATACTTTATGCAGAACAAATAAACCCTACCAGAAATACAAGTACTGAACTAACGTACCTCATTGAACCTCTCATGCAACACCTCACAAAAAAACAACTTGTTATCTTTTTGTTGGCAGATGTCTTCAAATGGAAATTAAATGATATTGCTGAAGCAATGAGTACAACGGTCGGTTCAATCAAAGCAGCCCTCTTTCGTGCCCGTCAAAACATCAGCAAAAATGTCAGGCAACACATTGACAAAAAATGTACTTTAACCAATGAAGATGCCCTCCATGTGCAACTTGTCGCAGCAGCTCTATCTAGTGAAAACGCATCGTTGCTTATTCAACTCATTAACAACACTGCAACAACAGTCACTTTGTATAACCAAAATAGCCACATGCTCTCACCTCGAGCACGTGTAGCTTAAAAAAGGAGTGTTGATATGTCGATACCAATACCTTACGTGATGGAACAGACAAAGAATGGCGAACGAAGTTATGACATTTATTCGCGTTTATTAAAAGATCGAATTGTTTTTATCGGTACTGAAATTAATGACACACTCGCAAATAGCGTTACTGCCCAGTTGCTTTTTCTTGCTTCAGAAGATCCTGATAAAGACATTTCGATTTACATTAATAGTCCAGGCGGCTCAATATCTGCAGGCTTTTCTATTCTCGATACACTTACTTACATTAAACCTGACATCCAAACCATATGCACAGGAATGGCCGCTTCATTTGCTGCAGTATTACTTGTAGCAGGGACAAAGGGGAAACGTTTTGCACTTCCCCACGCAGAAGTAATGATCCATCAGCCCCTCGGTGGAATGAAGGGTCAGGCAACCGATATGGATATTTACGCAAGGCGTATTCTGCAACAACGCAAAGAGTTAAATCAATTCCTTGCTAAACATACAGGACAGTCTGTTGAGAAAATCGCAATAGATAGCGAGCGTGATTTTTTCATGACTGCCACTGAAGCTCAAACGTACGGGATGGTTGATTCCATTTTAGTTCGCAAGTGAGCATAAAAAAGAGCCTGCTGAGAACAGCTGGCTCTTGTTCATTTTATAATTTAAATACCGTGCACCTTTTCTCGATAACGACTCCACAAGCGTTACCTAAGCAGTTAGCTCGATCCAGGCGCCTCTGCGGCACACGGAAGGATCCACTTACTGCTGCTTCCTTCCGGACCTGACAGGGTTCATGGGTTTCCGTTGCGCAGAACCCAAACGTCAACACCACTTACTTAGGGCAGGCCTTGCAGAGCCGGAACCTCAAAAAGGAATTCAACCTCGCTATAGCGGATTGCGAGTTACAGGGCACCGCTACCTCCCCGTCTAGCACGGCAAAGTGAATAACAATGTTAGGTGCACCATTAATTGGCGCAAATCTAAGTATACGGTACAAGTAACAAAAATGCAAGGTTCGCTTATTTAAACACCGTCTTGCTTTTCTGCTTCTTTTTTTCTTTTCTTCTCAGTTCGAAGTTCTTTAAAAAAAGTGGATAGGAGCGACCCGCACTCATGCTCCAGCACACCAGAAACAACGATACATCGGTGATTAAAGCGCGGTTCATCAAGCAAGTTCATTAATGTACCTGCACATCCCGCTTTATAATCGGATGCTCCGTATACAACAGTAGGGATACGCGCCTGCACAATTGCACCAGCACACATTGGACAAGGTTCAAGTGTCACATATAGTTCGCACCCTTCTAAACGCCATGTACCCAACTTCTTACAAGCCTTCTCAATCGCAAGCAATTCCGCATGAGCAAGTGCAGCCTTATTTGTTTCTCGTAAATTAAATGCACTAGCTACAATTGCTCCATCTTTTACAATGATTGCTCCTATAGGCACTTCGCCAAGATCTCTTGCTCTCTTCGCTTCCTCAAGAGCAAGCTCCATCCACTCCTCATGCGTGCTAGGCAACGCATCCACCTCCCTTATAATGAGTAGGTATAAAAAAACACGGCCACTTAACAGGTGGTCGTGTGAGCATTAATATTAATAATGGCGGAGGAAGAGGGATTCGAACCCCCGCGCGGTGTAACCCGCCTGTCGGTTTTCAAGACCGATCCCTTCAGCCGGACTTGGGTATTCCTCCGTTTAACTGACAAAGAACATTATATCAGACCTAAACTATTAAAACAAGTATAAATCTAAAAAGAAGACAGGTTCGTAAACCTGCCCTCCACAAAGATTATTGTTCAATATACACTTCTTGAAGAAGAATATCTCCTGTCATCGAACGTTTAAATCCTTTTACTTCATCGCGTACACCATTCAAGTATTCTTGGTAATAACTAAATACAACTGGCGCATCGTTAACGATGATTTCTTGTGCTTCTTTGTACATGTCTGCACGAGCAGCTTCATCGATTTCTTTTGCAGCATCATCAAGCAACTGATCTAACTCTGGGTTCGAGTAGAATGAACGGTTCCCAGGAGAACCATGATTATCAGTGTGGAACAATGGCGCTAGTGCATAGTCAGCATCACCTGTAGCAGAGCTCCAGCCAAGAATATACATCTCATGCTCACCATTTGCAGTAGCTTCTAAATACGTAGGGAAGTCTGAAGAATTAATTGTTACATTAATTCCAATATCACTCAAAGCACTTTCAATGTAAGTCGCAATATCCATACGAGCTTCTGAATCATTTGTCGAAAGCGATATTGACAAGTTTTCAACGCCTGCTTCTTCAAGCAACTCTTTTGCACCTTCTGGATCAAATTCGATTGGTTCGATGCTCTCGTCATAACCAACTACTCCAGGAGCAATTGGTCCGTTTGCAACGATACCGTGGCCTTCCCAAATATTATCTAGAATGACTTCATTATCAATAGCCATCGCAATTGCGCGGCGCACATCCGAGTTGTCAAATGGTTCTTTTTCAGTGTTAAATCCAAAGTATGAAGCAGAAATACTTTGTGTTTCAAGCATGCTTGCTCCCTCTGTTGATTCAAGTTGAGGGATAGCAGAAACATCTAATGGCTCGGTGACATGAGAGTCTCCAGTTGAAATTTCTGCAACACGTGTATTACCATCTGGTACGACTTTAAAAGTTACCGTATCTAGTAAAGCGGTTTCACCCCAGTAATCTTCATTTTTAGAAAGAACGATTTCTGTACCAATTCCGCCAGACTCATATTTAAAATAACCTGTCCCAGCAGGGTTTGCATTAACAGCTGTAAATGGCTGTTCACCATCTTCCATCGCCGCATAATCTTCCTCAATCACAGCAGGACTAATCATATTACCGCCACTATGAGCAAAGCTATAAATAAGCGGAGCAAAAGGCTCTTCTGTAACAAACTCGATCTCATATTCATCTAATACATTAATCTCAGTAATTTCTTCAAATAGGAACGCACGTTGAGACGCAATATCTTCATCTGTGATACGCTCAATATTTGTTTTAACCGCTTCAGCATTAAATGGAGTGCCATCGTGGAACTCAATACCTTCACGAAGCTTAAACGTCAATGTATTGTCTTCGGCTTTATAGCTTTCAGCTAAACGCTCTTCGATGTTCATTTCTTCATCAAAAGCAACTAATCCTTCATAGACTTGGTTTTGTACATGGCCAGAAGGAACGTCGTTTACTTGATGTGGGTCAAAACCCGAAATTTCTGACTGCATCGCAATGACTAGGTCTCCACCTTCGCCAGTTGCTTCGCCACCATCTGAATTTCCACCTGTATTCTCATCTGGTTCATCACTTGTACATGCTGCAAGACCAATGGCAACTGTTAACGCCATCACGCTATAAAAAGGTCTCTTAAAACGCTTCATCCTTTTATCCCCCTTGTTCATAACTTTCTAACTTCCTGTTTAAAACAATCTCACTATATATCATTTTACACAGATAAACAACTTTAATTATCGATTTTTCACATTATTAGTGACAAAAGACCTATTACAAACATCTATCGCGGAATAGTTTTTATATTCAATTCATTATTGAATAGTTACATCTTGAAGCATTAGTCGTCTCGTAGGGTGTTGCCAGAACCCTTCTACATTATCACTTAAACCAACAAGATAATCTTGATGAACGAGCGGTTGAATATACGCTTCTTCAGCAATAATGTTTTGAATTTCTTTATATAATTCTTGGCGTTCATCACTATCAGTACTACGACGTGCTTCATCTAGTTTTTCATCAAGGTCGGCATTTGTTGTAAACGTGCGATTCCCTGTTGAACCGTGATTATCAGAGTGGAACAAGGCGTATAAACCATAATCAGCATCCCCGGTTACGGTAGACCAGCTCAAAACAAACATTTCTTGATTTCCTTCAGCCGTATATTCAAGGAAACTCGCCCATTCTTGTATATCAATATTGACATTAATATTTAATGGAGCAAGCGCACTTTCTACATAAGTTGCAATATCGATTCGTTCTTGTTCGTCACTTGTATTGAATGTAATATCAAAACCATCTTCCAACCCCTCTTCAGCAAGCAATCGTTTCGCCTCTTCAAGATCTTGTTCATTTGAATCGATACTCTCATCATAACCAAAAACTTTAGGTGCGAGTGGACTACGTGCTTCAATTCCAATGTCTTCATAAATCCCCGTTAAAATATCCTTCCTACCAATAGCAAGAGAAATTGCTTTTCGCACATTTGGGTTATCTAAGTACTCTTGTTCTGTATTAAAGCCAACATACATAATCATGACGCTTTCTTGTGAATGTACATCTACACCTTCTGTTTGCTCAATTTGACCTACTTCATTTGGACTGAGAGGATCAATAATATGAGCACTGCCGGTCTGCAGTTCTGCAATACGTGTTGTCCCATCTGGCACTACACGTACAACAACACTATCAACTTTTGCTGGATCTCCCCAATAGTCTTCATTTTTTACTAGTCGTATCGAATCACCATGGTTCCACTCGTCAAATTTGAAAATTCCAGTCCCAATTGCTTGCTTATTAATGACTGTTCCTGGAGATTCACCATCTTTCATTGCAGCATAATCTTCTTCAATCATTGCAGGACTCATAATACCAGCTCCAGTATGAGCAAGGTGGGCTGGT
The DNA here is from genome assembly GCF_002019705.1 of Shouchella patagoniensis. Classification (GTDB taxonomy): domain Bacteria; phylum Bacillota; class Bacilli; order Bacillales; family Bacillaceae_D; genus Shouchella; species Shouchella patagoniensis. Next base: position 2,792,023 of record NZ_KV917377.1, on the reverse strand, counting down.
AATGGTGCAAATGGGTATTCCGTGTGAAAACGAACAGTCAAATCATCTACTACTTCTACTTCTGAAATCATATCGAATAAAAAAGCTCGTTGAGATGCAATATCATTATCTAGCACTCGGTCAAAGTTCGCTTTTATTGCATCCCCATCTAAATCAGTTCCATCATGAAACGTCACATTGTCTCTTAATGTAAACTCCCATGTATTCTCATCGATTTGTTCATAATGTTCTGCAAGTCCTGGTTCGAGTTCAAGTTCAGCGTTTTGATTTAATAATGTTTCATAGATTTGTGATGTCATATTAGAAGAATATGTATCATTTGCCCCGTGAACATCAAGGGATACTGCCTCGGACAGCATTGAGATTAGAAGCTCTCCTCCATCAGAGGTTGATTCACCTTCGCCGGATGATTCAGAGACTGAATCCGTTGGTTCACTCGCACAGGCTCCTAAAGCAAGTACCGTCGCAAATGTTAATGACAAAAAACTCACTTTTTTTCGTTTGTTCATACATTCATCTCTCCTTATTTTCTACAAATATATTAATTTATGAATTATTTCAAACTTTAGCACAAGCTTTACGATTGAGCAAATATTTTTCGACTATTCTTTTTTATTTGGAGTGTCCACTCTGAAAAGACAAGATTCTTTTCCCGTAATACCGCTAGTTAGAAGTATGGTCCCTAGCTAAAATTTCCTTTGCAAGTTTTATGTTGATCAAATAGAATACTATATTAAGAATGTTATTTTCAGATTGTTTTCATCTCTTGCATTGGTGTATAATCAAACGATGTTATAACATGTGCAAAATTTGTCAAATGATCGGAGAAAGGGAGTTATATATGTCTCAGCAACTTGCAAATCAGACTGCTACAAAAGCGCCTGAGAGTCCAGCAATGAAAAGTTGGAAAGAATTTATGGGACGCCTCTTATCGAACAAATCGGCCGTTACTGGAGGCATTTTAATTATTCTATTAGCCATTCTCGCAATTGTAGGACCATTTGTCGCGCCCTATGGAATCAATGAGCAGAACTTTGCAGCTAAACTGCAAGGGCCTTCAGCAGAATATTGGTTTGGCACAGACAATTTCGGACGAGATGTCTTTTCTCGTATTCTACACGGAATGCACTTAACATTTATTATCGGTTTTGCTTCAGTGGCAATCGCTGGAACGGTTGGCACAGTAATTGGAATAGTATCTGGCTACTATGGTGGAAAAACGGATTCTATCATTATGCGATTTGTTGACGTATTACTTGCTTTTCCTGGAATTATTCTAGCACTTGCGATTGTAGCAACTCTTGGATCAGGCATACAAAACGTCATTATCGCCATTTCCATTGGTTCGATTCCGGTTTTTGCTCGGATTGCCCGCGGTTCAACTTTATCTGTCAAAAAATTGGAATATATTGATGCCGTTAAAGCATTAGGAGCTTCCGATGCACGAATTATCTTTAAACACGTCTTACCTAATACGATGTCACCCTTAATTGTCCAGACTACTCTATCAATTGCAACAGGAGTTCTTGCTGCTGCTGGCCTCTCCTTTTTAGGACTTGGTGCCCCTTCCCCAACACCAGAGTGGGGTGCAATGTTGAATGAAGGGAAAAACTTCATGTTTAATGCTGGGCACTTAACGTATGCCCCAGGTCTTGCCATCGTTGTCTTTGTACTTGCCTTTAATATCTTTGGCGACGGCTTACGTGACGCATTAGATCCTAAACTGAAATAAGAGAAGAGAGGTGCTCACATGTTTAAATTTCTTGTACGTCGTTTACTACAATTAATTCCCGTTATTATCGGGGTTACGATTCTAGTTTTTGCTTTGATGCATTTTATTCCTGGGAACCCAGCACAAGTGCTCGCAGGAGAAGCTGCAACACCGCAACAAATAGAAGCGATGGAAAACCGCCTTGGCTTAAATGATCCATATCCCGTTCAATATTTTCGTTATATGACGAACTTGGTCCAGCTTGATCTTGGAAATTCTATTCGGACAGGCCAACCTGTTGCTGATATGCTTTTCCCTCGACTTGCCATAACAATGGAACTTGCTTTCTATAGTACGGTATTAAGTATTTTCCTTGGTTTAATTGCTGGGATTATCTCTGCAACAAAACGTGGGACATTTACTGACTCTGCAATTATGGTTGTAGCCCTTTTTGGAATGTCCATGCCAAACTTCTGGTTAGGTCTTGTTTTAATCCAATGGTTCGTGCTTGGCAACATCCCAGTAATTAATAACTTTTTAGATACAGCTTGGTTCCGTCCTTCAGGCTGGGGAAATTTTGATCAAATCGTTCTTCCAGTTCTCATGCTTGGTGCTTCGGGTGCAGCTATTATTGCTCGTATGACTCGCTCAAGTATGCTTGAAGTCATAAATCAAGACTACATTCGCACAGCTCGTGCGAAAGGGGTAAAAGAACGTGTTGTTATTTATCAACATGCATTAAAGAATGCATTAATACCTGTTATAACTGTTGTTGGATTAAGTTTCGGAAGCTTGCTTGGTGGTGCGGTTCTTGCAGAGAATGTTTTTGCAATTAACGGAATGGGTCGATTAATCGTTGATTCCATTAGCACACGAGACTTCCCAGTTATGCAGGGCGGTGTTTTAATCGCTGCACTATGCTTCGTTTTAGTAAACTTGATAGTCGACATTTCTTATCGCCTCGTGAACAAACGTGTCGATGCCGAATAATGATTATATAAGAAAGGTGTGAGACGATTTGACTAACGATGCGATTTTAAAAATAAATGATCTTCGTACGTCCTTTTTTACAAAAGAGTTAGAAGTAAAAGCCGTGGATGGCGTTACCTTTGAAGTTCCAAAAGGAAAAACGCTCGGTATCGTTGGGGAATCTGGTTCTGGGAAAAGCATCACTTCCTTATCTATCCTAAACTTACTTTCTCGTCCTGGTAAAATTGTCGGGGGAGAAATTCTTTTTAAAGGGGAAGACTTAATAAAGAAATCGGCCGCTCAAATGCGCCGTATTCGTGGAAACGAAATCTCGATGATCTTCCAAGAACCAATGACTTCTTTAAATCCAACATATACAGTTGGTCAACAAATTGGTGAATCGTTCCGTATTCACGAGAACTTATCGAAGAAGCAGGCGCGAATTCGTTCGATTGATATGCTTAAATTAGTAGGGATCCCTTCTCCGGAGAAGCGGATTGATCAATATCCATTTGAACTTTCAGGTGGTATGCGCCAACGTGTCATGATTGCAATTGCTCTTGCATGTAACCCAGAGCTCCTAATTGCTGATGAACCAACAACAGCACTCGATGTAACGATTCAAGCACAAATTCTTGAACTTATAAAAGACTTACAAAAACGTCTTGGTATGTCAGTTATTATGATTACCCATGATCTTGGTGTTGTTGCTGAAACGTGCGACAATGTCGCCGTTATGTATGGTGGACAAGTTGTAGAATATGCTTCTGTCTATGATTTATTTAACAACCCCCGCCACCCATATACGGTTGGTTTAATGAAATCATTACCGCGGCACGATACAGACGTTGAAGGCGATTTATCAATTATTAAAGGAGCTGTTCCCGCTCCGGCAGATATGCCTAAAGGGTGCCGCTTTGCTCCGCGTTGTCCATTCGCAAGCGAGATATGCAAAGAGCTTCCATACTTGGAAACAGAAGAAGATGGCAGCCAAGTTCGCTGTTGGATTTACACAGATAAGTGGCAAGGTCCGGAGGTGAATGTTCGTGAACAATACGCTACTGAAAGTAAATAATCTAAAGCAATACTTCCCCATAAAAGGTGGTTTCTTAGGTCGTACCGTTAACCATGTAAAAGCTGTTGATGGTGTTTCATTTGAAGTTCAAGAGGGAGAGACGGTATCGATCGTTGGAGAGTCCGGGTGTGGAAAATCGACAACGGGGCGTGCGATTCTTCGTTTAGATGAACCAACAGAAGGAGAAGTTGAATTCCAAGGAGCAGATCTACTCTCTTTAAATAAAAGAGAAATGCGCAAAAAACGTAAGGACCTCCAAATTATATTTCAAGATCCTTATGCATCAATTAACCCACGCCAGACTGTTCGCCAGGTATTATCAGAGGCGATGACAATACAAGGCGTAGCACCAGTAAAAGAACACGACACACGAATTCGTGAGTTGATGAGAACGGTTGGCCTTGGAGAACATCAGATTGACCGTTTCCCTCATGAATTTAGTGGTGGTCAACGTCAGCGTGTGGGAATTGCCCGTGCTCTTGCTGTTGATCCTAAACTGATTATCTGTGATGAGGCTGTTTCAGCGTTGGATGTATCCATTCAAGCGCAGGTAATTAACTTGCTGAAAAAACTTCAACGCGAATTAAAATTAACTTATTTATTTATTTCACATGATCTTGGTGTCGTTCGACACATCTCTGATCGCGTTATTGTTATGTATCTTGGTCGTATCGTTGAAATCGGTGATAAGAAATCTGTTTTTGATAACCCACAGCATCCTTACACAAAAGCATTGTTATCAGCGATACCTAGTCCAGAACCAGGTAAGAAAAACAATCGTATTATTTTACAAGGTGATGTACCATCTCCAATTAATCCACCAAGCGGTTGCCGTTTCCACACACGTTGCCCGTTTGCTACAGATAAATGCCGTACAGATGATCCAATGCTTCGAACAACCAAAGACATGCAAGAAGGTCATGGAGGAGCTTGCCACTATATGGAGGAAATTTCTTCAGGCAAACACCAACCTTCTTATGCATAAAAAAAGAGTTGCCTTATAGGCAACTCTTTTTCTCTTATAATACTTTACTCAGAAATTCTTTTGTCCGTTCATTCTTCGTGTGATCAAATAATTCTGTTGGCGTCCCTTCTTCGAGAATAAGGCCATCATCCATAAAAAATACGCGATCACCTACTTCTCTTGCAAACCCCATTTCATGAGTAACAACAACCATTGTCATTCCTTCAAGTGCTAGTTCCTTCATGACTTCTAGCACATCACCAACAAGTTCTGGATCAAGTGCAGAAGTTGGTTCATCAAAGAGCATTACTTTAGGATTCATTGATAAGGCTCGTGCGATTGCCACGCGTTGCTTTTGTCCCCCAGAGAGACTAACTGGATAAGCGTCTGCTTTTTCTCCTAACCCTACTTTATCAAGCAATGCTAGTGCCGCTTGTTTTGCCTCTTCCTTTTCTGCCTTTTTTACTTTTAATGGAGCAAGTGTAATGTTTTCTAATACTGTTTTGTGAGGAAATAAATTAAAGTGTTGAAATACCATTCCGACATCTTCACGAATCTGGTTAATATTTATCTTAGAATCTGCAATATTTGTTCCATCAACAATCACTTCACCAGATGTAATATCTTCAAGCCTATTTAAACATCTAAGGAATGTACTTTTACCTGAACCGGATGGTCCAATCACACAAACCACTTCTTTTTCTTTAATCTCTGTTGAAATACCTTTAAGAACTTCATTCTCTCCAAACCGTTTATGTAAATCATGTACTGTTATCATGCGCGTTCAAGTCTCCGTTCTGTATAACGTAATAGAATCGTAGCAGGTATTGTAATTGCTAAATAAAATAAACAAACAAGTAGGTAAGTATCAAAATAAGAGAATGTGTTTCCGGTATACATTCTGCTTTGATACATCAATTCTGCTACTGCAATAGAAGATAGAAGGGATGTATCTTTGAGACTAATAATAAACTGATTTCCAAACGGTGGAATCATTACTTTCACTGCTTGTGGCCAAATAATATGTCTCATGGTTTGATTCCCAGTTAAACCGAGCGAGCGCCCCGCTTCCATTTGTCCTTTATCAATTGATTGTACCCCGCCTCTAACAATTTCAGCAATATAGGCACCTGAATTTATCGCAATCACAAATATCCCCGTATATAACGGATCAAACCTCATGCCCAGCAATCCTGGAATTCCAAAGTGAATAAAGAAAATTTGTGCAAGTAAGGGGGTACCGCGAACTACTTCTACAAACACAACAGAAACTGCTTTAATTAATTTAATTCTAGAAAGTTTCATTAAGCCTAGTATAGAACCAATTATACTTCCTAAAAAAACACCAATAAGCGTAATAATAAGCGTTAGCTTTAAGCCTTCTACTAAATATGGGAACGCACCAAAATCAAAATCCATTTATTCTCTCCCTTTCAATAAAAAAACCGCCCATGCTCGTGCATGAGCAGCTCTTCTTATTTACATACCTTCTGGTCGTTCACCGAAGTATTCTTCATAAATATCACCATATGTCCCATTTTCCATTAATGTAGCCATTGCTTCATTTACAGGTTCAACTAAATCTGAACCTTTTGGGAATGCAATGCCGTAATCTTCCCCTGTTAACCTTTCACCAACAACTTTCATCGAACCTTCTCCTTGTTGTTGAATAAAATACTGTACGTTTGGCATATCATATAAAGCTGCATCTACATGTCCTGTAATTAAAGCTTGGTAGGCTTCTGTAACTTCTGGATATGCATCAACGTTAGCATCTACATTTTCTTCTAAATAACTTTGGCTCGTGGAACTTTGTCTCGTTGAAACAGTCATTGATGCATCCAGATCATCAATTGTTTGAATGGTTTCATTATCTTCAGCAACTGCTAAGATCAACCCTGACTCATAATAAGGATCAGAGAAATCAATATTTTCTTTCCGTTCTTCGGTAATACTCATCCCATTAATAGCAGCATCATATTGTCCTTGCTGCACTCCATTTAAAGCACCAGAAAACTCCATCTGATGAAATTCAACTTCAAAACCAGCTTCTTCTGCAATCGCCTTCATTAAGTCGATGTCAAAACCAACCAATTCATTTGTTTCTAAATCAATAAATTCAAATGGTACAAAGTTATTATCAGTAGCGATATTATATGTAACGACATCGTCTCCAGTTTCTTCATTACTGTTCTCTTCTGCATCTCCAGATCCCCCATCACTACCGCATGCAGCGAGCAACAAAAGAGTAAATGCTGCCATTGTTGTCCTCAGTACTTTTTTCATACTTATTCCCCCATTTTATGTTTTCTGTTAATTCGTGTTAGTGTATCATGCACAGTTGTTTTACACAAAAAGCATTATCCTCCTTTATATGGCTTCAAGGAGACTATCTGTCCTTAAGCACAACATACCTTCCACTTCCTTAAACTATGAACCACCTATACACAAAAAAGAATCTAAGTATGCTATACCCAGATTCTCAATCCTTTAACCTAATTTAAAACAAACTACTTTCTGTTCCGTCATTTCCTGTATTGAGAACCGAACGCCTTCTCGCCCAAGGCCTGATTGTTTCATACCACCAAAAGGCATTGCATCAATACGAAAATCTGAACTATCGTTAATCATTACCCCTCCCACATCTAACTGGCTACTGATCTTAAATGCGGCATCCATATTTTTTGTAAAAAGACCGGCCTGCAAGCCATACTCTGTTTCATTCGCTTTTTGAATGCCTTCTTCTAATGAGTCGATTTTATAAAGTAAAGCAACCGGCCCAAAGATTTCTTCTTTTCCAAGATGACAGTTAGACGGCACATCTTCTAAGACCGTCGGTTCATAAAACGCACCGTTTCTTTTGCCGCCACATAAAAGAATAGCACCCGAACGCTTTGCATCTTCTACCGTAAATTCAATCCGCTTTGCCTCATCTTCTGAAATAAGTGGTCCCATATCCGTCTTTTCATTAAGCTTTGGACCCACTCTATAGGTCTTTGCCTGCTGTACAAATTGATCTTTAAACATGTCATAAACGCCTTCCTCGATATACAGACGCTGCACACCGATGCAGTTCTGACCAGCAGCCCAAAATGCACCACTTACACATGAAGTAACTGCATCTTCTACATTGGCATCATTTAACACAATGACCGGTGAATTCGACCCAAGTTCCATGCTTTTCTTTTTTAAGCCTGCTTGTTTTGCTATTTTCATACCTGCTTCCATTCCACCAGTAAATGAGATCATACGTACATCCGGATGAGTCATTAACGTTTCACCAATTTCACTTCCTTTACCTGTTACAACAGAAAGGATACCCGACGGGAGCTCGGCATGCATAAATGCTTTTGCTAATAACAACGCACTTAACGGCGTTGCAGTAGCCGGTTTTAATACAATCGCATTCCCTGCGGCAATCGCTGGACCAATTTTATGAGCGACTAAATTAAGAGGATCATTGAAGGGCGTGATAGCACCGATAATCCCTAAAGGACAGCGTTCATAATAACCAACCCTTCCTTCGCCGCCTGGTGATTGGTCAAATGGAATCGTTTCGCCAGTAACTCTCCGTGCTTCTTCCGCGGATAGTTTTAATGTTTCAGCACAGCGCCCCGCTTCTTTCCGTGCTTCACGAATCGTTTTGCTTCCTTCCAAGCTAATTGTCCTTGCAAACTCTTCAGCGTGTTGCAAGACATAATCAGCTGCTTTATTTAATATTGCCATGCGTTGATGTACAGGGAGTGCAGCTGAAAGGGCAGCGCCTTTTTTTGCTCGCTTTATGGCTTCTTCCATATCGGCAGAGGATGCCTTCGGAACAACAGCAATTAAGTCATCATCTTCAGGATTTCTAACCTCTAACGTCTCTTCACGTTCAACCCATTCGCCTGCAAGCAACATTTTTTGACGTTTTAAATCCAATTTCATATCGCACTCCTCCTAGCGAAGATTTTCAAGTGTATGACTCTGGTTTTTCATCTGCTGCTCACAATGAATTAAATCAATTAATAAAGCGTACCCTGTCTCACTTTTTCCCGCACCCGCGCCAGTAAGAGTAATTTCGCCTGACATGTTGCATGAGTACGTGATTGCATTCGTTGCACCAGTCACAGCAGCTAAAGGATGGGATTTATCTAGTAACATTGGCTTTACCGCTGCATGAATGGTTCCTTCAGCTGTTTCTTCAACAGCGCCAAGCATTTTCCAACATTTGTTGTTCTTCTGAGCCTCTGAAATATCGTTTGTACTTAATGTATTTAACCCTTTCCGCTCTACATCACCAACTGTTATTCGCTTCCCCATTACTGCGTTTGCGAGGATAACCACTTTATACACCGCATCGTACCCTTCAACATCACTTGTCGGGTCGGCTTCCGCATAACCAAGCGATTGTGCGTCTTTTAATGCTTCCTCATATGTTTTTCCTGTTTCCATTTCTGTCAGCATAAAATTCGTTGTTCCATTTAAAATGCCACTAATTTTATGAATCGTATTCCCCATTAACGTTGTCTGTGGCAACCTTAAAGAAGGAGTACCGCTCATCACAGTTCCCTCATAACCTAAGAACGTTCCATGTTTCTTTGCAAGCTCCGACAGTTCATGGAAAGCTAAAGCAATGGGTCCTTTATTCGTCATTACAACATGTTTCTTTGCCGCAAAAGCCGTCTTGCAGTGTGTTAGTGCTGGTTCACCAGTCTTTACATTCGTAAAGGTTGCTTCAACAATTGTATTCGCATTTGTTTGTAATATAGTAGATACAGCATCAAGGTCGCGAACAAGATCGCTTGAATCTGGATATTCTTCAAGCGATCCGAATGTATGGAGCACTTCAAGAACTTTTTTCAAATCAAGCCCTTTTGGATCATAGATTGATCCTTTTTTAAAATCAGATATTGCGACCACCATCGGTTCAAAACCTGTTTCTTCTTTTACCTTCTCCCCATGATTTATCAAATGTTCAACTAACCCTTGGCCAACGACTCCAAATCCAAGCAGTGCTAGCTTCAACGTCATCCTTCTTCCCCCTCTGCTCCTAACGTTTGTAAAGTGATACCAGCCATTAGAGCTGTTCCTTTTATTAAACATGTTTCATCAATTTGAAAATCAGGTGTATGCAAATCAAATTGTCCATGTGTCGGTTTACATCCTAAGAAAAACATGGCAGCCTTGCATGATTGGGCGATATGGGCAAAGTCTTCACTCCCCAATCCATATGGTTCATCTACAATTTTCTCTTCTGGATAAAGCGCTTGTGCTGTTAATTTAATTACTTCTACTGCATCTTCGTCATTAATTAACGCTGGTTCCCCTCGTTCAATTTCACAGCTCCCTTTCCCACCAAACACATCTGCTAGTTGAAACGCTCGCTTGACTTCGTGACTTATTGATTCTCGTATTTTTTCGTTATAACAACGTATCGTGCCTTCCAGATAAACTTCTTCCGGGATGACATTGTTCGCTTCTCCCGTCTGTATTTTACCAATGCTTAAGACGGTTGGTTCTAGTGGAGAAGTTCGTCTCCCAGGAACACTATAAAGAACGGGTAGAACTTGTGACAGAAGCCAGATGGGGTCGACACCTAAATGGGGATAGGCCCCATGCCCCCCAGTCCCTTTAATTCGACCCTTGAAGACATCATAACTAGCCATTGATGCGCCTTTGTGTAGTTGGACCGTTTCTTTCTCGTGCCACGGGCACACATGTAAAGCAAAGGCCATATCCACTCCCTTTAAGACACCAGCTTCAATCATATGCACAGCTCCAGTCTTACCATTCACATCCATTGCTTCTTCCGCTGGTTGAAACAAGAACAGCACAGTACCAGTTATAGTACCAGATCGCATTAATTCTCCAATTAAAACAGCTGCTCCTAGTAAGATAGCTGTATGGGCATCATGACCACACGCATGCATTGCACCAGGATTTTTACTTACATAAGGAACTTGATTCATTTCTGTTATTGGCAACGCGTCCATATCTGCACGTAATGCAATCGTTTTTCCAGAACCAGCTTTTAGGCTGCCAACAACTCCGTAACCACCAACATTTGTTTTAACGACCATTCCTGGAATGGTCGTTAAAATTTCAACAACATATGCTGCAGTCTTCTTTTCTTGGAAACTACATTCTGGCTGTGCGTGCAAATCCCGTCTCCACGCAATTAGTTGTTCCTCTAATTCCTTTGCACGTGCTACAATAGCGTGCATAATTAAACGCCTACTTTGGCAGCCTCAAACGCCTGTTTAAAATCTTGTATAATGTCATCTGCGTCTTCTATTCCGCAAGAAACTCGAATAAGACCTTCTGGTATTCCCATTGCAGCTCGCTCTTCTGGTGTACATTCAACATGGCTCGTTGTTCGTGCTGGTCCGACCGTTGTTTCAACTGCACCTAAGTTGGCTGCACGATTCGCATATTGTAGCTTCGGAAGCAAGTGACGTACTGTATCCACTCCTCCTGCAACAGCGAAACTTAGCATGCCGCCAAAGCCTGACATTTGTGCTTTAGCGATATCGTGGTTTGGATGATCAGTGAGCCCTGGATAAAAAACTGCTTCAACACCTTCAACTGTTTTTAAATAAGTTGCAAGCTTCATAGCATTTTCCGCTTGTCGTTTCACTCTTAAATCAAGCGTTTTCATTCCCCGGAGAAGTAAATAGGCAGCCCACGGATCCATTGTTGCTCCATTTATTTCACGGTAATGGTAAATGGCTTCTACTAAAGCTTTATCAAGTCCGACTACTACACCACCAAGTGCATCTGCATGACCCCCAAGAAACTTTGTTGCACTATGAATAACGAGGTCTGCTCCTAACGCAAGTGGGTTCTGGTTAACTGGTGTCGCAAACGTATTGTCCACTACAACAAGTGCGCCTGCCTCTTTCGCCGCTTCTGCACATTTTTTAATGTCTGTAATTTTAACTGTGGGGTTTGTTGGTGTTTCTAGATATAAAATTTTACACCCTTTCACTGTTTCTTCTCTGATCTGCTCATCATTGCCTGTTTCACAAAACTGAACATCTATATTCATATTGGGTAAAAACTCAGTAAAAATCTTGTTTGTTCCGCCATACGTATCTTTAATCGTGACCACTCGGTCTCCTGGACGTAGAAATGTGTAAAGTGTGTTTGAGATTGCCGCCATACCTGTCGAAAAACTAGTTGCTGCATTTGCGCCTTCTAACACTTTCACTTTATCTTCAAAAGCTTGAACGGTTGGATTTGTGTTTCTTCCATAAATATGACCTTTTTTTCTACCTATAGCTACTTCATACCACTCATCCATATCGTCATAACCAAATGCGACACTTGGGATAACCGGTACTTGAGTTGCTCCATGAACCAAATATTCTTTTTCTCCGGCCCATACGGCTTTTGTTGCTAATTTTGCATTCTTAAATTGTGTCATGTCAATTCCCCCTAAAAGATATATGTTTACGATGCTGAGTGGATATTTGGATCATTTGATAATAATTGACGTGGAAAATCACATAGAAGTTCACATCCATTATCCGTTACTCTAATTGTTTCGCTAATCTCAACTCCAAAATCATCAAACCACATGCCTGGTATTACGTGTAATGCCATATTTTCTTGAAGGATGGTTTTATCACCTTTTCGTAAGCTTGCAGTATGCTCACCCCAGTCAGGCGGATAATTTAATCCGGTTGAATAACCAAGACGCGAATCCTTGCTTACTCCATAACGATTAATTGTTTTTTGCCAAACCGCTTCCGTTTCTTCGCAAGAGACACCAGGTTTAATAAAAGCGAGTACTTCATTTAGCCCTTCCACAACAATATGAGCCATATCAATTACCCTTTGTTGTGGTTTACCAATCGTGATTGTACGGGCAAGTGGCGCGTGGTAACGCTGATGACAGCCTGCGAGTTCAATAATGACCGTCTCTTCATTTGGATAACGCTGATCCGTCCAGGTGATATGCGGAGCACTGGTTTTAATTCCTGATGGTAACAACGGCACGATTGCAGGATAATCCCCTCCAACTTCTTCAGTACCAGATATTTGGGCGTGGTAAATATCAGCGACCACATCGCACTCTCTTGCACCAGCTCGAATCGCATTCATGCCCGCATACATTGCTTTTGCAGCGATTATTCCTGCATGTTTCATATAAGTGATTTCCGTATCTGATTTAATTAATCGGACCCAGTTTACAAGGTTTGAAGCATCTTGGAATGACGCATTTGGCAACGATGCTAGTAATCGTTCATGTGCTTTCGCTGAGTAATAATACGTTTCCATTTCAACGCCAATTCGTCTCGTAGATTGACCGATATCCGTTAATATCTTCCCGATAAAATCCATTGGATGTTGTGATTCTGATTGTACATAATGATCTGGATAAGGAATGATCCGTTCATGCATAAGCCAAGTTGTTTGTTTCGCAACGTTGGCATCCATACCGCGCCCTAACCAGATTGGCTGTTCCTCATCAATGAGAATGACAAGCATTTGATGGACATAAAAAGACCAACCATTAAAACCCGATAAATAATTCATATTAGCCGGGTCTGTCACAAGCAGCACATCTACTCCCCAATTCGCCATTTTCTCTTTTGTTTTAGCGAGACGAGTTTGATACTCATCTAATGTAAATGGAAACATTGCTGAGTGGCCTCCTCTTTACTAAAAATAAATACTTCATCTATACTGCCATCTTACTCAGTGCCTACCCATTTGTTCAATATTCAAACTGTATGAAGATTTCATCTTTTTACTATACAGTTTAGAATGACCTCCCATAAAACGCGATGCAACAACCTTTCTCGCTGTTAGAAAATCTCTGAGAAAAAAGAAAAACACCTATTGAATAGGTGTTTGCAGTAACAATTAAATTTGATTTACGAGCCTTTCGACAAACTTTACTCTGATTTTCAACTATGTTAAAAGCAAAGTCATTCACTGTTTCTCTGCTTCTTTTTTACAATAAACATTCGGTTGTCTTAAAATTCCTATCGGTCATTTCAGCTAAAGACGATCGCCAAGGTAGACTCTATTTTTCATGAGAACTTTTCCAATTTGATATATAGCCATCTAAGCTTTCATAGATCATTGAATTTGTTACCCCAACAACAAAAGAGAAGCCGTTTTGTAATACATCATGAATTGCATGTTTAGTCGGAGCGATTGTGCCTACGGGCTTCTTAACCGCCTTTGCTCGTTCAGCTAGTTCCCTTACTTGAGCAATAATTTCCGCATCCTGCGATCCTTCAAAACCATTCGATATAGCTAAATCAAGTGGGCCGATAAAAGCGACATCAATATCTGGTACTGAAAGAATTGATTCAAGATGATTTGCACCTTCCTCAGACTCAATTTGTGCAATAATGAGCAATTCGTCATTTGCTTGTTCTAAATAGTCTCTTCCTCCTGTTTTTCCATATTTTGCAGGACGAATGGAATAGGTTGTGCCTCTATTTCCAATGGGGGGGAATTTTGCTCTTCTTACAATCAATTCAGCGTCGGCCTTTGAATTCACCATTGGCACTTGAATGCCTTTTGCGCCTCGATCAAGAGCTTTTTGGATGCTATCGGGATTGCTCGAAACCCGGACAATGGGCACTGTTTGACTTATTTCAGCCGCACGAATAAGATGCTCTAGGTCATTATCAGTAAAGCCACCATGTTCATTATCAATGACAATAAAATCAAAGCCAGCGTAACCAATCATCTCAATAAGCGCTGGACTAAATAAGTGGACGAACGTACCAACAACCGGTTCACCTTGTTCAAGACGTTTTTTTAAACTCACAACCTCGTCTCCTCCTTTAGCCAAACCTCTAATGCATCCAATACAACCTGTGGCTGTTCCATAGGAATGAGGTGTCCACAATTTCTTACCTTTACATAACTTGACTGAGAGATAATGCGATGCATTTCTTCATGTAAAGAAGGTGGACAAACTAGATCATTCTCTCCGGTCATAATTAGAGTGGGACATTGTATGGTCTTTAGAATAGGCAACTGATCATGCCTCGTTTGTAACGCTTCGAGTTGATGAAGATAAGGAATCTCTCCAGTTTCCTCTGCCATACGTAATGTGACGTTTACTAAGTCCTTTTCGTACCGATAGAGCATCTTTGGGATAAGCTCTTTTTTTAGAATAGACAGGAACTCTCCGTTTTTCACCCTTTTTTCTAGTCTTGAAAAATGATCGCGTTGTACAGGTGTTGGTGGGTAAGGATTTGTTCCTAGCAGTGCTAAACGTGCCACCCGCTCTGGAGCAAGACGTACAAGTTCAAGTGCTACCATTCCCCCCATCGAAAGACCGGCTACAGAAAGAGAGCCGCTTGTCTCCTCCAAAATCCGGTGTGCCATCGCGATAAGGGAGGTATCTCGTTTTATATCCGCGTGCACGATTGGGTACTGTTCTTGAAGTTGCCTTTCTTGTTGGCACCATAGCTCATCCGTACAAAGTGTTCCAGGTATGAAGATGAGTGTATCCTTCATATTACGTCGTTTCCTTTAGCTTCTCTAAACGAACATCCGCGGATAATTGATGCCCCTCCAGCCCTTCTATAGCCGATTGCAAAGAGGCATGCTCTGCCAGAAATCTTGTGCCGTTTCCAGAAATGGTTTGGTGGGTAACCACTTTGACATAGCTCCCTGCCCATAGTCCACCCGTATATCGTGCCGCACCCTGTGTGGGCAATGTATGATTTGTCCCCGAAACTTTGTCGGAAAAAACAACGGAACTGTCTTCGCCAATAAACAGTGAACCATAATGGGTGAACCGTGTTTTCAATGATTCCGGATTTTTGACATGAAGCTGTAAATGTTCAATGGCATATTCGTCACATACGCGAATAGCTTCTTCCAAGCTGTCACAGACCACAACTTCTCCCATAGCCGACCACGATTGATGAGCTGGCGAGCTGGCTTGAAAACCTTCCTTCATCTTCTCTATATGCCTGATTGTCTTTTCAGCCATTTTATAAGATAAGCTAACGAGAATGGCACGTGCCGATGGATCATGTTCTGCTTGTGCAAGGAGATCTGCCGCTAAAAGTTTCGGATCCGCTGTTTCATCAGCTAACAGTAAAATCTCGCTTGGCCCTGCAATGAGATCAATCCCTACTTGTCCGAATACTTGTCGCTTCGCTTCTGCGACAAACCGATTACCTGGTCCAGCAATGATGTCGACTTTCGGCACGGTTTCTGTCCCATATGCCATCGCCGCTATGGCTTGCGCTCCACCAATTGCAAATATGTCAGTAGCACCTGATTTCACTAGCCCATACACAATAGCAGGGTGAATCGTACCTTTGTAGCTTGCTGGGCTACAAGCAACGATGCGAGATGCGCCAGCAGCTTTAGCTGGAGCAACGACCATCGGGCCAGAAGAGAGTAATGGAAACCTCCCTCCAGGAACATAGGCACCGACCTTTTCAATTGGAACAATACGGTGACCAAGAGAAACCCCATCTCCCAGCTCCATTTCCAGTGGTTTGATGCTGTTTAATTGAGCCTTGGCAAAGGTTGTTACTCGATCAACTACGCGCTCAATCAATGTTTTTGTTTCAGGAGACAATGTATTTTCTGCTTCATGAATTTCATCTGCACTTAAAGCAATGGCTCGATTAGAATTAGCAAATTTCAATTCATAATCATGAACCGCTTTGTCCCCTTTTTCTCGTACGGATTCAATGATTTCTTTAACTGTTTGTTCAGTCTCCGCTGACTGTTCGATCTTAATTGATTCAGCTCGTTTTATATATTTCATATCAAAGCCTCCCGCCTTGTTAAGATACGCCTGTAAAATTGGCATCTCCTGCATCTTGTTCTACTTCTCCATCGCTTTCTGTATACATTTGTCGAAGGACATCCAAACCGTCAAATAACATCCACTCTTCTGACACTTTAGCTCCTCTAACCTGGTAATGGTTCATCCCGGCGATTTCAATGGGCTTGCCACTCGGTGCACCAAAATAGCCAGTCCCTTCATGCATCCCTTGAATTCGCCAGCGAACCGCAACATCCCACTCCTCATCACTATTTAGTTGATTGCATGTGATCCGCTCCAACACGACTTTTGCATTCGGTACGGAGGCAAACAAGCTAATAAACATCCCTTGAATTTCTGAGTAGCCTACAAGATCGCGATTGCAAACATAATGAACCACCGCATGAGGCTTATAAAACTCTTTCACATAATTAATTGAACGTCGTTCCCATATTTTATTCACTAATTCTAAGATGAACTCACCGATTTCAAAGGACGATGAGGACGGTACGTAAAGCTTTGGCGGCAGACCTGTTTCAGCCGTTTCTGGCAAACCGTAGCGGGTTGTTGGTGTTAGTGTTTTTGTTGATTTGGCAATTTTCTTTGCAAATTCATGTGGATCTAAACCAAGCTGAACGAGGAGATGATACGTATCCATAACAAGCCATTCTTCATAAATTTTATTTCCATGAATCAAACAATCTGCTGTGGTTCTCCACATGACCTTCTTGCCCGTAGCTGGCCCGTATAAACTGTCTCCTGCATTTGTAGCAACAGAACGTCCTCTATGTGATGTGAAATAGCCATCCCGATCATTGCCTGACCACACCACACTCCACCCTAAACCTTTTCGATCTGGAAAAGCTTGCAACGTTTGCAATGTCCCGGAAATAACCTCATTGATCCCATGACTGTTAACAAGTCCTTTATGAATCGTTACCCCCGTAGAATACGTATCATATATAAGACCGATATCTTTTTCCTTCCAAATTTGACGTGTAATTTTAACGATATAATCGATAATGTTGTTATACTGATCATCAAATCCTTCCATGCTTTGTTTTTTAATCATTCGATCATCAAGCATGACATAATCGTAATCATCCTTTGTATCGATTCGATTCACTTCATTTGATTGGGCATAAAAGATGAGGTTTGGTGGATGGTTTACACGCTGTGTTTGTGGTACCCCATCTTTCTTCCCTTGTTTTTTCTCTTCTTTTGATTCAGTAGCCATCACTGGTATCTCCTTTATAAATAGTAGTCGTCGTCCGACGTATGATTAGCTCTGGATCAAGGACGACTTGAATAGGTCCTGCAACTGCCTCTTTTTTTTCAATTAATAGTACTAGTTTATCAAGAGCTGTTCGTGCCATTTTTTCTTTATGCTGTGAAACGGTCGTTAAACCGATACAATGGTTTGCTGATAGGTTCATATTGTCAAAGCCTACAATTGATACATCATTAGGTATGCTTAATCCTTTATGAGTAGCCGCATCCATTACCGCTAATGCCATTTGGTCAGAAAAAGAAAAAAATGCAGTTGGTGGATTTTTCATTGATAATACGTTATCTGTAAATTGATAGACATGATCATATGACAACTCCGCATTAAAAAGATGATCTTCATTTATTAATAATCCGTGCGTTTTTAATGAATGTTTAAAGCTTTTGTACCGTTCCGCTGAGGCTGAATAAGCAAGTGGGCCTGCAATAAAGGCAATACGCTTGTGACCAAGCTGAACAAGATGATCAATCGCTAAACGCGCCCCTTTTTCATTATCAAGTACAACACAATGAACATCTTCATGGTCTGGTCGATTGATAAGGTACATGACAGGCACTGCTTTTTCAATTCGTTTCAGTGCTTCGTTTTCGCGGTAAGCAGACGATACGAGCAAACCATCCACACGCTTATCAATAAACGTTTGAACTGCTTGATTCAAATTCTTTTCTTCATGATTCGTATTACTCAAGAGCACATCATAGCCACGCTCTTTTGCAAATTCAATGATGTCTTTTGCTGTTTCTGCAAAAAATGGATTGGATATGTCCCCGACAATTAATCCGAGCGTATGCGTTCTTCGAGTAATCATACTTCTCGCTACAGAATCAGGCGTAAAATTTAACTCTTCTACTGCTGCATGTACCTTGTCTCTTGTCTCTTTCTTTATGTGTGGGTAATTATTTAAAACCCTAGAGACCGTTGATTGGCTGACACCAGCTCTTTTTGCTATATCATGTACTGTTACTCTCATTACTCTTATCCCTTCGCCGGTTATTTTTTCCATCGTATCATGATTCCGGCGTTTTTTTCCTATGAATCTACTTTACGCTTCCAGAAGTCATCCCCTGAACAAATTGCTTGCGCACAATCAACATAAAGATAACGGCTGGTAAAATAAATGTCACTCCTGCAGCTGACATGAGATTCCATTGTACCCCCTCTTCACCGATAAAATAGGATAGTGCAACAGGTAATGTGACCGCCTCTCTATTCGTTAAAATTAACGCAAACATAAACTCATTCCAGGTAATTACAAAACAAAAGACGGTAGCGGTAATAATCCCTGGTTTTGCTAGAGGAAGTAATACACTCCACAAAATGCGTAACCGACTTGCCCCATCAATCAGTGCCGCTTCTTCCACATCAATAGGAATACGATCGATAAATCCCTTCGTTAGCCAAATGGCATAGGGGACGGTATGACCGAGATTGACAATGATTAGGGCTAACGTTGTGTCCAGAACGCCCCAATTTCGAAAGATGATAAAGAACGGGATCACATTTACAATTAAAGGAATAAATTGTGTAGCTAGAATCCCAAACATAATATACTGTTTTCCAGGAATAATGTAGCGGGATAAGCTATATGATGCAAGTACGCTAATCGGAATCGTGATGAGTAACGTGAATGCAACAACAATTAAACTATTTATATAGAAATTACCGAGTTGAAACGATGATGAAAAGATCGTCTTGAAATTTTCTAAGGTTGCATGAAAGAGTAAGCTAATGGAATATACATCTTGATTGTCTTTAAATGCAGTTAAAGTAATCCAAAAGATCGGCAAAAACAAAAAGATTACGACAAGAAGAACAGCAATGTTTTCAAAAATTGCTCCGAAAACTTTTTTCGGCTTTAACGGATGACGAGCGTGCGTTTTTGTTCCAGGTGATGTGGATGCATTCAATTCCAGCCGCCTCCTTTATTCAAGCTCCTCATATAAAAGACCACAAATCCAACGGTAATGATGGCAAGTATATAACCGAGGGCAGCAGAGTAACCCATGTCGAAATAACGGAAACCTGTTTTATAAATTAAGAAGTTTAATACTTCTGTAGACGTCCCTGGACCACCTTGCGTTAACGTAACGACTGGATCAAATGCTTTTAAGGTAAACATTGTCATTAAAATGGTGGCGATTAATAGAATAGGCTTCATCATCGGCACTGTAATTTTTGTTAAGATCGCCCATTTACTCGCTCCATCAACAGCTGCCGCTTCAAATACTTCTTCTGGCAAGCCCATTAATCCACTAATGAGCATCAGACTCATAAATGGCAACCAAATCCATACAACAACCGAAACGAGTGCAATCATCGACGTTGTTGGTGAACCGAGCCATACGACATCAGAAAGCGGAGGAATGAGAAATCCAATGATTCGATCAAACAAACCATAGTCAGGATTAAGCATAAATCGCCAGGAATAACCGACCAGCGCGGGACTTAAAGCAAAAGGAATAATGAGGATCGCTCGTAAGAACGACAAATGTTTTTTCTCTTTGCTTAGTAACAAGGCGACACAGAATCCAAGCACAATCGTAGCAATCACTGTACTCGCTGTAAAAATAAGTGTCACTAGTACACTATTCCAGAACTGTGTATCGGAAAAGGCACGAATGTAATTATCTAAACCAACAAACGATTCAATGTTAATGGATCGAGTCAAATCCCACGAATGTAAACTAATCCAAAACGACTGAATAAGGGGATAAACTGTGGTTAACGCGATAAGGAGAATGGCTGGTGTAAGTAAGGCATACTTGTAAGCTCTATTCGACACTCGCTTCACCCTCTTCCCCTTTAGTCTCCATTGCCTCCTCATAATACCCAGCACGTTCTAATAAATGTTCGACTCGATCCGCCACCCGGTTTAAACTCTCTTCAACAGGAGCTCCTGCCGCCATTTCTGAAATAGCTGAACTCAAAAGATCAGCTATTCTCGGCCAATCCGTTAATGTTGGAAGCGCCCGTGCTCGTTCAAAGTTTTCACCAGCCAATTCATAAAACCCATCTGTTAAGTCATTCAGCTCATGATTTAGGAGATTATCTCGCTGAGTGATGACGGTAGAGCTCTGGTTTGGTGAGCTCTCTCCTGTTAAATGGTCTTGCACAATCTCTAACTCTTCTTCGGGTTCAGCTAGCCACTGTAAAAACTCCCATGCTGCATCTCGCTTCTCAGAACTACGCATAATGGCTGTCGGAAAGGTTGAAATACTAGGTTGAGCCGATTTCCCTTCCCAACCTGGCACTGAAGCAAACGAAACATTCCCTGCAACTTCTTCAGCCGACATGTTTGGATCATTAAACTCCGGGTATGTCCACCACCAACCAATCCACATTGCTCCTCCACCTTGCCTGAAAGAGGTCCGCGAATCTTGCTCACCAAACGTAACCGAGCCGGGTGGGGCCACTTTATCTACGGAAAAAAGGTTCACATACGCTTCCGTAGCTTCAATCGCTTCTGGTGTTGTAAATGCGGGTCGCAAGTTTTCATCAAACAACTCTGCACCGTTACTCCATAAGTGAGCTGTCCATAATGGAA
Organism: Shouchella patagoniensis; assembly: GCF_002019705.1. Classification (GTDB taxonomy): domain Bacteria; phylum Bacillota; class Bacilli; order Bacillales; family Bacillaceae_D; genus Shouchella; species Shouchella patagoniensis. The sequence goes on along the minus strand of NZ_KV917377.1, from coordinate 2,770,726 downwards.
TGTTTTGTCCGTTATTTCCAGCCCCATAATACGGCACAATACCGTATGTGTCCGTCTCTTCCGTTATAATCCTACTCACTTCTTGGAATTCATCCCATGTAGTGGGTACTTCTAAATTTAGTTCATTAAACAGGTCTTCGCGATAGAATAGCATTTGAACATGGGCTCGAATAGGAAGACTGTACAAAGTACCTTCAAAGGTCGATAAATTTACAATTGCCTCTGGCCAACGATCGACATGAAAGTCATCTCGCTCGACATATGAATCGAGCGGTTGTAAAAACTGGTGCAAAGCCGGTCCCATCGAGTCGAGGAAGACAACGACATCATAAAAACCACTATCACTAATTCCTTCTGAAATAATATTCTCCATTAAATTTTCATAAGGTGTTTCATGGTAAATGACTTCTATCCCTGTTTCTTTTGTGAATTGTTTCGACCGTGCTTCCCAAGCGTTAAACTGACCAATACCACCTGCAGGAATCAACACATTGATTGCTTGTCCTTCTAATGATTGATTCCCATCCCCAATCGGTTCTGGCTCATTAGAGACATTTGTCATCACACAACCAGAAAAGAAAAACAGGGTTAGAGTTGCAACGGAAACATGATGAATGAATGACTTATTCAATTGGAATCCCTCCTAAATATCTCTTCAAAAGCTAACCCTATTTTTAAAACATGTTTGTCTTCACCCCGTCTCCCTACCAATTGAAATCCAATCTGATTGCGTCCTGTTTTCTGTCTGTAAGGCAAGCACAATGCGGGATGTCCCGTAACATTAAATAAGGAAGTAAACCAAATGAACGCTTCTTCTATGTCTTTGACAACTTCCCGATCAAATGCAATCGCTTTTTGTTTCAGGAAAGGTTGGTCTGTCGGGAGTGCAGGAAGAAAGAGAACATCCACTTCTTCTAGCATGTCATCAATCTGTGTTTGCAATTTCTGTCTTTTTTGTTGAGCAAGAATATAAGCTTGAGCAGAGACTTGTGCTGATGTTTGTAATGCTCTTAAAACCGGTTCACTGTATTCATCCGTTTTCACGTTTAGATGAGGGATCCCTGATTCAGCAGATGCAATATGATGTGCGACTTCAAGATATTCAGTTACATCAGGAAAACCAACAGGAACAAGTTCAGCTCCTTCATCTTGAGCGAGACCTCCAGCTTTTTCCCAAGCTCTTAGGACTGCTTCTCTCACTGGATGCTTCAGGCGCGGTATTCCAATTTTCACACCTTTGAGAGTAGCAGAAGGCATCTCAAGTGGTTGGTTATCGTATGCAAGCATGGTCAACCACACATCCTCAACCGAAGCAGCAATTGGTCCTGCATGATCTAGAGACGATGATAAAGGAAAAATGCCATCCATTGACCACCTTTCAAAGGTGGGTTTGAATCCTACAACATGACAGCAAGCAGCCGGTACACGAATAGATCCTGCCGTATCCGTTCCAATGGAGAGCGAGCAAAACCCCGCTGCAACAGAGGTGGCGGAGCCACTACTTGATCCTCCGGCGGTCCATTGGTCATTTATTGGATTGATCGCTCGACCAAAACCGTTATTTTCTGCAGTAATGCCAAAGGCAAACTCATAAAGATGAGCTTTCCCGATTGTAACTGCACCTTGTTTTTGAAACGTTTTCACAATTTGTGCGTCATTATTCGCCACATGATTCTTAAAAGCAAGCGAACCGTTCGTTGTTCGCACGCCTCTTACATCGATAGAATCTTTATATGTAATAGGGATGCCGCAAAGCCCACTTGCCTCTTTGTTCAGCCACATCTTTTCAGCTTTTATTGCTTGTTCTAATGCTTGTTCTCCTGTTATCGTTAACAAACTATTTAACCTTGAATTGTGTGCTTGGACTCGATCCAAAATCATATTAGTTACCTCAACAGGTGAGATTGTTTTTGTTTTATACGCTTTTCGCAAGGATTTGATGCTTATCCAATCCTTTTTCATGCATTACACTTGTCCCATTTTCAGCTTCGTAGCGATTTCTTTTTCTAGAGTAGAAAAATTTTCGGGTTTAATCATTTTTCCTTTATCATCCGAATAGAAGTGATGTTCTTTCGCTTGCTTAACGATCTGTGGAGACCAAATTGGATCTTGTCCAGAGAATACTTGATGTGTTTCAAGAATAGAGAAAAGCCATGCATCTTGTTCGGATGCATTTTCAAACCCTCGAAACACCCCTGGTGGTAAAGAAATTAAATCCCACTCGCCAACAATCGTTTCTCCTTCTATTTTTCCTGGGTCCTCATCGTAGCCCCAATAAAAACGCCATTCTCCATTTAGCACAAAAAATGATTCAATATAATCATGCGTATGATACGCCGGTCCATTCCCAGGTGGTGCTTTTACCATTCCTAGTTGAAATTGATGCGGCTCAGTTATTGCTGGTGTGTACGCATCATTTTCACTTGCTGTATCGCCGATAATGGTATAATTTAAACGCTGGTGACCAGGTAGAATACTATCAATAAACATAAGTGGTATCGCTTTGTCTTTTAAGTTAGAAAACCTGCTAATCCAATTTGATTCCATCTGGTCGTTCGTCACTCGCTTATGTACATCTTCCACATCAATCGACTCCTCTTTTATGAATACGTATTCCTAAATAACGAAATAAAGGATTGAAAATCAGTATTTTTCAACCATTTATTGACAATAAATGCAGGAATACGTATTCTGATTAAGTAAATTGATCATATAACAAGAATAATCTGAAAGCAACCCCTTCATTAATATTTTCTATCTATTCATACTTCTATCCTGTATAGGCCTTTTGGTATATAGCTACAATTTGCTTTTCTGTCAAACGATATGGTGTGTTGTGAAGCAGCCTCTTGACTTCTATTGCTTGCCTTGCAAGTGTAGCTAACGCTTCTTGAGGTATACCTAATTCTTTAAGAGAAACTGGTAAATTAAGGTCATAAAGAAGTTGTTTTAAATAGATCGTAACCGCTTTTAATGCAGCATATGGCTTCTCTGAATAATCTCCAAGCTGCAGTGCATGTGCGACATCTACCATCTCTTTTTTACATGTTACGCCAACGACGTCAAAGACATAAGGCATGAGAAGTGCATTGGCAACACCGTGTTCAACATGATAACTTCCGCCTAAAGGATACGCTAATGCATGGACGGCTCCTACTCCTGCATTTGCCAAACCTACACCAGCAAAATAGCTTACATAACTCATTTCAATTCTTGAATTTAAGTCTCTGCCGTTGTGAACCGCGCCATGTATGTGGTCTGTAAATCGTTTCATTGCCTCATATGAATACATTTTCGTCATCGGGTTAGCACGAGTCGAGATAAAGGATTCTAGAGCATGGGTAAAGGCATCAACTCCTGATGCTGCTGTCACCTTAGGTGGACAAGATAAGGTTAACTCAGGATCAACAATTGCGATTGTTGGTAATAAATTAGGGCTAACAAGACCTCGCTTTACGCCCTGCTTGTCATCAGAAAAAATAGCATTCATAGTCACCTCTGAACCAGTACCAGATGTAGTAGGAAGTAACATACAAGGCAAGCCACCTTTTCCTATCACTTTTTCTCCAGACAAATAAGCTGTGGGGTCCTCCACATTGGTTAAAGCTGCAGCTGTTTTTGCTATGTCCATAGCACTTCCTCCACCCAAGCCAATAACAAGATCTACCTGCCTTTCTTTAACAAAAGACGTTGTTTTCTCTAACTGAATAAAGCTAGGCTCCCCAGCTAATTCTGCAAACACAACAATTTCTAAGCCTTCTTTCTCTAACTGATGCTTCATTTCATCGACAACACCGGCACTCAATAAACCTTCATCACTAATTAATGCTGCCGACCTTCCTCCTAGACGTCTTGCTTCTTCGACCACTGTTGTTCTTGCCCCAACTCCAAAGCGTACATGTTGAGGTAACCGAAAATCATAAATATTCATCATTCATTCCTCCTTACCAAATTGTCCAACCACCATCGACATAAAGAGTTTGTCCCGTCACCATATCAGAAGCATTTGAACTTAGATATAGCATCGCTCCGTATAAATCTTCAGCCGTCGCCATTCTCCCTAAAGGAATTCTGCGAAATACATCTTCTTTAAACGCTTCATCAGCAAACATTGATTTCGTTAATGGTGTTTCTATAAATGTTGGTCCGACGGCGTTTACATTAATCTGATCGGATGCCCACTCCACGGCCAGGGCTTTTGTTAGTTGGCGCACTCCTCCTTTGCTGGATGAATACGCTGCTCGCTTATAGTATCCAACCTCGGCCATTTGAGATGACATCTGGATGATCTTCCCTTTTCCTTGTGATTTCATTACAGGATAGACCGCTTGACTTAAAAAGAACGTGCTTTTTAGATTTAAATCTAATACGGCATCCCAATCATTTTCTGTCGTTTCAAAAGCAGGTTTTGTCCGATTAGTTCCCGCATTATTTACTAAAATATCAATGCTTGCAAACGTTTTCTTTACATTTTGAACAAGCCTACTCATTTCTGCGAATTCCGTAACATCAAATGGGAATATTTCGACTTTTCCAGATCCATAAAGACTTTCTTTCACCTGTTTTAATTTCTCTTCACTTCTAGCAATTAGAGCAACATTTGCCCCATTCGCCATATAAAGCTGAGCAAGCTTTTCACCGATACCTTGACTAGCACCTGTTATAAGTACGGTCTTTTCTTTTACACTAAATAACTCTCCCGCCTTCACAACACCCCTCCTTATATGCACTAATGTAATAGTGCTTTTATAGTCTAACAGTATACATGTTTTTTTATGTGATGCAACATGAAAGGTTGAAGGCATTATAGATGTAAAGTCTAGCAAGTGAATCGTTTGCACTCATTTCTCTAAATATATTCATAAATTTCAAACAAAGCAGTAAGAAGGAATACGCTACTTACTGCTTTATTACGTTATATTACAAAAATATATAGAGCAATTTTTATTGAATTGACCTGTACTAATGTTAATGTAAAAACCAGTAAAAACAGAATATTGTTCATCCTAATTTTGAGGAATGATAAAAATAAAGGTGTTTCTCTTATACCGACCGCTACTTTCGTTCTTTCTAAAGAATAAAATCGAAAAGTTCATCAGCATATATCAAATCGAACTACGACATATATAAACTATTTAAGTTATTTTAAAACACCTATTGAATAGGTGTTTGCATGTTTTGTTTAATCATTGAAGTTCGAATGCTTAAATCAAGTAAAAAAACATCATCTGGATTCGCTAATGATAAGCCTGTTAATGATTCTATTTTCCTGAGGCGATATAATAATGATTGACGATGCAAGTGCAACACTCTTGCTGTTTGTGACACTTTATTCTGATTACGTTGATAGGCGATGAATGTGCCGATTAAGTCCATTCCTCTTTGTTTATCGTATGATAGTAAGGGGGCAGCATAATCTTCAATCAACGTTCTCAGTTCCAAATCTTCCCCGATTTTATATAAGACACGGTCAATTCTCGTATCAGAATAAAAGATTCGGCTTCCTGGACCCATTCTTCCAATTCCAAGTAACAGTGCCTGTTTTGCTTCTAGGTACCTTGCTTCAAATGCATCAGTTTCCACTTTGAAATCACCAATCCCCCAAGTAATCTCTACATCGGGAAGGAGATGGCTTAACCTGCGATCGACTAAATCCAAAAAACTGTTAACCGTCGTTTGGTAATCTTCAGGAGCAACCGCCAAATAAATTAAGAGTTGACCATCAGTAAATGTCGACATGATCTCCCGCTCAATGGCTGTTCCTGCATAATAGATTTCTCCTTCCATGTAATGAACCATGCTTAGTAACCATTCAGAGTATGAAGCAACTTGACTTGCCCTGGTGTACATCTCTTCAAGGTTATGAGGCATACCTACAATTGCTAGATAAGGAATGGCTATATTGTAACCAATCCCTTTTGCTTTAGCCTTCATTTTCTCAGACGGGGTACCTTGTGATAGATCTGCGACAAAATCATCACGTAATCGTGCCTCCGCTTCTTGAACAGCATTCTCTTGTAAAAACCAGAAGGCTGCAGCCGTTACAGCGTGTTCAAGTAATATAAAAAAGGTTTCATACTCCATTTGACTAGATTGATCAAAATCAGTTGTAAATAAATAACCTTGAATTCGTTCATTCGCTTGTATGATGGGCAAAACATACACCGTTACACGTTCAATCTCAAGAACTTGTACTTTACTTTCAAGGGGATGATGTTCACTTGACTGATCAAATGCTTGGATCTGTCTGTACCCACTAGCAACCACCTCTGTGAACGAATTAATGGGTGAGGTACTTACACCCTTAATTCGCCCTAAATGATCTGTAATGGCGATAGGAGAGCCAGCACGATCGGCTATATGTTCTGCTAGTGTAGATAGCTGTTTACCTGCAAGCATTAGCGACAAAAGCTCCTGTTGTACTTTTTGAGCATATTGCCAATTCTCTTGTTTTGCGTCGATTAGTTTGGCTGTTACAGCTTGAGTCAAATCAGCGAAACGGATTTCCCATGGAAGAAAAATAATCGGGAACTCTTCTTGTTCAGCCAATTGCTTGGAATCTTCATAAAGCTCATATATATATCGCCCTGTTGCAATCGCCAAACCAGATGCCTCTGATTTAATCACATCACGGACAAACTCATAAAATTGTTTAGGATCGTGACCGTATCCAATCCCCGTTGTTAATACAAGCTCGTTTTTACGGATAAAATTCTCAACTGGCGCTTCCGTAATCGATACCCATTCTACATATTTATTACCAAGCTGATGATCTCCGGTTTTTACAATGGCAGGTTCCATTATTTCCAAATCCATGACTTGCGCTAATGTCAGCTTCATCCGTCTCCTCCCATCTCCGCTAAACTAAATCAAATTAATGATTTTCATATAAATCTTTCCTTCTGCTTTTAAAGACAGGTACCTGTTCACGTATTTGTTTCGTTTTCTTGGCGTCAATCTCACAAAAAACGGTGTCTTCGCTTGTTCCAGCTTCATATACAATAGACCCCCAAGGATCTATTACCATTGAGTGGCCAGCGTACTCTGTACCATTATAGCTCCCAACACTATTGGCCGATAACACGTAGAATTGATTTTCAATTGCCCTTGCTTGTTGCAATACCTTCCAATGTTCAGCTCTTGCACTAGGCCATTCAGCTGGAATCACAAGTACTTCCGCCCCTTTTAATGCTAAATCCCGGACAAGTTCTGGGAAGCGTAAGTCATAACAAATAATGATTCCCATTTTTATTCCAGAAAGCTCAAAAACAGCGGCTTTATTTGTACCAGCTTCTAAATAAATAGGTTCATTCAACATCGGCACTAAATGGATCTTATCGTACGTATGCACACACTCTCCATTTGCATTAATAATTATGGCTGTATTATAAATACGGCCTTCTTTTTTAGTAGCAATTGAACCTCCAATAACATGAATATGATGCTTTTTTGCAAGTTTGCTTAAGTAATCAATTGTCTGTTTTCCTTTATCTTCTGCCAAATGGTCTAATTGATCAAGTTGATAACCTGTCGTCCATAGTTCAGGAAGAACCACGGTCATTGGTCTCGTTTTTTCTTTCTGACAGACATCTTCTATCCACTCACTTACTTTTTCGCGGTTCCTTTTTGGATCACCTGCAACTACGTCCATTTGATACAAAGCAAACTTCATGACACACTCTCCCTTTTAAAAAAACAACCACAACAAAAAAGTTGCGGTTGTTTTTATTTCTCTAAGGACATTATATTGAAATGACGTCTACATTTCCCATATATGACCTAAGCGCCTCTGGTACTTTAATTGAGCCATCTTCTTGCTGGTAATTTTCGATAATTGCAGCTACTGTACGGCCAACTGCTAAACCAGACCCATTTAATGTATGAACAAATTCGGGTTTGCTTTTCACATCACGTCGAAATTTAATATTCGCTCGTCGTGCTTGAAAGTCTCCAATATTTGAACAAGATGAAATCTCTCGATACGTATCTGCACTTGGTAACCAGACTTCAAGATCATACGTTTTTGTTGATGAAAAGCCTAGATCGCCTGTGCATAGTGTGACGACTCGATACGGCAAACCCAATCGTTTTAAAACATTTTCTGCATGGCCTGTCATTTTTTCAAGCTGCGCATTTGAGTCTTCTGGTAGAGCAAAGCGGACAAGTTCGACTTTATTAAATTGATGCTGGCGAATTAAACCTCGAGTATCGCGTCCTGCAGACCCTGCTTCTGATCTAAAATTTGTACTATATGCATTGTATGCAATCGGAAATTGGTCAGCTTGCAATACTTCGTCACGATGAAGGTTTGTTACAGGTACTTCTGCAGTGGGAATCAAAAAATAATCTTCCTCACGAATCTTAAAAGCATCCTCTTCAAACTTCGGTAACTGTCCAGTACCAACCATGCTTGCACGGTTTACCATATAGGGCGGCAATACCTCTTCATAATCGTGTTCCATTGCATGCATATCCATCATTAAATTAATTAATGCTCGCTCTAGTCTCGCACCTAAACCTCGGTAAATCGTGAACCTACTACCAGTCACTTTGGCCGCCCGTTCAAAATCAAGAATACCTAAAGCTGTTCCTACTTCCCAATGTGGCTTTGGTTCAAACGTAAACGTTGGAATATCCCCCCATTTTCGTTCTTCCAAATTGTCATCTTCAGATTCACCATGTGGAACATCGTCAGCTGGTACATTCGGGATCGTGAACAATAATGTTTCAAGCTGCTCTTCAACTTCGCGCAGTGACTCATCTTGTTCTTTAATTCGTTCAGATACCTGCTTCATTTCTGCAATCAATTCATCTGCATTTTTTTTCTCGCGTTTTAAGACTGCCACTTGTTGAGATACTTCATTCCGTTTGCTTTTTAATTCTTCTACTTCTTTTATCATCGCACGACGCGATTCATCAAGCTCTGCAAAACGATCTAATCCTTCAATGGTTCCAGAGCGTTTATCTAATTGGTTTTTCACCGCTTCGAAATCATTCCGCAGCCTTTTTACATCTAACATCTCAATGACCTCCCTAAATCTCTTTTTTATTTTACCAAAATTCACGTTGGAAAGAAAAGCTGACCTACTACTTATACTACTTTTTGAGCGAAAATAAAAAAGACGACTTCACCCCTGCGACAGGAATAAAGCCGTTTTTCACTCGTTTCTTAACAAGTTCTAGAACCCTTAGTTAAACCATCCGGATACGGTATCTGTAATACTTGTCCATAAACCTGAAAAGAATCCGCCAATGCCTCTCATAGACATCGTAAACCAACCTGCCTCTTCTACATTAGAAACAGCCACTAAATCAACACCACTCTGTTGATTGCCTTGGATATATTCAGTTGGATTATCAAATGTTACTTTTAATGTCCCAACAGGCTCTCCTTCTTCAATCGGTGCAACTAATTCTCCATCTTCATTAGTCTTATCTTCAGCTAATTCAACTTCAACTGTATACGCGTTATCATCATACTGTCCAATCATCACTGCTAAATCTTCTGAAGTCACAACAGGTACTTCTGTGTCTTTTCCGCCAGCTACGGTAATCATATTGTTTTCAGGTTCTTGCCCCTCTTCAATGACGATCTCTTCATTGAAATTATCGAACCCATGATCTAACAGTTTAGCTGTTTCGTCAAACCGGTCATCTCTTGTTTCTGCACCCATAATGACAGTAATTAACCTTACATTACCTTGAACAGCCGTTGCTGTAAAACTGTTTCCTGCTGCATTCGTAAAACCTGTTTTTAATCCATCCACACCTTCATAAAAATGCGTTTTCCCAGGTAACATCCAGTTCCAATTAGGCATGTCCAATGTTTCATCTGGACCAGCTACAAATTCAGCTTCTGGAACGCTCGCTGTTTCCAAAACCTCTGGATAATCTTGCAATAAATTATAGGCTAACAAAGCCACCGAACGTGCAGATAAAGTAGTCTCACCGTCAGCAGCAGTGCCTTCTGGATGGTTTCCATCTAAATCTGAATTATTTAAGCCACTAGAATTTACAAACTCAAACTTTTCAAGACCCATTTCTTCTGCTTTATCGTTCATTTGCTGGACAAACGCCGTCTCTGAACCAGCTACATGTTCTGCTAGAGCAATCGTTGATGCGTTGGCTGAATAAATAGCCATAGAATCATATAATTGTTTTACCGTATATGTAAAATCGGATCTTAGCGGCATGTTCGAAAGTTCTGGTTGATGAGATAAAGGATAAAGATGTTCAGAGATACTAACTTCATCATCCCAACTAATTTTTCCTTCTTCAATTGCTTCAAGCACTAAGTACTCGGTCATCATTTTTGTCATACTAGCAATTGCTAATTGTTCATCACTATTCTCTTCATATAAAATTTGCCCTGTATCTGCATCAATGATTATCGCTGCAGATCCATCGACATCTATAGATTGTGCATTTACATCATTCATCGGCATTACAATTAGAGCGATCATGGTAAAAACAATACTTACGTTTTTTATCCATGCTACCTGACTTTTTTGTTTCAAATTGACACCCCCACTTTATTTGACGCACATTTGCTATTTTACCATGCTATCATACAAAAAAATAGATAGGGAAGTCCCTATCTATTCGTCAAAAGTTTGTCACCTTTAGTTTCTCATTTTAAAGTGAATAATTTGGTGCTTCTTTTGTAATTTGAACATCGTGAGGGTGGCTCTCTCTTAGACCTGCCCCTGTAATACGAATAAATTCTCCGTTTTCTCTTAAATCATCAATCGATGCAGTTCCACAGTAACCCATACCTGCACGAATACCGCCAACAAGTTGGTGAATAGTGTCAGCAAGTGGTCCCTTGTAAGAAGTACGTCCTTCTATTCCTTCTGGAACAAGCTTTTGATTATTTTCCTGGAAATAACGATCCTTGCTTCCTTTTTCCATCGCTCCAAGAGATCCCATACCACGATAGACTTTATACTGACGACCTTGATAAATTTCAGTTTCTCCTGGACTCTCACTCACTCCAGCCAACAAACTACCGAGCATTACAGCATGTCCACCTGCCGCGAGAGCTTTTGCGATATCACCAGAGTACTTAATTCCTCCATCAGCAATAATTGGAATGCCATGCTTTCTTGCTTCAGTCGCACAGTCATAGACGGCTGTTATTTGCGGAACACCTATTCCAGCTACAATTCTTGTTGTACAAATAGATCCAGGACCAATTCCTACTTTTACAACACTAACTCCCGCTTCTATAAGGGCTTTTGTACCTTCAGCTGTCGCTACATTACCAGCAATAATCGTCAAGTTTGGATAATCGCTACGAACTTGGGTAATTTTATCAAGTACCCCTTTCGAGTGGCCATGTGCAGTATCAATAACGATCGCATCAGCTCCAGCTTTAACAACTGCCTCAATTCGAACATCAGCATCCGCAGATACGCCTATTGCTGCTCCCACAAGAAGACGTCCTTGCTTATCTTTAGCAGAGTTTGGAAACTCAATTACTTTTTCGATGTCTTTTATCGTAATAAGCCCTTTTAAAATACCGTCGTCATCTACTAATGGAAGCTTCTCTATTTTATATTTTTGCAGAATTTTTTCTGCTTCATTAAGCGTTGTTCCAACTGGAGCTGTAACTAGCCCTTCTTTGGTCATAACATCATCAATTTTTATTGAATAGTCTTCAATAAAACGTAAGTCTCGGTTTGTTAGAATTCCAACCAGACGTTGCGCCTCATCGACTATCGGGACACCAGAAATACGATATTTCCCCATTAGATGTTCTGCATCAAAAACTTGTCGATCTGGAGTTAAGAAGAATGGGTCTGTAATAACTCCACTCTCTGATCTTTTTACTTTATCAATTTGCTCTGCCTGTTCTTCAATGGACATGTTCTTGTGGATGATGCCCATACCACCTTCACGAGCAATCGCTATAGCCATTTCTGATTCTGTAACAGTATCCATGCCGGCGCTTAAAATCGGGATATTTAACTTAACATCCTCACTTAGTTTTGTCGCCACTGTTACATCTCTTGGTAAGATTTCTGACTTAGCTGGTATTAGAAGAACATCATCGAAAGTAAGACCTTCTTTTTGAAATTTATTTTCCCACATCATTCGTTAGCTCCCCTCAAAAGCCTGAAAATATTATTAGTAGCTTAACAATTGGGCAAACTACTGTCAAGACAAGGGTTTAAGTATTACTTTTCTGAATTCAATGTACATAAGGGTGGAATTGCTATGAACCGTTTTTCTTTTTTTGAATCAGCCTCTTTTACCAGAAGTTTCTTAGCTTCCCATTACGATAAAAATGGTTCCTCTACCGTTTCTTCTGATAGCTATAAAAACTGTTATTCATTTATGTATCATTTACAACATGGCCAGTTATATTTCAATCAAGCGAGACTTGCTCCTTTCGCAATTAAGCCCATGCTGCTTTTCTATGGCTTGTCTCAGCTATTAAAAGCGTGCCTCCTTGTAAATGATCCAAGCTATCCCGCAAACTCATCAGTGTTAGCTCATGGTCTTTCTACCCGTAAGCGTAAAAAACAAGGGTACTTATTTCTTCATGATGAAGTGAAAACTCAACGAGATGGTCTTTATCCGCATATGCTTGAAAAAATGTTTCACATGAAACAATTACCCGATAAAAAGTATTCGATGACATTACTTTTGAAACAACTACCCGAACTACGAGAATCGTTTCTTCTATTAAAAAATGAAGAGGTATTTATCGAAGGGAAACGAAAAGGGACTCACACTTTCACTTTTAATGCATCTCTGCTTGATCGTTATCACATGACAGGTGAACGATTCGAACACATACTACGTGAATCTAAGTTTCTTCATACTCCCACAGTAAAAGAAGAACGCCAAACCATTTATATACAATGCAAAAACGAGCCATTGCACTCAACGGCCTCACCATTGCGGTTCCACTTAAATCGTCAGCCTCTGCTTCACAAGTATCGAAGTGATTGTCTTTATCTACCAGAGCTTGCTTTGTTTTATTTAATCCTCTATAACTTAAGCATGATTTGTCGCTATGAGACCGAATGGTGGGGAGAACGCCTCCATACGATGGATTGTGATGAGATTCCATTTATTAAGCAGTTTTTACAGCTAGTTGAAGACCAAGCTGAAGAACGAATTCTTCAAGCCCTTTTTGAAAACAAATGCTATTTGTGATGAGCGGACATCGACATTTGAGTTTGTCTAATTTATCTCATCTTCTCTGCTTCTTCGAATCAGTTCTCTTTTTCGTTATAACCATAATCACAATAAATTGATTTTCTAAGAGGTGCGCTCTGCCGTCTACTCCCGTTAGTTGATTTAAAAGCAAATTCTTTACCGTGTTTCTGCAATACCAGGCAACGTTCTTTGCTCCGGGGTGATTTTCTTCGAGGATGTTAGTCACGATGCTTTTCCTCGAAGGCTACTCACGCTGTCGCACGAAAACAACCCCTGCGTCTCACAGGGGGCACGAGGATTATTTGATGATGGGTACGCACGATGTTATTTCAAAAAGAGCTCTTTTTCATATGAATTGCTTTCCCTTAATCTTTTCTGCTTCTCCGAAGCAGTCTCTTTTGCTTGGTGTATAGACGAAAAAAAGACACCTTTTCAGGTGTCTTTCATTTTGCCCGGCAACGTTCTACTCTCACAGGGGGAAGCCCCCAACTACCATCGACGCAAAAGAGCTTAACGGCCGTGTTCGGCATGGGAACGGGTGTGACCTCTTTGCCATTGCCACCGGACCTGCTTCAGATAAGCGGCGGATTTCTTCGTCCAATGCGTGTCTTTCAATCAGTTACGTACGCAAGTACGCTCCTTCTTTCAAGCACTTTTGTCCTCGAACTCCTTGCTTCTCTTTGCACATATAAAAAGAATCATTGATTCTTTCAAAACTAAATCCGAAACACACTCAAATTCAAGAATTAATTAGGATAAGCCCTCGACCGATTAGTATCAGTCCGCTCCATGTGTCGCCACACTTCCACTCCTGACCTATCAACCTCATCATCTCTAAGGGGTCTTACTGGCTTACGCCATGGGAAATCTCATCTTGAGGGGGGCTTCATGCTTAGATGCTTTCAGCACTTATCCCGTCCATACGTAGCTACCCAGCGATGCTCCTGGCGGAACAACTGGTACACCAGCGGTATGTCCATCCCGGTCCTCTCGTACTAAGGACAGCTCCTCTCAAATTTCCTACGCCCGCGACGGATAGGGACCGAACTGTCTCACGACGTTCTGAACCCAGCTCGCGTGCCGCTTTAATGGGCGAACAGCCCAACCCTTGGGACCTACTTCAGCCCCAGGATGCGACGAGCCGACATCGAGGTGCCAAACCTCCCCGTCGATGTGGACTCTTGGGGGAGATAAGCCTGTTATCCCCAGGGTAGCTTTTATCCGTTGAGCGACGGCCCTTCCATACGGCACCGCCGGATCACTAAGCCCGACTTTCGTCCCTGCTCGACTTGTAGGTCTCGCAGTCAAGCTCCCTTATGCCTTTGCACTCTACGAATGATTTCCAACCATTCTGAGGGAACCTTTGGGCGCCTCCGTTACTGTTTAGGAGGCGACCGCCCCAGTCAAACTGCCCACCTGACAATGTCCCTGACCCGGATCACGGGTCGAGGTTAGAATGTCAGCACCATCAGGGTAGTATCCCACCAACGCCTCCACCGAAGCTAGCGCTCCGGTTTCCAAGGCTCCTACCTATCCTGTACAAATGGTACCAACACTCACTATCAAGCTACAGTAAAGCTCCATGGGGTCTTTCCGTCCTGTCGCGGGTAACCTGCATCTTCACAGGTACTATAATTTCACCGGGTCTCTCGTTGAGACAGTATCCAAGTCGTTGCACCATTCGTGCGGGTCGGAACTTACCCGACAAGGAATTTCGCTACCTTAGGACCGTTATAGTTACGGCCGCCGTTTACTGGGGCTTCAATTCAGAGCTTCTCCCTTGCGGGATAACCCCTCCTCTTAACCTTCCAGCACCGGGCAGGTGTCAGCCCCTATACTTCGCCTTGCGGCTTGGCAGAGACCTGTGTTTTTGCTAAACAGTCGCTTGGATCTATTCACTGCGGCTCTCTCAGGCTATTCACCTTAATAGAGCACCCCTTCTCCCGAAGTTACGGGGTCATTTTGCCGAGTTCCTTAACGAGAGTTCTCCCGAGCGTCTTAGAATTCTCTTCTCGCCTACCTGTGTCGGTTTGCGGTACGGGCACCTGTATTCTAACTAGAGGCTTTTCTTGGCAGCGGAGGATCAGGGATTTCGGACCCGAAGGTCCTTCACGGTCACAGCTCAGCCGAACGGAACACGGATTTGCCTATGTTCCAGCCTTGCATGCTTCGACGCGCACAGCCAGCGGCGCGCTCACCCTACCTTTCTGCGTCCCCCCATCGTTCAAACAAATACTGGGTGGTACAGGAATATCAACCTGTTGTCCATCGCCTACGCCTTTCGGCCTCGGCTTAGGTCCCGACTGACCCTGAGCGGACGAGCCTTCCTCAGGAAACCTTGGGCTTTCGACGGAGGGGATTCTCACCCCTCTTTTCGCTACTCATACCGGCATTCTCACTTCCAAGCACTCCACTAGTCCTCACGATCTAGCTTCGCTGTCCTTGGAACGCTCCCCTACCCAATTCCATAAGGAATTGCCATAGCTTCGGTGATACGTTTAGCCCCGGTACATTTTCGGCGCAGAGTCACTCGACCAGTGAGCTATTACGCACTCTTTCAATGATGGCTGCTTCTAAGCCAACATCCTGGTTGTCTGGGCAACTCCACATCCTTTTCCACTTAACGTATACTTTGGGACCTTAGCTGATGGTCTGGGCTGTTTCCCTCTTGACTACGGATCTTAGCACTCGCAGTCTGACTCCCGAGTTAAAGTTTTTGGCATTCGGAGTTTGACTGAATTCGGTAATCCTGTGGGGACCCCTCGTCCAATCAGTGCTCTACCTCCAAAACTCATCACTCGAGGCTAGCCCTAAAGCTATTTCGGGGAGAACCAGCTATTTCCGAGTTCGATTGGCATTTCACCCCTACCCACACCTCATCCCCGCATTTTTCAACATGCGTGGGTTCGGGCCTCCAGTCGGTGTTACCCGACCTTCACCCTGGACATGGGTAGATCACCCGGTTTCGGGTCTACGGCATCGTACTCACTCGCCCTATTCAGACTCGCTTTCGCTGCGGCTCCGCCTTATCAGCTTAACCTTGCACGATACCGTAACTCGCCGGTTCATTCTACAAAAGGCACGCCATCACCCATTAACGGGCTCTGACTAGTTGTAGGCACACGGTTTCAGGATCTATTTCACTCCCCTTCCGGGGTGCTTTTCACCTTTCCCTCACGGTACTGGTTCACTATCGGTCACTAGGGAGTATTTAGCCTTGGGAGATGGTCCTCCCGGATTCCGACGGGGTTTCACGTGTCCCGCCGTACTCAGGATCCACTCTGGAGGAAACGAAGTTTCAGCTACAGGGCTGTTACCTTCTTCGGCCTGTCTTTCCAGACAGTTCACCTACTCCGTTTCTTTGTAACTCCGTATAGAGTGTCCTACAACCCCAAGAGGCAAGCCTCTTGGTTTGGGCTGATTCCGTTTCGCTCGCCGCTACTTAGGAAATCGCATTTGCTTTCTCTTCCTCCGGGTACTTAGATGTTTCAGTTCCCCGGGTCTGCCTCTATGCATCCTATGTGTTCAGATACAAGTACCATCCCATTACGGATGGTGGGTTCCCCCATTCGGAAATCTCCGGATCAAAGCTTACTTACAGCTCCCCGAAGCATATCGCTGTTCGTCGCGTCCTTCGTCGGCTCCTAGTGCCAAGGCATCCACCGTGCGCCCTTTCTAACTTATCCTAAATGGTGTCTGCGTGCGATACGCTCGACCATGTTTAAGCAATAAAGGTTGCTCAAGAATTCTTGACGTCTCGTTCAAACAGTTTAAAACCGATGAACAAAACTTATTTGAGTTGTTTCTTGATTTAGTTTTCAAAGAACCTGCCCACAGGAGGTCGGTACCAGGCGTTGCCACAAGACGTGGCGTTCTTAGCGTGGTTCCATGCCTTTAACGGGCTATTTTAACAATAGATAAGCAGCGAATCTCTTTGTCTGGTTCATGATTCTCAATCAGTCACGTACGCAAGTACGCTTCTTCAATCGAACATTTCCCATCCTCGATCTTCTTGCTTCTCTTTGTCAAATATGAAATTGAATGAATTGAGTTCATTCAAAACTGAACAAAAGATCCAAAGCGCCAAACAACCGAAGTTGTTCGTCGACTAGAGTAATATACTCCATAGAAAGGAGGTGATCCAGCCGCACCTTCCGATACGGCTACCTTGTTACGACTTCACCCCAATCATTTGTCCCACCTTAGGCGGCTGGCTCCAAAAGGTTACCTCACCGACTTCGGGTGTTACAAACTCTCGTGGTGTGACGGGCGGTGTGTACAAGACCCGGGAACGTATTCACCGCGGCATGCTGATCCGCGATTACTAGCAATTCCGGCTTCATGTAGGCGAGTTGCAGCCTACAATCCGAACTGAGAATGGCTTTATGGGATTGGCTTCACCTCGCGGCTTCGCAACCCTTTGTACCATCCATTGTAGCACGTGTGTAGCCCAGGTCATAAGGGGCATGATGATTTGACGTCGTCCCCACCTTCCTCCGGTTTGTCACCGGCAGTCACCTTAGAGTGCCCAACTAAATGCTGGCAACTAAGATCAAGGGTTGCGCTCGTTGCGGGACTTAACCCAACATCTCACGACACGAGCTGACGACAACCATGCACCACCTGTCACTTTGCCCCCGAAGGGGAAGCTCTGTCTCCAGAGTGGTCAAAGGATGTCAAGACCTGGTAAGGTTCTTCGCGTTGCTTCGAATTAAACCACATGCTCCACTGCTTGTGCGGGTCCCCGTCAATTCCTTTGAGTTTCAACCTTGCGGTCGTACTCCCCAGGCGGAGTGCTTAATGTGTTTACTTCGGCACTACGGGCATCGAAACCCCTAACACCTAGCACTCATCGTTTACGGCGTGGACTACCAGGGTATCTAATCCTGTTTGCTCCCCACGCTTTCGCGCCTCAGCGTCAGTTACAGACCAGAGAGTCGCCTTCGCCACTGGTGTTCCTCCACATATCTACGCATTTCACCGCTACACGTGGAATTCCACTCTCCTCTTCTGCACTCAAGCTTCCCAGTTTCCAATGGCCGCTCGGGGTTGAGCCCCGAGATTTCACATCAGACTTAAGAAGCCGCCTGCGCGCGCTTTACGCCCAATAATTCCGGACAACGCTTGCCACCTACGTATTACCGCGGCTGCTGGCACGTAGTTAGCCGTGGCTTTCTGGTGAGGTACCGTCAAGGTACCGGCTTATTCAACCGATACTTGTTCTTCCCTCACAACAGAGCTTTACGACCCGAAGGCCTTCCTCACTCACGCGGCATTGCTCCGTCAGACTTTCGTCCATTGCGGAAGATTCCCTACTGCTGCCTCCCGTAGGAGTCTGGGCCGTGTCTCAGTCCCAGTGTGGCCGATCACCCTCTCAGGTCGGCTACGCATCGTCGCCTTGGTAAGCCATTACCTTACCAACTAGCTAATGCGCCGCGGGCCCATCCCCTAGTGATAGCACAAAGGCCATCTTTTAACTTTCTCCCAGGAGGGAAAAAGTGTTATCCGGTATTAGCTTCGGTTTCCCGAAGTTATCCCAGTCTAAGGGGCAGGTTGCCCACGTGTTACTCACCCGTCCGCCGCTGACTTCCGGGAGCAAGCTCCCTTCCGTCCGCTCGACTTGCATGTATTAGGCATGCCGCCAGCGTTCGTCCTGAGCCAGGATCAAACTCTCCGTTAAAGTGTTTGACTTGCTCAAAATGTTGCTAGCGCGTTGAATACCAATTCAACGACTTTCATTGACGAGATACCTTGTATCTCTTTATTACGCTTGGCTTTTGTTCAGTTTTCAAAGAACTCGTTTGCGCCGTTCTCTCTTGGCGACTCAATTAATATACCATCTCTACAAAATATCGTCAACTACTTTTCAAAAATAATATAAGGTTTTTTAAAAAAAGATTTATTTTCATCATCACTTCGCTATTGCTAGTTATATATCTTTCACCATTAATCCTTTATCTATCAACGTTTTTCGCCTGTTTCAGTTTCAAACCCTACATAACAAAACTCATAAACCATGAAATAGATTTTATGAATTAATGATTCTAATAACTGATTCTACTATATTGATACCTTTTCTTAACTTTAAAGAGTCATGTAATACAGAAACCAGATTCATTTTAACCTACTTCTTCTCTTATACACTTTCTCTATTAAATAAAAATAGATAACTGGCCAGCAGCTATCTATTCATATCAAGAATTTGTTGATTGTCCTCCATCAACATGGAGCACTTGCCCAGTCACATATCTTGAATCATCCGATGCTAAATAAACATAAGTAGGTGCTAACTCAAACGGCTGCCCCACTCTGCCAAACACATTATCTTCTGGTAATGCATTATCATCGGCAGCAAAACTAGCTGGAATTAACGGTGTCCAAATCTTTCCTGGAGCTACCGCATTAACGCGTATGCCCTTATTACCGATTTGTTTAGCTAACGCACGTGTCCAACCAACGATCGCTCCCTTTGTAGCCGTATAGTCGACAAGCTGTGGTTCTCCGACATACGTTACCACCGATGTTGTTCCAATAATCGAACTACCCACTTTTAAATGGGGCAAAGCTGCACGTGTTAAATAAAAATGAGAGTAGATATTCACTTTAAATGTCTCGTCAAACTGTTCGTCAGTAATATCCATAATATTTTGTTGTGGGAACTGAATTCCAACGTTATTAACAAGTACATCAATTTTGCCAAATATACGTAAGGTTTGCTTTACCAATTCTTCATTCTGTTCTTTTTTGCTTACATCTCCTGGTATGAGCACACAACTCTGACCTAGTTCCTCAATTCTTCTTTTAGTTCTATTCGCATCGTCATGCTCATCTAAATAGCTGACAACTACATTTGCCCCCTCTTTTGCGAATGCAATAGCAGTGGCTGCCCCTATACCGCTATCTCCTCCAGTTACGATAGCTACTTTATCTATTAATTTGCCGCTCCCTGTATATTTCGGATTTTCAATAATTGGTTTTGGAACCATCAACCCTTCTACCCCTGGTTGTCTTAACTGCCGTTGTTCTGGTCCTGTTAAATTAAGATCCTCATAACGCGTTATTTTCCCGTAGGACGGGTAAAGTGGATATGGATTTGTTTGCTTATGCTGTTCAAACCATTCCTGAATCTTTTGAACCTCTTTTAATTGTTCTTCCTGTTTACGGCTCTGTTCTTTATGATTTTGATTGTCCACCATAATCTCCTCCGTTCCAGTTACATACACACTTTATGATTAGGCAAATACCTATGTGCATGTCTAATCGAAGGAGACAATCTCCAATTCACTTATTCGTACGTATACTAATAAGTAAGGAGGGAACTAAAATGATTTTTACTTTCTATCCAACTGTTACATTGTTAGTAGTGAACAAATCAAATGAAAAGGAACAAATGTCTTATATGCATTATTCTTGGCCTGTTTCAAAAATTGGACTACGTCCTCCATTTTATGCCCATCCTCGTTACACGCCAGAGTATCCGGTAATGTGATACACCATTTTTACAACAATCCTCTTTGCCCTTGCTCTTGATAGACACTTCACTCTCCACGGACAACAGATGAGCCTCACAGCATAGCACAGGAGCTCATCCTCGACTTCTTGACTTGGAGAGGCCCACGTACAAGCAAAATCGAGAAAAAGGCCCTCGAGATAAAATCTCAAGGGCCTTACGTCTACGATTAGAGTAAATAACCGATGTTAGTCGCTTTTTATTCTTGTTCTTCGTTTTTATCTTCTTTCTGTTCTTCAGATGTTTCAGTTACCTCAGTTGCTTCGCCTTCAACAATGTCTTCGTCTTCCAGTTCATCAACTTCGTCATCATTGATATTCACACGAGCGACTGTAGCTACCTCTTCACCTTCTCGAACACGAATCAACGTGACTCCTTGCGTATTTCGTCCAGTTGTTGAAATTCCTTCAACTGTTGTTCGAATAATTACGCCATTCGCTGTCACAATCATAATGTCATCTTCTTCAGCTACCATTTTGAGAGAAACAAGCGGACCGTTCTTATCAGTAATATTACAAGTTTTAATCCCTTTACCGCCACGGCTTTGGATACGATATTCGTCAAGCTCGGTTCGTTTACCGTACCCTTTTTCAGTAACCACAAGGACTTTTTGGTCTTCTGTGATAACATCCATACCAACGACACCGTCATCTCCAGACAGCCTGATCCCTTTTACACCGCCAGCTGTACGTCCCATTAAGCGAACATCACTTTCAGGGAAACGAATCGCCATACCTTGCTTTGTACCAATGATAATTTCTCGTTCTCCATCAGTTAGACGTACACCGTGGAGGGAATCATCATCTCGCAAGTTAATTGCGAAAAGACCACCTTTGCGGATATTCGCGAACGCAGACAACTTTGTTCGTTTAGCAATACCATGTTCAGTTAAGAAGAATAAATAGTAGTTTTCATCAAATTCTTCAATTGGAATAACCGTACTAATTGTTTCACCTGGATCAATTTGTAACAAATTGATTGCTGGAATTCCTTTAGCCGTACGCCCTAGTTCAGGGATTTCATAACCTTTTAGACGATAGACTTTTCCTTTGTTCGTAAAGAATAGCACAGTGTGGTGCGTATTCGTTGTGAACAAGTGTTGCACAAAATCATCATCATTCGTACCCATACCTTGGATCCCTTTACCTCCACGACGTTGTGCTCGATAAGTAGAAATTGGAAGGCGTTTAACATAGCCATTATGGGTAATCGTAATAACGATGTTTTGACGCGGAATTAAATCCTCGTCTTCAAGATGTTCTTCACTCATTGAGATAACCGTACGGCGTTCGTCGTTAAACTTCTCTTTCACAACGAGCAACTCTTCACGGATGACTTCAAGCACACGCTCTTCACTAGCAAGAATCGCTTTCAGCTCTGCAATTCGTGCCATTATCTCTTGATATTCCTGCTCAAGTTTATCTCGCTCAAGTCCTGTTAATCGTTGTAAACGCATGTCAAGAATAGCCTGTGCTTGTTCATAGCTCAATTCAAAACGTTCAATTAAGCCATTACGAGCAATCTCCGCTGTATCAGATGCACGGATTAAGGCAATAATCTCATCAATATGATCCAAAGCAATACGCAAACCTTCTAAAATATGAGCACGTGCTTCCGCTTTATTTAGATCAAATTGTGTCCGTCTCCGGATTACTTCAACTTGGTGACTTAAGTAGTGTTCAAGGACTTGCTTAAGGTTAAGTACTTCCGGTCGCCCTTTTACAAGCGCAAGCGTATTAATCCCAAAGCTTGTCTGCAAAGCAGTTTGCTTATATAAGTTGTTTAAAATGACGTTTGCATTCGCATCTCTTCTCAAGTCAATAACGATACGCATTCCATTCCGGTCAGATGAATCTCGAAGTTCCGAAATACCTTCAATCTTTTTATCACGAACAAGTTCAGCGATCTTCTCAATCAAACGAGCTTTGTTCACTTGATATGGAAGCTCTGTCACAATAATTGATTGCTTGCCTTTTTTCTCTTCGATATTTGTTTTCGCGCGAACCATAATTGAACCGCGTCCGGTTGTATAAGCTTTTCGTATACCCGAACGACCAAGGATCTCGCCACCGGTCGGAAAATCTGGACCCGGAATATGTTCCATTAATTCTGGGATGCTAATCTCTGGATCTTCCGATAAAGCAAGGACTCCATCAATAACTTCACCGAGTTGATGCGGGGGAATATTTGTTGCCATCCCAACAGCGATCCCAGATGTACCGTTCACAAGTAAATTTGGAAAACGAGCAGGTAAAACAACAGGTTCACGTTCCGTGCCATCATAGTTTTCAGCAAAATCAACCGTGTCTTTATTTAAATCACGGACAAGCTCCATTGAAATCTTTGACATTTTTGATTCAGTATAACGCATTGCCGCTGCTGAATCCCCATCAATTGACCCGAAATTTCCGTGACCGTTTACAAGCATATAGCGGTAACTGAAATCTTGCGCCATCCTGACCATAGTATCGTAAACAGATGAGTCACCATGTGGATGGTATTTCCCGAGAACTTCACCAACAATACGGGCCGATTTTTTATACGGCTTATCAGGCGTCATACCAAGTTCAAACATCGCATATAAAATACGGCGATGGACAGGCTTCATCCCATCCCTCACATCTGGCAGGGCACGGCTGACAATAACACTCATGGCATAATCCATGAATGATTCTTTCATCTCTTCATCAATTTGTCTCTCTCTTAATCTTGACACTTCTTCTTCCGCCATTGCGTAAACCTCCACGGTAAGCCGGCATTAGAAAACCGGCTCTTCTCTTAAATGTCCAAGTTTTTCACGTAATGTGCATTCTCTTGAATAAAGTCGCGTCTTGGCTCAACACGATCGCCCATTAACACTTCAAAAATCTCATCTGCTTTAATTGCATCCGCAAGCGTTACTTGCAACATATTGCGCACCTCTGGATCCATTGTTGTATCCCAAAGCTGTGTCGCATTCATTTCACCAAGTCCTTTGTAACGTTGCACCCCTACTTTTGAACGGTCTTCAACTGTTTGCATATGCGCTTCTAATTCACGATCAGAATAAACATACGACACTTTGTTTTTACCTTGCTCAATTTTGTAAAGCGGTGGTTGGGCAATATACACATAACCATTTTCGATCAACTCGCGCATATAGCGATAGAAAAAGGTAAGAATAAGTGTACGGATATGAGCTCCATCAACATCGGCATCAGTCATAATAACAATCTTATGGTAACGCGCTTTTGCAATATCAAACTCTTCTCCAATACCAGTACCGATTGCAGTGATAATCATCCGAATCTCGTTATTCGCAAGAATTTTATCAAGTCTTGCTTTTTCTACGTTAAG
Source organism: Shouchella patagoniensis (assembly GCF_002019705.1). GTDB lineage: Bacteria > Bacillota > Bacilli > Bacillales > Bacillaceae_D > Shouchella > Shouchella patagoniensis. The sequence continues at coordinate 2,746,710 of NZ_KV917377.1, read as the reverse complement.
AATCTTTCCTCGTAGCGGCAGAATGGCTTGAATATGAGGGTCTCTTCCTCCCTTTGCTGAACCACCGGCAGAATCACCCTCAACAATAAACAACTCACTAATCGATGCATCTTTTGACGAGCAATCCGTTAATTTACCTGGTAAAGAGCTTACTTCAAGCGCACTTTTCCGTCGTGTTAACTCGCGCGCTTTTTTGGCAGCTTCGCGCGCTCTTGAAGCCATCAATCCTTTATCTACAATCTTCCGACCGACGGTTGGATTTTCTGCCAAAAATCGCGCAAAGCTTTCAGAGAAAAGTGAATCGGTGATTGTACGTGCTTCACTGTTACCAAGCTTTGTTTTTGTTTGGCCTTCAAATTGTGGTTCTGGGATCTTAACAGAAATAATTGCTGTTAAGCCTTCACGAACATCTTCACCACTTAAATTAGGGTCATTTTCTTTAAATAGGCTATTCTTACGAGCATAATCATTAATAACACGCGTTAAACCGGTTTTAAATCCGGATTCATGCGTACCACCTTCATGGGTATTAATATTATTAGCAAATGAGTAAATACTGCTCGTATAACCATCATTGTATTGGACAGCTACCTCAACTGTTAAACCTTCTTTTTCGGCCTCAACATGGATTGGATCTTCATGAAGTGCTTCTTTTGTCCGGTTTAAATGCTTAACGAAGGAAGAAATCCCCCCCTCATAAAAATACGTAGCCTGCTTACCTTCTGGTCGTTTATCGATCATCTTGATTGTTAACCCTTTGTTTAAAAAGGCCAATTCGCGTACTCTACCAGCAAGCGTATCGTAATCAAATTCGAGCGTTTCTTTAAAAATATCACCGTCTGGGCGGAAAGAAATAATTGTCCCTGTTTTATCTGTTTCGCCAACTACTTCTAAATCAGCTTGTGGAACGCCACGGCTATAAATCTGTTTGTGGATTTTTCCATCAAGATGGACATTTACTTCCAAATAAGTAGATAATGCGTTTACTACAGATGCACCAACACCATGAAGCCCACCGGAAACTTTGTAGCCTCCTCCGCCGAACTTACCGCCTGCGTGTAAAACAGTCATAATAACTTCAACTGCCGGACGACCCATTTTTTCTTGAATACCTACGGGAATACCACGTCCATTATCTTCCACTGTGATGGAGTTATCTTCTTCAATTGTAACACTAATCGTATCGCAATATCCTGCCATCGCTTCATCAATGCTGTTGTCGACAATCTCCCAAACTAAGTGATGCAATCCTTTTTGGCTCGTCGACCCAATGTACATCCCAGGTCGTTTTCTAACGGCTTCAAGGCCTTCTAATACTTGTATTTGGCTTTCATCGTATGCTTGATTTTGCTCATTTTCCAACATTCTTCACCTTCTCATCAGGAATCATGTAGCTTGCTTGGCTCCATTTAGTCTTCTACATCTCCATGCAGCTTTTCCAGCGCATCCGTATTGGATCGCCTAAACAATGTTTGTGAAGATACAGGGGAATAATAAGTAGATGCATCCGTCACGATAATACTTTTAACCGAATCATCGTCTACAATTTTTATGCAGGAACCATCTTGCTCCCGCTCTTTTAAAAAAACCTTCGTTTGCTTGGAAAGTTCTTTTTCTGCGTATGGAAAAATGCCAATCACCTTTTTTGCTGGCAATATGACATCTCCGCCAATATGAAGATACATACTCTTACTCCATTCGCTCAACCGCGCCGTGGACAACCGTAAATACACGAGCTTCTCGCAATACGTTTTGATGCAGGCCACCAATCGAAGTCGTTGTCACAAACGTTTGGACACGGCTCTGGATCGTCTCTAATAAATGAGATTGCCTATAATCATCTAATTCTGATAGCACATCATCTAAAAGTAAAATTGGATATTCCCCAATTTCAGCATAAATTAAATCAATTTCTGCCAGTTTTAGTGACAATGCGGTTGTCCTTTGTTGGCCTTGGGAGCCGTAGGTTTGTACATCTAATCCATTAACAGAAAAAGCGATGTCATCGCGATGGGGTCCAAAAAGAGTTGTTCCCCTCCGAACTTCATTTTCCTTTTTCTGTTTATACACATGTTCGAGGTCTTCCTTTATTTTCGTCATATTTCCCATGTCTGATACCTCAAACGATGGGATGTAGCGAAGTTTCAGCAATTCTTTCCCACGACTAATCGACTCATGGATCGGAATTGCCCATTTTTCAAGTTGCACAATGAATTCAGCACGCTTTTTCACAATAAATGCAGCTTTCTCAATTAATTGATCTGTCAGCACATCGAGCATCGTAAATTCGCTTGAACGTTTTTGTTGCATGTCCTTTAATAGCACATTACGTTGTTTCAAAATCTTTCCGTAAAGAGATAGTTCATGCAAATAAACAGGACTTATTTGTCCTAGCTCCATATCAATAAAACGCCTCCGTACTTGGGGACTGCCCTTCACCAAGTCAAGATCCTCTGGAGCAAACATCACCACGTTTAACGTTCCTACATAATCACTTAAACGCCGTTGTTCCAATCCATTGATCTTCCCTTTTTTCCCTTTACCAGACAAAATAAGGTCAAGTTCGATTTCGCCTGTTCGGACCTGCCCTTTCGTATGAATGCGCGCAAAAGGCCGATCAAATCCGATCAGCTCTTTATCTTTTGGTGTGCGATGTGATTTCGCTAAAGCAACAACATAGATGGCTTCCAACAAGTTTGTTTTTCCTTGGGCATTCTCACCAACAAATACATTGACTTTAGGTCCGAAAGAAACCGTTGTTTCTTCATAATTTCGATATGAAGTAAGCGCAAGTGTATGAATGAGCATAGTTGGTTAGTCCTTGGTGGCAATCATAAATGTTCGCCCATCTTCCAAATCAATTACATCGCCAACTCGTAGCTTTTTGCCACGTCGGTTTTCATTCTCCGCGTTCACAAGAACCGTGTGCTCACTTAAATACCACTTAGCCATCCCACCAGTGTCAATAGCACCTACTTCTTTTAACAGCTGCCCAAGTGTAATATATTCCGTTTCAATTCTTATCTGTTCCAAACCGTACCTCACAATCTGCTAGACGAAGGGAAGACAGCATATCTGTCAGAGAATGCTGCCTTAGAAATAGTTAGCTGTATCGATTTATCGTTCTCTATTAGTTTCTCTTTCTCTATTGTACTAAACGATTTCGTTCTAGCCAACCTATTTTTCACATAGCTTTTTAATATGTGCGCACTGGAGAGAATAAGTGCAAGTAATGGTCCGAATCAATTGGCCGAATAACAAATGGGCTCATTGCGCCTGTGAATGCAATGCGGATTTCATCACTATCAACAACTTTTAATGCATCAATGATATTTTTTCCGTTGAATGAGATTCGCATCTCTTCGCCCTCAAATTTCTCTGTTTCCATTTGTTCAGTTACTTTTCCAACCTCTTGTGAAGTGGATGTAATCTCAATTTGATTTTCGCCGAGTGTTTTTAAGTTGATCACATTGTTTTTCGCTTCTCTAGAAAGCAACAATGCTCGTTCTAGTGTTTGCAACAAGTGCTTTGTTTTAAGAACAAAACTCGTTTTTGATTGAGTAGGGATCATGCTAGAGATAACTGGATATTTCCCTTCAAGTAACCGGGAAAAGAATAATAGGTTCCCTAACTTAAATAAAATCTGGTTTTCTGTTACAACGATTTCTGCTAAATCACTTGTATCCTCTAAAATTTTGCTTAGTTCTTGCAAACTTTTTCCTGGTATCACGACATTTTGAAAATGTAACTGATCGTTTTGAAACTCAATCTTTGCTTTTCGCATTGCTAATCGGTGACTATCTGTTGCAGAACAGATTAACCCACCTTCTTCCGTCTCGATGTTTACACCTGTCAACACTGGACGTGTTTCCTGGGTGGACACTGCAAACACCGTTTGGCGAATTACGTTACGCAACATGTCTTGTGGAATACTAAAAATCAAATCTTCTTTTAGCTGCGGTAAACGTGGATATTCATCAGGATCTAACCCGTTTAACGTAAACACAGACGATCCAGAACGAATTGTTGCTGCAAATTGGTCATGAACTTGAATTTCAATTGTATCTCCAGGAAGTTTCTTAACAATTTCAGAAAAATATTTTGATTGGAGAACAATACTGCCTTCTTGTTCTATTTGTACGAGTTCTTTCTCGTTTTCCACAGTAGGAATAAACGATTCAATCGACAAATCAGAATCACTACCTGTAAGTGTTAATCCATTTGCAGAAACAACAAGTTTTATACCAGTAAGAATTGGAATTGTTGTTCTCGGTGATACGGCTTTAGCTACGTGTTGGACATCGTGTACCATTCGGTTTCGGTCAATAATAACATGCATAATAAGAAACTCCTTTTCATATATCTTTTACTAATGTTTTAAAGTCGTAGTAATAGTAATAGGGCTTGTGTATTTGTGGATAAACAAGGAAAAAGCGTAAAGAGACAGCCTATTCACATGTGGGTAATATGTGGATAGGCTTGTCTACTTTATGCACATGTTCACAATTACTGACGCAATTGTTCTGTGATTGCTTGGACTTTTTGTTGCAACTCTTGATCTGTTATAAGCAATTTGGAGATTTTTTCATGGGCATGAATCACAGTGGTATGGTCACGCCCACCAAATTCGCTTCCAATCTTAGGAAGTGAAGCATCCGTTAATTCACGGGATAGGTACATAGCAATCTGACGTGGAAAAGCAACAGATTTTGTTCGTTTTTTTGCTTTAAAGTCTTCCATTTTTACTTGATAGTGTTCGCCGACAAGTTTTTGAATATCTGTAATCGTCAACGTCTTAGGAAGTGCATTAGGAATAATATCTTTAAGTGCTTCCGCTGCAAGATCGGCGTTCATATCTTGATTAATTAAACTTGAGTACGCTACGACACGAATAAGCGCGCCTTCAAGCTCGCGAATATTTGTATCAATTTGATTAGCGATATAAAGCATTACTTCATTTGGAATATCTAAGTTCTCTGCTTTTGCTTTTTTGCGTAAAATCGCAATCCTAGTTTCTAAATCAGGTGGTGTAATATCTGTTATTAGTCCCCATTCAAACCTGGAACGTAATCGATCTTCAAGTGTAGGTATCTCTTTTGGAGGTCGATCACTAGATATGACAATTTGCTTTGATTCTTCATGTAGCGCATTAAATGTATGGAAAAACTCTTCCTGTGTTTGGATCTTTCCAGCTATAAATTGAATATCATCAATCAACAGTACATCTACATTGCGGTATTTATTGCGAAAATGAACCGCTTTATTGTCGCGAATTGCGTTAATGAATTCATTTGTAAATTTCTCTGAAGACAAATAAACAACTTTGGCATTTGGATTGTGTTCCATAACATAATGACCAATAGCGTGCATTAAATGCGTTTTTCCAAGACCCACGCCTCCATAGATAAACAATGGATTGTAAGCACGGGCTGGAGCTTCAGCAACTGCAAGTGAAGCGGCATGGGCGAAACGGTTTCCTGAACCGATAACAAACGTGTTAAATGTATATTTATCGTTAAGCATTGTTCTAGATGTAGTTGATTGACCGGACAAATCGGCTTCCGCAGGAGACGGGGCTGGTTGTTCTGGTGGTGTTTCGTCTTCCTGTTCATGCTGTGGAATAACAAACTTTGGTGCTAAACGAGCTCCAGTTAATTGTTCCATAATGTCAGATGTTAAGCCTGAATAATGATCTTCTAGCCAATCCCTGGCAAATTCATTCGGTGCGGTAACAACAATGACGTCATTCTGCAATGTATTTGCTTTAGTTGCTTTTAACCAAGTTTCATAACTTGGTTTACTTACTTTTTTCTTCATTTCTTCAAGCACTTTGCTCCATAAGTCATGAATATTTTCCAAGAAAGCCCCTCCTTTTGCGACGTATCATTACTGTACAACCTTTGTATAACGTAAAAATTAAAGTGGAATAAATATGCATACCCCATTATAATGTGAGTAAAAAATAATATAGTAGAAAAACGGTATGATCAACATATCCAGTATGTTGTGGATAAATAAAGAAACAGAAATAAAAAACCTGTCCACAACCTTACCCACAGGCTGTGGACAGGTTTTTTGATAAAATCAGTGTCCACGAAGGAAAACAACTTAATCATAGCAAAAATAACCTTGAGTCGCAATGGTTTAATATACTTATCCACAAAACGCAGCATCTAGTATCTTGGTGTTGTCCACAACACTAGATATGTGTAAATCGTTGTCGATAACTTGTAGACAAGTGAAAAAGAGCTCGAAATTAATCCACATTTGACGAAAAAGAGAGAAAAGAGGCAGGAGATCGTAAATTAAAATAGCTACTTGACAGAGTATGCTTTTTATCTATATAATTTTTTAGAGTGTCTGATAGAGATACAATCCTCGAAGGAGGTGGAATACATGGGTCCAACGTTCCAACCAAATAACCGTAAACGCAAAAAGAATCACGGCTTCCGTGCTCGAATGGCTACGAAAAACGGCCGTAAAGTCCTTGCGCGCCGTCGTCAAAAAGGAAGAAAAGTATTGTCTGCATAGACCACTGACACCAGTGGTCTTTTTCTGGTATAAAAACCATTGCGGGCGAGAGGTCGTGTGCATGATGAAAAAAGAACAACGTATAAAAAAGAACGAAGAATTTTCAGCTGTTTTTAAAAAAGGAACTTCGATGGCTAATAGGCAGTTTGTTCTTTATATATTGCCAAAAGAGGGACAAGCGGAATTGCGCCTTGGCTTATCTGTATCAAAACGGGTGGGAAACGCTGTCTGTCGAAATCGAATCAAACGTTTGGTCCGAGTAGTGTTTCATGATTTACAGGACCAGCTCCAACATGGCTGTGATTATGTTGTTATTGCTAGGAATCCTGCGCGTGATCTATCCTTAAAAGAAGTTCGAAGTAGTTTAGAACATGTTATGCGTAAGTCTAAAGTGCTTTCGCGTCCCCATAAAAAGAAAGAAAGCTGACTGCTGGAGAGGATGTACGAGAATTGAAAAGAATAGGTTGGCTCGTAATTATGGCGAGTACGCTGCTGTTCTTATCCGGTTGTTTTAGTATTAATGAGCCAGTTACTGCAGAGAGTTCGGGTATTTGGAATTCCTTTTTTGTGTATCCGTTATCACAGCTCATTATTATCATCGCTGGTTGGGTAAGTAGTTATGGTGTGGCGATTATTGTTGTGACGATTTTATTCCGAGCGTTATTAATGCCATTAATGATTAAGCAAACAAAAAGCACAAAAGCAATGCAGCAATTGCAACCAGAGATGCAAAAACTAAGAGAAACATATAGCGCAAAAGATCAAAATACAAGAGTGAAACTTAATGAAGAAATGCAAAAGATGTTTGCAGAACATAAAGTGAATCCTTTTGCGGGATGTTTGCCGATACTTATCCAAATGCCAATTTTCTTGGCGATTTATCATGCCATCATGAGAACACCTAATTTTGAGGGTGAACGGTTTTTATGGTTTGAGTTAAACGTAGCTGATCCATTCTTCATCTTACCGGTATTGGCCTGTATTTTAACGTATTTTCAGCAAAAGATGATGATGGTACAAAACAATCCACAGATGAAGATTTTGTTATATATGATGCCAATTATGATTTTAGTTATTGGCGCATTTCTTCCAGCGGCTGTTATTTTGTACTGGGTTGTCGGGAATATTTTCATGATTACCCAAACTTACTTTATTACAGGTCCAAATGCAGGTAAAAGAGGTCTAGAGTCCTCACTTACGGTTAATCAAGGTGGACAAAAGGGTAAATTAAAAAAGACCAATAATAAGAAGAAAAAAGGCAAGAAGAAAAAGCGGAAATAAGGAAGGGGAAAGCAGATGGCAACTCATATGGTAAAAGGCCGAACGATCGAAGAAGCTGTTGCAAAGGCAATGAATGATTTAAATGTCGAGCGGGAACAGTTAGTCTATGATGTAGTGGAACAGCCAAACAAAGGATTCCTAGGTATATTTGGTGTAAAACCAGCAGTCATTGAAGTTCGAGTTAAGCCCAATTCTGCTATGGTTGCCAGTACTTTCCTAAAAGAAACAATATCTTTAATGGGTATTGAAGTTGAGTTAGATGAACAGAAAAAAGGGAAAGACCTAAAGTATAACCTTTTGAGTGTAAATGAAACGGATCAAGGACGGTTGATCGGAAAAAAAGGGCAGACGCTCGATTCACTTGAATACCTCGCTAATTTAGCTGTTGTCCAAGCTGGGACAGTTGATTTCGCACGAATACACCTTGATGCTGGTGGATATCGAAAAAAGCGTGAAGAGACGTTAAGAGAATTAGCCGTTCGTGTGAGCAAAAAGGCACAGCAATCACAGGAGTCAGTTGTATTAGAACCGATGCCTGCGAGAGAACGTAAAGTGATCCATACGGCGCTTGCTAACGAAAAAGGTGTTAAAACTGAATCAAAAGGTGCCGGACAAAAACGTCATGTTGTCGTTGATCCAAGCTAAAGACAAAAGGGAGCGCGTGCGCTTCCTTTTCTTTATGAGAAAAGGAAAATTTGGCAAGGAGAGAAGCATTTCAGGCGATAGCTTTTCCTGATTGGCTGTGCTATTCTTATAAGTTGAAGCTATTTGTTTTTTTATGGGGGTGAAGAGAGAATGGATACGATTGCAGCAATATCGACGGCACTTGGAGAAGGTGCGATTGGAATTGTCCGGCTGAGCGGAGATCAAGCAATTACAATTGGTGATAAATTATTTCGCGGAGCAAAATCGTTAGAGGCTGCAGAGAGCCATACGATTGTTTATGGTCATCTTACTGAAGGTGAAGACGTAATTGAAGAAACGATGGTTACTGTTATGCGTGCACCTAGAACATACACACGTGAAGATGTAGTAGAAATCAATTGCCATGGTGGATTGGTTTCAGTAAATCGTGTACTACAAGCTGTGTTGAAACACGGAGCTCGATTGGCTGAGCCGGGAGAATTTACGAAGCGTGCCTTTTTAAACGGACGAATTGATTTGTCTCAAGCCGAAGGTGTGATGGATCTTATTCGCTCTAAGACCGATAGAGCGATGAATGTGGCGATGCGTCAAGTTGAAGGACGTCTTTCAACAAAAATTGAGAAGCTTCGGCAAGAAGTTTTAGAAACGGTTGCGGCGATCGAAGTGAATATTGATTATCCTGAATACGATGCGGAAACAATGACTGCTAAGCTTATCTATGAAAAAATGATGCCTGTTGTTGCAGAAATTGATTCGCTACTTGTAACAGCCAAGCAAGGAAAGGTATTGCGAGAAGGGTTAGCTACAGCTATTATTGGTCGACCTAACGTGGGTAAGTCTTCTTTAATGAACAGTTTGGTTCATGAGGCGAAAGCAATTGTCACTGATATTCCTGGAACAACGAGGGATACATTAGAGGAATATGTGAATGTTCGAGGTGTTCCATTAAGGCTTGTTGATACAGCTGGTATACGTGAAACAGAGGATATTGTCGAAAAGATCGGTGTAGAGCGTTCCAGAAAGGCTTTAAAAGATGCTGACTTAATTTTACTTGTGTTGAATAACAGTGAAGAGCTTACAAAAGAAGATAAAGCGCTTTTTGAAGCAGTAAGTGGAATGGATGTCGTCATTATTGTTAATAAAACCGATCAAGAGAAACGAATTGATATGGACCGCGTTTACGAGTTAGCAGCAGATAGACCAGTAGTAACGACATCGTTAATTCAAGAAGAAGGCGTGGATCAGCTTGAAGAAGCAATTAGTGGGTTGTTTTTTGAAGGTGGAGTAGAAAGCAACGATTTAACGTATGTATCAAATGCCCGTCATATCGGATTATTAAACCAAGCGAAGACATTTGCCGAAGATGCAATACATGCAACAGAGATGGATGTACCTGTTGATTTAATTCAAATTGACGTAACGAGAACGTGGGAGTTGTTAGGTGAAATTATTGGTGAAGATGTTCAAGATAGTTTAATTGATCAATTGTTTTCACAGTTTTGTTTAGGTAAATAAAACACTTAAATGTGTTTAGGAAGGAAGGGAGACTGTCCTGAATGAGTGGATAGTCGTAAGCTAGATGAGTTATGAAGGTGGATCGTTTGACGTAATTGTAATAGGTGCTGGTCATGCTGGAGTAGAAGCAGGGCTTGCAGCTGCTCGAATGGGAGCTAATACCCTTATGCTTACTCTGAATTTGGATGCTGTCGCATTTATGCCATGTAATCCATCTGTAGGGGGACCAGCTAAAGGAATTGTTGTTCGAGAAATTGATGCACTTGGTGGAGAAATGGGACGTAATATTGATAAAACCCATATTCAAATGCGGATGTTGAATACAGGAAAAGGACCTGCTGTGCGTGCTTTGCGTGCACAAGCAGATAAATTCAGCTATCAGCATGAAATGAAAAAGACAATCGAAGAACAAGAAAACTTGCTTTTACGGCAAGGAATGGTGGATCGGTTAATCATTGAAGAAGGTGAATGTCGGGGCGTTATTACAAACACAGGGGCGGAGTACCGAGCGACTTCTGTCGTCGTGACAACAGGAACATATTTACGAGGAAAAATTATCTTAGGAGAACTTTCCTATGAATCTGGTCCAAACAATATGCAACCTTCAATTAAATTATCGGGTCATCTAAAGGAACTAGGATTTGACTTAGTTCGATTTAAAACAGGGACACCTCCACGTGTAAATGGAAGTTCAATTGACTATTCCAAAACGGAGATCCAACCTGGAGATGATACACCGCGTGCATTCTCTTATGAAACAACAAAGTATATAACCGACCAGCTTCCTTGTTGGCTAACGTATACTGGTGCGGAAACGCACGAAATTATTAGTGCAAATCTTGGACGTTCTCCTATGTATTCCGGTATGATAGAGGGAACAGGACCAAGGTACTGCCCATCGATTGAAGATAAGATTGTACGATTTAATGACAAGCCTCGTCATCAAATCTTTCTTGAGCCAGAAGGAAGAAATACTACTGAGGTTTACGTACAAGGATTGTCGACTAGTTTACCAGAAGATGTGCAGTTGTCTATGCTTAAATCGATTCCTGGACTTGAAGAAGTGCGGATGATGCGTCCTGGCTATGCAATCGAATACGATGCAATTGTTCCTACACAATTATGGCCAACATTGGAAACAAAGAAAATTTCTGGATTATTTACCGCTGGTCAAATTAATGGGACTTCTGGTTATGAAGAAGCAGCAGGACAAGGAATTATGGCAGGAATTAATGCTGCGCAAAAAGCATTTGGAAAAGAAGGAGTTATTCTTGATCGTTCTGATGCATATATCGGCGTATTAATTGATGATCTTGTTACAAAAGGTACAAATGAACCTTACCGACTACTCACTTCTCGTGCAGAATTTCGATTAATTTTACGCCACGACAATGCGGATCTTCGTCTTACGAAAAAAGGGTATGACCTTGGCATGATTTCAGAAGACCGTTACAATCGGTTTGTTGCGAAACAAGAAGCGGTTGAACTTGAAAAGAAACGGATTGAAGGATTAATTATTAAGCCTTCAGATGAAGTGAATGAATTGCTTACGAAACTTGGTTCTAAACCAATGGCCGAAGCATTAAAGGCGTCTTCAGTATTGAAGCGTCCTGAAATGACGTACAACGAGTTACTTGGAATCATACCTGCTCCAGACACAGATCTGGATGCAGACGTGCGCGAACAGGTTGAAATCCAAGTGAAGTACGAAGGGTATATAGAAAAGCAATGGCAACAAGTAGAGCGTCTTAAAAAAATGGAACAGAAGCATATACCGGAAGATTTGGATTACGAGGCAATTCAAGGCCTCGCGACAGAAGCGCGTCAAAAGTTAAAGTTAGTTCGACCGTTATCAGTTGGTCAAGCTTCGCGTGTATCTGGTGTAAATCCAGCAGATGTATCCATTTTACTTGTGTATTTAGAACAAGGTCGCCTTGCAAAAACATCATCTTAAGGAGGAGCAAATGAGCCAGGAATTATTCTCCTCATTACTGTCAGAAAATGGAATTACGTTATCGTCTATTCAAAACGAGCAGTTCAATCGGTACTTTGAACTGCTCATTGAGTGGAATGAGAAAATGAATTTAACGGCTATTACAAATAGGGATGACGTTTACTTAAAACATTTTTATGATTCGTTTACTCCCGGTCTATATTATTCATTTTCAGATCAACGAATCGTCGATATTGGTGCAGGAGCAGGTTTTCCAAGTTTGCCGTTAAAAATTATTTATCCAGATTTACATGTATCTATTGTTGATTCATTAAATAAGAGAATTGGTTTTTTAACGTATTTGGCAGAAGAGTTAGGTCTTACTAATGTATCTTTTTATCATGATCGCGCTGAAATAGCTGGAAAAAACAACTATCATCGAGAAAAATACGATATTGTTATTGCAAGAGCTGTTGCACGGATGTCTGTACTAAGTGAACTATGTATGCCGTTTGTGAAAAACGGTGGGGACTTTCTTGCATTAAAAGGTGCAGGAACAGCAGAAGAACTAAAAGATGCAAATAAAGCAATTGCTGTTTTAGGCGGGGAAATTGTTGCTAATCACGCATTCCAGTTACCAAAGGAAAACAGTGACAGGCATATCGTTCAAATTAGGAAAGTGAAAGCAACACCTAAGAAGTATCCAAGAAAACCAGGTACGCCTAATAAACAACCAATTGAATAGGGCATTACATGCGTTGATAAGGGAATAGGATGGAAACAAGCAGCTGACTGGCGTAGTGATTGTTTCACGTGGAACATTTGATTCGTTTTTAGATAGATAGAGGAATGCTGTGGATGAATGTCGAATCAATCAATCATGGTTATTAACAAAGGTGGTGTCCGAGGCGATGAAGCAATCGTTTTCACGCCTATTTGGCTTTAATGATAAAAACGACGATGCTGAACTGAATGGAAATGAAGAAGTACAACAAATTCCGATTCGAGATATTGTGCCTAATCGGTTTCAACCAAGAACATTATTTGATGAGGATCGTATTACAGAGCTTGCTCAGACAATACGAACGCACGGGATCATTCAACCAATTGTTGTTCGAATCCGTGATGAAAAATACGAAATCATCGCAGGAGAGCGACGGTTTCGGGCTGTCACTTCGCTTGAATGGGAAACGATTCCAGCAATTGTAAAAGAGTTTAATGATTCACAAACAGCGTCAATTGCATTAATTGAAAACTTGCAACGTGAAGGGCTTACTGCTATTGAAGAGGCCACGGCGTATGCGAAGTTGATTGACTTGCATCAGCTTACACAAGAAAGCCTTGCACAAAGGTTAGGAAAAGGGCAGTCAACAATTGCAAATAAGCTTAGACTGTTAAGTTTGCCTGATTCCGTTCAAAATGCCATTTTAAATAGAAAAATTTCGGAACGTCACGCTCGAGCACTAATCGTATTAAAAGGTAGTAAAGAGGCACAAGAGATGGTCTTACAAGCGATCCTAGATGAACAATTAAATGTTAAGCAAACAGAAGAACTTGTACAAGCCTATTTACATCCCCAAGAATCAGATGAAACGCCTAAGAAGAAAAAGGCAACGCGGAAATCTTATCCAAAAGATATGCGTATCGCAATGAATACGATTCGCCAATCTGTTGATATGGTCATGAAAAGTGGCTTAAAAGTTGATACGGATGAAGAAGATAACGACGATTTCTATCAATTTACGATTCGTATCCCTAAAAAATGATCTATCTCAAAAAGATAGGTCTTTTTTTTAATAGGCAAATAAAAAATGTATGATAGAATGTAGGAAAAGAGTCTTTTCTTTTAATGCTCGTTTTGCGATTTCTGGTTAAATGTACTGTAGATGAAAAATGGCCGAGATCTAAACTTGCTCTGTCATTTTGCAGGAAAGTAGGTGTCCATGTGTCAAAGATCATCGCTGTCGCAAACCAAAAGGGCGGCGTAGGCAAGACCACAACGTCAGTCAACCTAGCTGCTTGTTTAGCACATTTAGGAAAACGCGTCTTATTAGTGGATATTGATCCTCAAGGAAATGCAACAAGTGGTGTAGGGGTCGAAAAAGGCGACGTAGATGAATGTATATATGATGTTTTAATTGAGGATTTAGATGCTTCAAAAGTAATTTTCCCGACTGAAATTGAAATGTTAGATGTTATTCCGGCAACCATTCAATTATCAGGTGCAGAAATCGAGCTTGTGCCAACGATTTCTAGAGAAGTTCGTTTAAAGAAAGCACTAACGCCACTTAAACAAAAATATGATTATATCTTTATTGATTGTCCGCCATCATTAGGACTATTAACAATTAACGCATTAACCGCTTCAGATTCCGTTGTTATTCCAGTACAATGTGAATATTATGCCTTAGAAGGTCTAAGTCAGTTACTTAATACGGTACGGTTAGTACAAAAACATTTAAACACAGAGCTAGCAATTGAAGGTGTACTGTTGACAATGTTAGATGCTCGTACGAATCTTGGTATTCAAGTTATTGAAGAAGTAAAGAAATATTTTCGAGATAAAGTATTTGATACAATCATCCCTAGAACAATTCGTTTAGGTGAAGCACCTAGCTATGGCAAACCCATTATTGTATATGATGCGAAGTCGCGTGGAGCAGAAGTATACATAGACTTAGCGAAGGAAGTGGTGGCGAATGGCTAAAACGGCAGGGAAAAAAGGTTTAGGGAAAGGGTTGGAGGCTTTTTTTCCGGATCAAGGTGAAGAGCAGCAAGAGAAAATAGTGCAACTTTCTATTTCGGAAGTGCGTCCGAATCCATACCAACCAAGAAAAACTTTCTCTGAAGAGTCGCTGGCAGAACTAACTGTTTCAATTAAAGAACATGGAATTCTGCAACCAATCACTGTTCGTAAAGCAATAAAAGGATTTGAAATTGTCATGGGTGAGCGCCGTGTCCGAGCGGCAAAACAAGCTGGATTAAAAGAAATTCCGGTTATTGTTCAAGACCTTGATGAAAATAAAATGATGGAAGTTGCGTTGATAGAGAACTTACAACGCGAAGACTTAAACCCGATTGAAGAAGCGATTGCGTATGAGAAATTAATGAACCATACAAAGAGCACGCAAGAACAATTAGCGAAGCGATTAGGGAAGAGTCGACCACATATTACAAACCATATGCGCTTATTACAATTGCCTCAGGTTGTTCAAGAATTCATCTCTGTTGGTAAATTAAGCATGGGTCATGGAAGAGCATTGTTAGGCTTACAGGATAAACAAAAGCTTTCAAATGTACTGGAAAAAGTATTGCAAGATAGGTTGAGTGTACGTGAAGTTGAACAGCTCGTTCAACAAATAAATGAACATGTTCCACGTGAAACAAAGTCTGTAAAAGTAAAATTGCCACCCATTATTAAAGAACGTCAAGAACTATTAAGAGATTCATTAGGAACATCCGTTTTAATTAAACCAGGTAAGAAAAAAGGTAAAATAGAAATTGATTATTTCTCTGACGATGATTTGGAGCGAATTTTAGATTTGCTTATTCAATCAGAAGAGTAGAAGAAGCTTCCTAAAGTGGATAGCTTCTTTTTTTGAAAGGAGTAACGAACTTGCTTTATTTTGATCACGCGGCAACATCGTCCCCAAAGCCAAAAGGAGTAATTGATGCAGTTACCAATGCACTTGAAGCACTTAGTGCGAACCCGGGTAGAAGCGGACATAAACTTTCTCTGCAAGCGGCAGAAGTGGTGTTTGAAACAAGGAAGATGGCAGCGGAACTATTGGGGGCACCAAGCCCAAAGCACATTTGGTTTTATCCAAATGCCACATACGCATTAAATCAAGCTATTCTTGGGTTTCCCATTCGTCAAGGAGGAGAGATTGTTACAACAGTTTTTGAACATAATTCTGTTTTGCGTCCGTTGCATCATTTGCAAACAGAAAAAGACATTCAAGTGACGTATGCGAGTGGGAAAACGGGTTCAGAAACAGCAAGAGCGGTTGTTGATTCTATATCGACATCCACTGATTTAATTGTGATAAATCATGCATCTAACGTAACGGGTGAACTAATTCCTTTAAAAGACATAGCTGAAAAAGCAAAAGCTGTTCATGCTATTTTGCTTGTAGATGCGTCACAAACAGCGGGAATTATTGATATTAATCTTGAACGTGATGGAATTGATATGGTAGCGTGTCCAGGACATAAAGGGTTACAAGGACCACAAGGAACAGGATTACTTGCTGTATCTAAAGATTTGGGGCTTATCCCTCTCATTCATGGGGGGACAGGGAATCAGTCTGAGCTAACACACCAACCAGAAACGTGGCCAGAGCGATACGAAGCTGGTACAGTGAATACACCAGGAATAGCGGGTTTAGGTGCTGGTTTAAAGGCACTTGATGAACTAGGTGGCGTTGCTGCAATTTATCAACATGAACAAATCATAACCTCAGCTTTTCTAAGTGGAATAAGAGAGCTTGAAACTGTGAAAGTAGTAGGTTCTGTCGACAGTGATACTAGAGTGGCAGTTGTAGCTTTTCAACTTACAGGGGTAAATAGTCAAGAGGCAGGAATTATCTTAGATCAACACTATCAAATGGCTGTTCGTTCAGGGCTTCATTGTGCACCTAAGTTACATGAGTGGTTTGAGACTTCAGATGAAGGGTTGCTTAGAGTTAGCTTTGGGCCGTATACGACGTTGGAGGAAGTTAACCAATTGGTTCAAGCAATAAAAGAATTGGTAGATGCATTCAAATCAAACTAATACCAAACATTGGCTTAAGTCAGCGCAAGCTTCTCGTCTGACAAGCATCGTCTCAGTCTTGAGCGGTTATTGATTTTGTACGAGTTGCTCTTAGAGCAACTCGTTTTTTGGTGCTAAAAGTCGGAACGCCTTTTGTGGTTTTTGCGAAACGCTTAAACTGGTATCTACTTCTTGTATTAAAGAGGTTAGCTTCTCAGCCATGTTCATGACGACATGTAGACGTGTGCTTTGTAACATATAAAAATCCATTAATCCGCCAACATTTACGATGCCAGTTAAACAAATGTCGCCAATTTCAGGCAAGTTTTTACCCATTGCAGCACCAGGCTTTAATGGTTCTTCATTTAATGTTATATATCCGACATTTGCACTTCTACCAAGACACGCATCGACGGCAATTGTATAAGCATGACTATGTTTTTTATAAATTTTGGTTAAACGTTCTTCCATATTTGTTGCATGGATGGGTTCTGCTAGAGTGCCATACACATGGAAATGGGTTAAATCCGTATTTTTAAGTAAACTCCCAAGCAAGGGCCCCAAGGCATCACCAGTAGAGCGATCCGTTCCAATGCATAATAACAATAAGTCACGTTTGCCCCGTCTCTCACAATGGGAAAGCAATGCTTTTCCGAGTTCATCTATTAATGCTACATCTTCAATATGATAACGAAGAGGGGGTCTTCTTTTTTTAAATGGCCAAAGGTTTGTACTCATATATTTGTCTCCTTCCCCATAGTAGTAACAGTATAGTAGATTTCATTTGAATCTATACATGACGGAAAAAATTTGAGGGTGACCATATGTGGGGCAATGGGTTAAAATGGATGTTTTTAATTGTAGGAACAATTATTGGAGCTGGTTATGCATCTGGGAGAGAGTTATGGGAATTTTTTGGCGCGGAAAGCGGACTGGCTATTATCCTATTTGCATGTCTTTTTGCAATGAGCTGTGCAGTCATTTTGACCATTGCAAAGAAAAAAGGCACGACTCACTACCTGCCTATTCTTGAAGTATTACTGGGGAAGAAATTAGCAAAAGCGTACGATGTGATGATTATTCTTTATTTATTTTCTGTTACGGTTATTATGTTAGCGGGAGCAGGAGCGACGTTAGAGGTTTATCAAATTCCATTTTGGCTTGGAATAGTCTTAAATGCAGGACTTGTTGTTGTGATGTTTTTAAAAGATACAACTGGTATGACAAAAGTGAATGCATTGCTTATCCCCGTTTTAATTATTTGCCTTGTTGTTGTACTCGTTGTTTATCAATCATCAATTGGTTTTTCGTTTACTTTTGATGTTGCAATGCAACATAATTGGCCAGCGGCGCTCACATTTACATCACTTAACATCTTGCCAATTATCGCTGTTCTAGGGGCTGTTGGAAATCAAATTAAGCATCGTGGGGAAATTTATATTGCAAGCATTGGGAGTGGCTTACTACTTGGTACGATTTCTTACTTGTATAATGAATCGCTTTTATCTGTTGCTCAAGAAATTATTTTTTATGAAATCCCGTTATTTGTGATTTTAAAACATTATCCTTCGGTGATGGTATTGACAATCTCGCTCGTCTTGTGGTTGGCAATTTACACAACTGCCACGTCAGGTGTATTTGGACTTATCTCTCGCATACGTACGAGGATCCAAGGACCGGCTTGGTTAATTGCGTTAGCTCTAGTTGCTTTAATGGCTCCAATGACAATGTTTGGGTTTTCAACGTTAATCTCAATCTTGTATCCACTTTATGGAGTGCTTAATTTATATATACTAGCAGCGCTCATTCTTTACCCTATTCTAAAACATCCAGGTGCAAAAAGCAGGCTTTGACACTACAAAGCACTGGCTCGTTCGTGTATAATACAAGCAGAAGACCCCGAGGAGGACGAACCAGTGGCTGAGAAGGAGTTTGCGTTACATGATGTGGTAGAAATGAAGAAGCCGCATCCTTGTGGAGAAAATCGATGGAAGATCATTCGCATGGGAATGGACGTGCGAATTAAGTGCATGGGTTGTCAACATAGTGTGATGCTGCCGCGCCGGGACTTTTCAAAGAAAATGAAAAAAGTATTGGGTTCCGAGTAACAAGGGAAGGGTAGGCCTTGCCTTGTTTTTGCGCGAACCGATCTATAAATAAAAGGAAGTGACTGTGAGTGGCTTTAACAACTGGAATTGTTGGTTTGCCAAACGTGGGTAAGTCAACATTATTTAATGCAATTACACAAGCTGGTGCTGAATCAGCAAATTATCCGTTCTGTACAATTGATCCAAATGTTGGGATTGTTGAAGTTCCTGATGAACGTTTGGACAAGCTAACAGAACTAGTCAAACCAAAGAAGACGATCCCAACTGCGTTTGAGTTTACTGATATTGCCGGGATTGTTGAAGGTGCTAGTAAAGGGGAAGGACTTGGAAATAAATTCCTTTCTCATATTCGTCAAGTAGATGCGATTTCACATGTTGTCCGTTGTTTTGCGGATGATAACATTACGCATGTATCAGGTGGGGTAAATCCACTTCGTGATATTGAAGTAATTAACTTAGAGTTAATTCTAGCTGATTTAGAATCAGTTGATAAACGAATTGGTCGAGTAGCTAAGCTTGCTAAATCAAAAGATAAAGAAGCGGTTGCGGAACTTCCCGTTTTGGAACAACTAAAAGAAGCATTTGAAAATGAAAAACCAGCTAGAAGTATTGACTTTAATGAAGATGAAATGAAAATTGTTAAGCAAATGCATTTGCTTACAAGCAAGCCTGTCCTTTACGTAGCGAATGTATCAGAGGAAGATGTTTCTGCTGGCGATAACGACTACGTGAAACAAGTAAGAGATTTTGCAGCTGGTGAAAATAGCAATGTCATTGTTATCTCTGCAAAGATTGAAGAGGAAATTGCGGAGTTAGAGGGCGAAGAAAAGCAAATGTTCCTTGAAGAGCTGGGGATCGAAGAGTCTGGTCTTGATCAACTGATTCGCGCTGCTTATACGCTACTTGGGCTAGAAACGTATTTCACAGCTGGGGAACAAGAAGTACGTGCTTGGACGTATCGAAATGGTACAAAGGCACCTCAAGCTGCTGGGATTATTCATACAGACTTTGAACGTGGCTTTATTCGAGCAGAGACCGTGTCGTATGAAGATTTACTTGATGCAGGAAGTATGGGAGTAGCGAGAGAGCGTGGGCGCGTTCGTCTTGAAGGGAAAGAGTATATTGTCCAAGATGGAGATGTAATTCATTTCCGTTTTAATGTATAAATAAAAAAACAAGCCGTGTGCGAGATGCATGCGGCTTGTTTTTTATGATTGTCGAAAAAAAATTTACAATAAAAACAGGAACTTGTCCTAATTTGTCGTATATCCAATTATGCAAGATTTCCTTTTCCTCTTTGTTGTCTCCTCATTTAACGAATTCCATTTAGGTAGACTGTTTAATAAGGTAGGTGATTTTATTTGATGCTTGAATAATAGAATAAAGGCTGATATAATCGTCTAATGTGAGTAAATTGACTTTTGCTCCTTGCTCTGTTCAGACGGAGCCGTTCAGACCAAAAGGAGGTGACTGGAATGCGTAAGTACGAAATCATGTACATTATCGCTCCAAACCTAGAAGAAGCAGCTACTAAAGAGATCGTTGAGCGTTACAATAAAGTGCTCACTGATAATGGTGCTGAAATCTTAAAGGCAGACGAGATCGGTAAAAAACGCTTAGCTTATGAAATCAATGATTTCAAAGATGGCTACTACGTTTTACTAAGTGTACAAGCTAATACAGAAGCAATTAATGAATTTAATCGTTTAGTTAAGATCAACGATAACATTATTCGTGTCCTTGTAACAAAAGACGAACAGTAATTTTCAAATATAGCGTGTGCGTTGAAATGCACATGATTAAAAAGCTGGAGGGATCGCATTGTTAAACCGTGTTGTTCTTGTCGGACGCTTAACGCGTGACCCTGAACTGCGATTCACACCAAACGGAGTTGCTGTGGCGAACTTTACGCTTGCGGTCAACCGTCCGTTTTCAAACCAGCAAGGTGAAAGAGAAGCAGATTTCATTAACTGTGTTGTTTGGCGTAAGCCAGCTGAAAACGTCGCGAATTTCCTGAAAAAAGGGAGCCTCGCTGGCGTCGATGGGCGTGTGCAAACACGTAGCTACGACAATAATGAAGGAAAGCGTGTTTTCGTGACAGAGATTGTTGCGGAAAGCGTGCAATTTCTTGAACCTCGCAATAGTCAAAACCAAGGCAATAGCCAAGGTAACTTTGGCGGAGGATCACAACAGGGCGGTTATGGCGGCGGAAGCAGCCAAGGCGGGAACCAAGGTTCCGGCGGCAATCGTTCGAACGGATATGACAATGATCCATTCTCAAGTGATGGCTCCATTGATATTTCCGATGATGACCTTCCGTTCTAATCATTTATACGAAAGGAGTGCTTAACTATGGCACGTCGCGGTCGTCCTAAACGGAGAAAGGTTTGCTTTTTTACAGCAAACAAGATCACACACATCGATTATAAAGATGTTGATTTGCTTAAACGTTTCATTTCAGAACGTGGAAAAATTCTTCCACGTCGCGTAACTGGAACATCTGCAAAGTATCAACGTAAATTGACAATTGCAATTAAACGTTCACGTCAAATTGCGTTGCTTCCTTATGTCAACGATGTAAACTAAGGATTAGAAAAAGAGGGTGGATTGAGTCAGGCTTGATGAAAGCTGGCTCAGCTGCCCTCTTTTCTTCTTATTACCCATAATAAGATGGGGTTGCTTTTACTTTCTGGATAATTGCGCTAAAATAGATAAGGACTGTGCGAGAAACATGCTCGTTTGGCGCTTTTAAAAAGAGGTGAGATTTTGGACGATAGGAAAGTAGTCTCTCAAGGAATGATAAGTGGATTGATCTATCTCCTCTTATATTTTCTTTTTATAACACAAATACCGTTAATCAACTTATTGGCACTTCTAACATTGCCACTACCGATCATTTATTTTACAGCTAAGTATGGATTGAAACCGGGTTTGCTTGTCACTGCAGTGGTTGGTTTACTAGGTACATTTATATCAGCGGGTCTGTTTTTACTGCCAATCGGTTTTGCAGCAATTGGACTAGCTGTTGGTCATTACCAACATAAAAGAAGATCGGGAGCCGAAAGGTTGCTTGCAGCCATTATCCCAACGTTTTTATTTCTTGTTCTTGGTTATGTCCTGTTAGCCACTCTGTTTGATCTTTCTTTTGTGGATCAGGTTCGGAGCTCGATGCAAGAGACTCAGCAACTTGCAGAACGATTTGGAGTGGACGTATACGATGATGAGCTCATTACAGCTTATACGGCTTTTCTTGAGTCGTTAATGACACTCGTGCTGCTTATTATGGCAACGGTCTATGCCTTCATTATCTATGGCGGTTCTGTTCTTCTATTTAATCGAATAGGAATGGACTACCATAAGCTGCCGAAATTCCGTTACTGGGAATTTCCACGTTTTGTCTTGATTCTCTATTTTTTATTCTGGTTTTTGGCGATCTTGCCTTTTGAAGCAGGGTCTTATATGGACTCAGCTAGCCAAGTTGGTTTTTTTACTATAAGCATACTGCTAATAATACAAGCATTATCTTTATTTGTGACCTATTTAAATTATAAAAAAGTTTCAAAGACGATGCGGGTTCTGCTGGTTATTGCAGCTTTACTAAGTATCATGTTGGTGCCGATCCTGATTTATATCGTAAGGATTATAGGGGCATTCGATATGATCTTTAGAATTCGCGATCGATTGCAAACGTAATGTTTGCATGAAAGAGTAGGAGATGACAATATGCCTAATTGGAAAAAGCAGTGGTGGCATCATGTCCATGTCATCACACTCTTCGCCGTAGCTGTTGCTTTAACAAGTTGGCTTACTGTTAGCCAATGGGAGTTTGGCATGATCGTAGGACTTCTTTTAATTGCTTGGGCTGTACTCTTTATTCGTGCACAAAAGAAATACGACAAACGTTTAGACATGTATATGTCCACTTTGTCCTACCGTGTGAATAAGGCTGGCGAAGAAGCCGTTACAAAACTTCCAATCGGGATTGTGCTTTATGACGAGAATCGGGTCATACAGTGGGCAAACCCATTTGTGTATGAGCGATTTGGTAATGGCTTGACAGGCGAATCTGTAACGATGATTCATGAAGAGGTAAGTGACTTTCTAGATGAAGGTTTAACAGATGAGACGGTGCAAGTCGATTCCTCATACTACTATTTAACATTTGAACAAAATGAACGACTGATTTATATTGTTGATGTAACGGAAAAAGAATTGACGCAAGAAAAGTATGAGCATATGTTGCCGGTAGTTGCCCATATTTATTTGGACAACTACGATGAAGTGACACAAAGCATGGAAGACCAAGTGCGTAGCAAATTGCTAGCGCAAGTGACAACAGCCTTGAACAATTGGGCAAGTGATTACGATATCTTTTTGCGACGGACATCATCGGATCGTTTCTTAGCCGTGATGAATCACAAAGCGCTGCTCTTGCTTGAAGAAAATCGGTTTGAGCTGTTAGATGAAGTTCGAGATATTACAGCAAAAGAAAAAGTTCCAATTACCCTTAGTATAGGTGTTGGTACAGAAGAATCATCATTAAAACAACTTGGTGTATTAGCCCAGTCTAGCTTAGATTTGGCGCTTGGACGCGGCGGCGATCAAGTAGCGATTAAGAAAAAGAATGGACGTGTTCGTTTTTACGGTGGTAAAACAAATGCCGTTGAAAAACGAACAAGAGTAAGGGCAAGAGTGATATCCCATGCTTTGCGCGACTTTGTCAAAGAAAGTGAACGAGTCATTGTGATGGGGCATCAACGCCCGGATATGGATGCAATTGGTGCTGCTCTTGGTGTGCTTAAAATTGCTGACTTAAATGACCGTGAAGGTTTTATTGTACTAGACGAAGAAGATACAAATGCGGATGTCCAGCGTCTACTTGAAGAAGTAGAGCAGCATGACCATTTGTGGAATCAGTTTATTTCACCTGAAGAAGCGATTAATCTAGTTGATAAAGAAACGTTGCTTGTTATTGTGGATACGCATAAACCGTCACTTGTAATTGAACCAAAGCTTTTACAGATGGTGGATCGTATTATTGTACTTGACCATCACCGGCGGAGTGAAGATTTTGTACAAGATCCTGTCCTTGTTTATATGGAACCATACGCATCCTCAACTGCAGAGTTAGTGACAGAGCTGCTTGAATACCAGCCGATGCAATTTAAAATGGATCGCTTAGAAGCAACTGCACTCCTTGCTGGTATCACAGTTGATACAAAAAGTTTTGCTGTTCGTACAGGGGCAAGAACATTTGATGCAGCCTCTTTCTTGCGAGCGAATGGGGCAGACACTGCGCTCGTTCAAAAGCTGTTAAAGGAAGACTTGGCGTCCTACGTGAAGCGTGCTAAGCTTATGGAGAATGCGTACGTTTATAGAGAAGGGTATGCAATTGCAACGGCCCAAGACGATGAGACATATGATCAAATTATTATCGCTCAAGCTGCCGATACGCTTTTAACGATGAGTGGTGTACGCGCCTCATTTGTGGTTTGTATGCGTGCAGATGGTCGTATAGGCATCAGTGCCAGATCTCTTGGGGATGTAAACGTCCAAGTGATTATGGAACGTCTTGGTGGCGGTGGGCATCTCTCGAATGCAGCTACGCAGCTAGAAGATTTATCACTGGAAGAAGCGCGGATACAGCTCGAACAGGCTGTGGATGAAGGATTTGAAGGAGGGAATTAAGATGAAAGTCATTTTTACGCAAGATGTAAAAGGCAAAGGGAAAAAGGGAGAAACAAAAAACGTTGCTGAAGGCTATGCTCGCAATTACCTGCTCCCAAATAATTTAGCGAAAGAAGCGACTTCTGGAAATGTAAAAGATTTAGAAGCACAAAAGAAAAGCAAACAGAAGCAACAGGAAGCTGAGTTGGAAGAAGCGAAAGCATATAAAGAACAGCTTGAAGCTCTGACGATTACGATTCCAGCTAAAGCAGGAGAAGGTGGCCGTTTATTTGGAGCCGTCTCAACAAAACAAATTGCTGAAGCTTTATCTAAGCAAGCTAAGAAAGTTGACAAGCGTAAGATTCAATTAGATGATCCGATACGTGCCCTTGGTTACACAAAGGTACCGATTAAGATACATCCAGAAGTAGTTGCCGTTGTAAACGTGCATGTTAAAGAAGCATAGGATTTGTGGAGCTGGCTCATCTTGAGCCAGCTTCCTTTTAAGTCAACATGAAAAAGGAGTATGCCCTATGAGTGATCTTCTAAATGACCGGACACCGCCCCAAAACATTGAAGCGGAACAAGCGGTGCTTGGTGCAATTTTCTTGGCAGACCATGCGCTAACAACTGCAAGCGAACGGCTCATGCCTGAAGATTTTTACCGGGCAAGTCATCAGCGAATTTTTGAAGTGATGCTCGACATCGGTGAAAAAGGGGAACCTGTTGACCTTGTTACGGTTACAGCAGATTTGCAGGATCGCAAATGGCTTGATGAAATTGGCGGGGTTGCTTATTTAAGTGATGTGGCTGATTCCGTTCCGACTGCTGCCAATGTGGAGTATTATAGTAAGATTGTTGAGGAAAAGGCCCTTTTACGTAGGCTTATCCGAGTCGCAACCAACATTGCAAAAGAAGGCTATGCAAGTGAAGAAGAAGTCGATTCCATTCTTGATCAAGCGGAAAAGACGATTCTGGAAGTTTCACAGCAAAAAAATACGAGCAGTTTTGTATCGATTAAAGATGTGCTTTTAGACACATACGATCAAATCGAAATGCTCCAACAGACGCGCGGTGAAATAACTGGAATCGCGACTGGATTCTCGGAGCTTGATACAATGACGGCTGGATTCCAACGCAATGACCTCATTATTGTTGCTGCACGGCCATCTGTAGGTAAGACGGCTTTTGCGTTAAACATTGCTCAAAATGTTGCTACGAAAACGGAAGAAAATGTAGCGATTTTTTCACTGGAGATGGGTGCAAGTCAGCTAGTCACAAGGATGCTTTGTGCAGAAGGAAATATTGACGCGCAACGGATGCGGACGGGGGCTCTTGAAGAAGAGGATTGGCACAAGCTTTCCATGGCAATGGGCTCATTATCCAAAGCAGGAATTTACATCGACGATACGCCTGGGGTAAAAGTGGGAGAAATCCGTGCCAAATGCCGTAGACTTAAGCAAGATAAAGGGCTTGGTATGATTTTAATTGACTACTTGCAGCTTATTCAGGGGAACGGTCGTGGTGGAGAGAACCGTCAACAAGAAGTATCGGAGATTTCGCGGACGCTTAAAGCGATTGCCCGTGAACTTGAAGTACCAGTTATTGCTTTATCACAGCTTTCCCGGGGCGTTGAATCAAGACAAGATAAACGGCCAATGATGTCCGACATTCGTGAATCAGGAAGTATTGAACAAGATGCCGATATTGTTGCCTTTCTTTACCGAGATGATTATTATGACAAAGAATCAGAGAACAAGAATATCATTGAAATTATTATTGCAAAGCAGCGGAATGGTCCTGTAGGCACGGTTGAACTTGCTTTTGTTAAAGAATATAACAAATTCGTGAACTTGGACCGAAGACACGATGAAAGCGCAATGCCTCCGTACTAAAATGGAAGTTTAGACGAATGATTTAATAATGAGTAGGTTCATTGTTCGGATTTAATTGACTCACGTATAGTGAACTGATATACTAACAATGGTTTTTAAAGAGAGCGGAGGTGCAAGGGAATGTCTTCAGTCGTTGTAGTTGGAACCCAGTGGGGCGATGAAGGAAAGGGAAAGATCACGGACTACTTGTCAGAGAAAGCAGAAGTAGTTGCCCGCTATCAAGGTGGAAATAATGCTGGCCACACGATTGTATTTGGTGGTACAAAATATAAGCTTCATTTGATTCCTTCAGGGATCTTTTACAAGGATAAAGTGTGTGTCATTGGTAATGGAATGGTTATCGACCCAAAAGCGCTTGTAGAAGAGCTTGCGTACTTACATGAACGTAATGTTGATACAAGTAATTTGCGTATTTCAAACCGTGCACATGTTATTTTACCTTACCATATAAAATTAGATGTTGTTGAAGAAGAGCGTAAAGGCGCAAATAAAATTGGTACAACGAAAAAAGGAATTGGACCTGCTTATATGGATAAAGCAGCTCGAATTGGTATTCGTATTGCTGATTTGCTCGAGAAAGATACATTCAAACTTAAAGTTGAAACGGTCTTAAAAGAGAAAAATCGTCTTTTTGAGAAGTATTATGAAACTGATGGCTTTTCAGCTGAAGAAATTGTAGAAGAATACTTCGAATACGGGCAACAAATTGCCAAGTACGTTGTTGACACATCTGTTGTCTTAAATGATGCACTAGATGATGGTCGACGTGTCCTTTTTGAAGGTGCTCAAGGCGTTATGCTTGATATTGATCAAGGAACGTATCCGTTTGTCACATCGTCTAACCCGATTGCAGGTGGAGTAACGATTGGTTCTGGAGTAGGTCCTTCAAAAATTAACCATGTGGTTGGTGTGTCCAAAGCATACACAACACGTGTAGGTGACGGGCCGTTCCCTACAGAACTTCATGATGATATTGGTGATCAAATCCGTGAAGTCGGCCGCGAATATGGTACAACAACAGGACGTCCACGTCGTGTAGGTTGGTTTGATAGCGTTGTTGTCCGTCACGCTCGCCGTGTTAGTGGAATAACGGACTTGTCGTTAAACTCTATTGATGTATTAACAGGGATTAAAACGCTCAAGATTTGTACAAGCTACCGTTATAAAGGAGAAATCCTTGATGAGTTCCCTGCGAGCTTAAACATTCTTGCAGAATGTGAGCCTGTTTATGAAGAACTACCTGGTTGGGAAGAAGATATTACTGGTGTAAAAACATTACATGAACTTCCTGAAAATGCGAGAACATACATTGAACGTGTATGTCAGTTGACGGGAATTCCTCTTACTGTCTTTTCAGTAGGACCAGATCGCAACCAAACAAATTTAGTCCGTGGTGTTTTTGCATAAAAGACAAAGGAAAACGCAAGTTGTCCTTGCGTTTTCTACTTTTTTTAAGTATGCTAAAGACTGGCATTTGAGCAGAACAAAATAAAATAACTTTTTTTAAGAAAAAGTATTGCGTCGGTTTTGTATGTGTGTTATTATAAATCTTGTCGTCGAGAGAATAAGGGGACATACGGTTTGCTTCTTGCACCGTCTGCTCAAGTTTTAGGTTTGAGCCATTAGCTCAGTTGGTAGAGCATCTGACTTTTAATCAGAGGGTCGAAGGTTCGAATCCTTCATGGCTCACCATTTTTACAGTGGCCCGTTGGTCAAGCGGTTAAGACACCGCCCTTTCACGGCGGTATCACGGGTTCGAATCCCGTACGGGTCACTTTTATATATATACATACTTTAATGGTCCGGTAGTTCAGTTGGTTAGAATGCCTGCCTGTCACGCAGGAGGTCGCGGGTTCGAGTCCCGTCCGGACCGCCATTATTATTTTAAAAAAACTTGTTTATATAAAACCAAGAAATGGCTCAGTAGCTCAGTTGGTAGAGCAACGGACTGAAAATCCGTGTGTCGGCGGTTCGATTCCGTCCTGAGCCACCATTTTTCATTTTGCCGGTCTAGCTCAATTGGTAGAGCAACTGACTTGTAATCAGTAGGTTGGGGGTTCAAGTCCTCTGGCCGGCATCAGATAAGAACTTTATGTGTATACATAAAGTTCTTTTTTGTATTTCCTTTTAGTTTTTCATGTTTATGTTAAACTAAAGGGAGGCGGACTAGGCTTTATTCCCCAGGGAATAAAGGTTTAGAGACACACGCTAAACATCAGCTAAGAAGCTGATGTTTGTTTTAGCCTAAAGCAATTGATTGATATAAATAGTCCTATCATATAGATGACGCAGGGGGTTCATAATGGATAAATATATACTAGTAGTAGATGACGAGAAGCCGATCGCTGATATTTTAAAGTTTAATCTTGAAAAAGAAGGCTTTGACGTTACATGTGCGTATGACGGTAATGAGGCGCTAGAAAGAGTGAAAGAACGAAAACCGGATTTAATGTTACTTGATATTATGTTGCCATTCAAAGATGGAATGGAAGTATGTCGAGAAGTGCGAAAACAATATGATTTACCAATCATTATGTTAACAGCTAAAGATTCAGAAATTGATAAAGTGCTAGGTCTTGAATTGGGTGCGGATGATTATGTAACAAAGCCATTTAGCACAAGAGAATTACTCGCACGTGTAAAAGCGAATTTACGTCGTCAACAAGTGGTGGCAGAAGATGCAACGTCTACGCATAAAGAAATTGCGGTTGGAGATCTATCGATCCTTCCAGAAGCCTATCAAGTGAAAAAAAGAGGCGAACCGGTTGATTTAACTCATCGTGAGTTTGAGCTTATTCATTACCTAGGCAAACACCTTGGACAAGTTATGACAAGAGAACATTTACTGCAAGCAGTTTGGGGTTATGATTATTTTGGTGATGTGCGCACGGTTGATGTAACGGTGAGAAGACTTCGAGAGAAAGTGGAAGATAATCCGAGCTATCCAAGTTGGATCATGACAAGACGAGGAGTCGGATATTTTTTATCAGCGCCGGAAAATCAGGAGCAGCGCTAAATGGAGCGTAATGTAGGATTTTTTAAATCCATCCGTTTTAAACTGATTATTATTTACATGTTGCTTATTTTTTTGGCAATGCAAGTTGTTAGTGTTTATTTCTCTAGAGAGCTCGAGCAGAGTCTGAAGGATAACTATGAGACGGTTCTAAATGAACGTCTCAATTTATTATCACTAAGTGCTGCACAGGAAATGGAGACAGATGATTCTACTGAGCAAGACTTGGATGTGTTAGTAAGAAACGCTTTTCCAGCTAGTGATGATAATGTTCGCTACGGGAAAGCGCAGATTATTGGACGTAATGCAGTCGTGCTTGCCAGTTCATCGGATGCAGATAGAAGCATAATCGGTCAGCAAACACAGCATACGATTGTAAAGCGTGCCTTGAATGGTACACCATACCAATTTAGTGAACGATTTAATGAGAACAACCAAGAACGATACGTGGTTAAAGCTCAGCCGATACGAGCCGAGCAAGGCGCTGGAGAAATACTTGGTGCCGTTTATGTGGAAGCATCGATAGAAAAAGTAAATGAACAAGCGCAAACAATTAATCAGATCTTTATTACGGCAACAACAATTGCCCTTTTTGTTACGTTTTTAGTTATTATTTTTGTTGCCAGAACAATTACGGCGCCAATTTTAGATATGCGTCGCCAAGCATTAAGGATGGGGCACGGGGATTTTTCTCGGCAAGTGCATGTATACAGTACCGATGAACTTGGTCAGCTTGCTATGTCGTTTAATGAATTAACAAATAAACTACATGACACAACGTTAATGCGCGACAGAGAGCAAAAACGTTTGCGGTCCGTCCTTACTCATATGACAGATGGTGTAATCGCGACCGATCAAAGTGGATTAATTATCTTAATGAATCGCCGGGCGGAAGAGTTGCTAGGAATTTCGTTAAAACATGTTTTACGCAAATCCATTCTAGATGTATTAAACATTGAAGATCGAAACAGTATTTTTTCATTATATGAAAGAAATGAACCACTTCTGCTTGATTTCAGTAAGGGAGAAGAGGTAATGGTGTTAGAAGCCCAATTCTCGGCAATACAAGAAGATGATGGGCCAATCAATGGTCTCATTACGGTCCTCCATGATGTAACTGAAAAAGAGAAAAGTGAAAACGAACGACGTGAATTTGTGGCAAATGTTTCCCATGAATTACGAACTCCGTTAACAACAATGAAAAGTTATTTAGAAGCGCTCGCTGATGGAGCAATGGATGATAAAGAAATTGCGCCACACTTTTTAGGTGTGACTCAAAATGAAACCGACAGGATGATTCGACTGGTTAATGATTTGCTTCAATTATCGAAAATGGATTCCCAAGACTATCAATTAAGTACTCATTGGGTCGAGCTTGGTTCGTTTTTGCATAGCATTGTTGAACGTTTTGAGATGATTGTAAAAGATAAAAACATCTATTTTCATCGCCATATTGTGAAACAACCAACATATGTAAAAATCGATACGGATAAAATGACGCAAGTGTTGGATAACATTGTTTCGAATGCGATGAAGTATTCTCCTTCTGGTGGAAATGTAACAGTAACCTTGCTTCATCAAGGAAATAAAGCACGTATTAGTATTACAGATGAAGGGTTAGGCATTCCTGTAGAATCTCAAGAGAAAATCTTTGAGCGTTTTTACCGAGTTGATAAGGCCCGGGCAAGAAATGTTGGAGGAACTGGTTTAGGACTTGCTATTGCCCAAGAGTACGTTCATGCCCATGATGGCGACATTTGGGTGCATAGTGAATACAATGAAGGGACAACCATCTATATCACTTTGCCATACTCGACCTTTAAAGGAGGAAAAGTGTGAGATACGAACAGTTTAAGACGGTCACTCTCATTGCAATGATTGGATTGAGCTTGTTTTTCACGTACCAACTATGGACGTACCAACCAAATATGCAAGCGTTAGAAACAAGCGACAATGAGGAAGAATATAACGAAACTGAGGAATTCATTGAAGAACGGGAAGTTTGGGAGCTAATTGAACCGGAGCAACTAATCGTACATGAAGCGAGTGATACGTATTCACTCGTAGAAAAAGGTTCGGAACGATATGCAGCAATGGTGAATGATTTGCAGCGGCTTGATTTAATTCAAACGATTGATAATGAAGATGTATCGGAATTGGAAGGAATTGAAGTTGTCTTTCCAGACGCCATTCCGTCCAATTATTTACTAAATCAGTATGAGGAAGATCAAGAAATGATCCGACTCAATGACGTCGATCGCATGTTTTTTTATAGTCGTTCAGATAGCGATAATGTGAGCATCCAGTTTGCTTCTGTAAAAGCTGATGAGATTGTTACAATCCGAACGTCGTTATTAGCATCTGAACTTGCCACCATGCTATCTGAAGAAGAAGACGAGTTAAGTGCGGAAATCGCTAAGGAAACGGATCATTTAGAGATGTTATTGCGTGAGCGTTTGTATGTTACAACAGAACCACAAACGGTTGTCCAAAAACAATATAAGTTAGCGCGTCTTGAAGTGGCTCCAATTAATCAACGTTTGTTTAGTAGCACCGTTGAAGTGCCACGGCAGAACCAATTAAATGGGGAATATGTGTATACCGATGGTAGTCGCATTGTAACAATTGATGGCACACTGATGTTTTTAAACTATAGCTACCCTTTTGTCGCTGATTCGTCAGAAACGAGTAGCCGTCATATTATTGAAGCGGGTACAAGTTTCATTAACGAGAATGGTGCGTGGACGGATGATTACGAACTTAGTAATTGGCAGGTAAGAGAAACAAGTGAAACGGTTGATTTCAGAATGCAAGTGGATGGTTTACCCGTTTTTTACCGTAACAATGATGAACGGGATAGTATGAAGTTTTCTGTTTCCCGCGCAGGTACGCAAGTGACGAATATGCAGCGTCCGCTATTCAGATTAGATGGATCTGCATTACAAAAATATGATAAACAAGTCCCTTCTGGAAAAGCAGCAGTTTCCAGAATAAAAGAGGCAAATGAAACGGAATGGAATGAGTCGGTAACAAATGTTCAATTAGGTTATCGTGCGGTTATCGCAAATAGATCAAATGTTGAACTTGTGCCGACTTGGTACTACGAAAGCGAGGGCGATTGGAAGCGCGTGCCGTTTGATGAGGAGGCCCCGTCATGAATTGGAGTCGAACAAAATCCATTTTTATTGTGACATTCTTTTTGCTAAACATTTTTCTTGGCTGGCAATTTTCTGATCTTGTCCGTAATCAACTGGTAAGTATTGAAGAATCGACGGGAATTCTAGGGAGGCTGGATCAAAATAATATCGACTTGCCCGAGGGTGAAGTGAATGTGAATAACGCCCGTGGTGTTGTACTAGAGGGGGGCCGGACGACATTTACTGAAGAAGATGTAGCAGGGTTACCAGAACAAGAAGTAGAATTGTCTCAATCAGGCTCAACAATTACAGCACTGTTTGAAGAACCAATTGATATTTCCGAATTACTAGAAGACGATTCTTCTCTTCAGCCACTTCTCTCCCGATACATGCTATATGGGAGCGATTATGTATATGCTCGTACGGAAGAGAATTTCATTTATTTTAATCAGTTATATGGACAAGTAGAGGCGCATGTAAATGATGACGAGCCTCTTGTAGTGGAAATAAATGATGAGGGAGAAGCGATAGGCTATACACAACGCCACTTTGCTTTTGTAGAAAACAATACCGAAGACCGAGAAATTTTAAATTATATGACCGCAATAGAAAGCTTACTAAACAACCATTACATTTTGAGGAATAATAGCATCGTCGATATTGAATTTGGCTACTATAGTTTAGCTGATCAAACGCCTCGTTTCTTTTCACCAATGTGGGCGGTGACAGTTGATCAAACATTAGAGACATCAGAAGAACCTGTCATCCGTATTTATCTAGTAAATGCGGTTTTAGGAGACCAGCACCAATGGTATCCAGATGAAACAAACATCGATGAGGAAGAAGACGAGGAAGAGGAATTGAATGAGGAACCTGCTCTTCCAGGAAATCAAGAGTTGTAAGGTGTAAGCATCGATGGGGGAGGAAAAAGAATGAGTATGCGGTTCAGCGTGCTAGCAAGCGGCAGCACGGGGAACGCGATGTATGTGGAAACCGCATCACAGCGCATTTTAATTGATGCCGGTTTAACCGGTAAAAAGATGGATGAATTATTTGCTAAAATAGACCGTGATCCAAAAAGTGTGGATGCTCTCCTTGTGACACATGAGCACAGTGACCACATTAAAGGGGTTGGCATTTTTGCACGGAAACACCAAGTGCCAATCTATGCAAACGAAAAAACGTGGAAAGCAATGGAAAAGTCTCTCGGTCAGTTAACCCTTGATCAGAAGTTTGAGCTTGAACAAGGAGCGGTAAAACCTTTTGGGGATATCGAAGTGGAGTCGTTTGGTGTTTCTCATGACGCTGCTGATCCAATGTTTTATTGTTTTCGACATGATGGAAAGAAACTTGTGATAGCGACTGATATGGGCTATGTTAGCGAACGAATTAAACGAACCATAGAAGGCGCTGATTCGTACGTATTTGAATCCAATCATGATTTGAACATGCTACGAGTCGGACGTTATCCTTGGAACGTAAAAAGGCGCATTTTGAGTGATTTAGGCCATGTCTCAAATGAGGATGCCGCTCTTGCGTTAAGTGAAGTTGTACAAAATAAAGATGCTAATATTTATTTGGCGCATCTTAGCTTAGATAATAATATGAAAGATCTCGCTCGTATGACTGTAAAACAAGTACTCGAACAAGAAGGACACCGTGTGGGGGAGTCACTTCAGTTATATGATACGGATCCAAATAGCCCAACCCCTCTCTCAGTGGTTTAAAAAGAGGGGAAAACGTAAATAAATACGTATAAATGGATGTCTGTTTGTTTTTTTACCATGATTGGCGCTACTTTATCAACAATTGTTGGAAGACGGTCAAAAATCATTTAAATGCGCTAATAGACCTAGATGAGATGGGACGAATGGGTATAATAAAAGAACAATAGAATGCATTTAGATAAGACGGAAGGGGTTTACGTATGGGCTATTATGATGATCATGAATCTCGTTATAAAGAACCAAAACAAAAAAGCAATAACGGCCGTGTAGCTGGCTTTTCTGCATTCGGGGGAGCAATTATTGGTGGAGCCCTTATGCTAATGGTATCACCAGTAATGTCAAGCCTTGGGTTTAATGATGAGGCAAGCGAAAACAATGAGGATGCTGCTGCTACTCCACAAACCGAACAAGCTGATTCAAATGTCATTAATTTAGATGTGAATTCTGCTATAATGGATGTTGTTAATGACGTATCCGACTCGGTGATTGGGGTCATTAATATGCAACAAATGGATATGTTTGGTTCTGGAGATACGAGTGAAAGCGGAACGGGTTCTGGAGTTATATATAAAGAAGATGGAGATTCCGCTTATATCGTAACGAATCAACACGTCATTGAAGGAGCTTCAGAAGTAGAAGTTGCTCTCACTGACGGTACTAGAGTGCAAGCAGAAGTTGTTGGTGAAGATGAATTAACAGATCTTGCTGTATTGCGCATTGATAATGAGCATGTTGATACGTATGCTGTCTTTGGAAATTCGGATAACTTGAGTGTTGGTGAACCTGCAATTGCCATTGGGAACCCACTCGGTCTTGAATTTGCAGGAAGTGTAACGCAAGGAATTATTAGTGCAACAGAGCGAAGCATCCCTGTTGATTTAAGTGGCAATGGTCAAGTTGATTGGAATGCGGAAGTACTGCAAACCGATGCAGCGATTAATCCAGGTAATAGTGGAGGCGCCCTTATCAATATTAACGGTGAAGTAATTGGGATTAATTCAATGAAAATTGCTGGTATGGCTGAGGGACTAGGTTTTGCCATTCCAACATCAATCGTTGAGCCTGTTATTGCGGATCTTGAACAGTATGGGGAAGTAAGACGGCCAACGCTTGGAATTACATTGCGTAACGTTAATGAGTTGCCAAGTGCAGCGCTGCAAGATAGTCTTGGTTTACCAGAAGATGTGACAGAAGGAATTGTTGTTGTCGGTGTGAGTGGCGGTAGCCCAGCTGCTGATGCAGGCATTCAAGAACGTGATGTCATTGTTGAAATAGAGGGAGAAGCGATTGAAAACGCTCAAGACTTACGAAAAGCATTATACAGTGATATGGCGGTAGGCGATACAATTTCTGTTACGTTCTATCGTAATGGCGAAGAACAAACGGTAGATGTTACCCTTAACGAGCAACCGGATATTTAAATATAGAGCCCCTGCATAGATGCAGGAGGCTTTTTTTGTGTGAACGAGGTTCGTGAGCGTTACGTTGTATGCTCGCCTGTGGATAAGGGACATGCTATAATGACTAACGGATATAGAAAGGAAGAGACAAATGATTTTTGCATGTAATGAACATATTGAACTCGCTTTAGATGTAGCTGTGGATGAATGGGAAGTCCCTCCGGTTGTGGAAAAGTGCGAAACTGAAGAAAAATGTAGTTATTGCGAGGAAAAAGCCGTATACACAGTGGCGAAATAGTTAGATATAAACACTGTTGATATGTGGATAAGTTCTGTGGATAAAAGATGCTATCCTCTTGAAACACTTATCCCCATTGGGGGTAAACGATTACTTGTGAATAAGGGCATTTTACTTGGAAATAGGAGAAAAAGGAATAGAGCGCACTTTTTATACGAAAGTGCCAATTGTCACAAGGAGGAGTTATACACAAGTGAATATCACATTTCTGACAGTTGGTAAGCTAAAAGAGAAGTATTTAAAACAAGGTATGGAGGAATACAAAAAACGATTAGGTGCTTACGCAAAAATTCAAGAGATTGAAGTCCCTGATGAAAAAGCACCTGAAAATTTAAGTGAAGAAGACATGCGAATCGTCAAAAAAAAGGAAGGCGAACGAATTCTTGCAAAACTAAATGCCGATGCTTACGTCATCGCCCTCGCCATCGAAGGCCAGATGAAAACAAGTGAACAACTCGCTAAAGGAATTGAACAACTGGGCATTCACGGTAAGAGTAAAGTGGTGTTTATTATTGGCGGATCATTAGGCCTAGCAGATGAAGTATACGACCGAGCAGATGAACTGCTGTCATTTTCTAAGATGACTTTCCCTCACCAACTGATGAAGCTTGTGCTAATGGAGCAAGTGTATAGGAGTTTCCGGATTATGAGGGGGGAACCGTATCATAAGTAAATAAGGTTTTTTGAAATCTAAAGGAATCTAAGCGGAAATATTAAATAGAATACCAATGAATTTGAACTGCCTTTTCATTTAACTTTACTGCTTTCGGAAAGCAAGTGCTGAAGAATTGCCTCCACCGACTCCATCACATCTGGCATCTGTGCAATCCATAGAGTAGATTCATTCAGCGCACCTGAGAGGATATGCGTTAACGCATCAATGGATACCGATTCAAAGTACCCTTGTTGCTGCCTAAATTGGAGTTGTTCGTGCAATAACCGCATAGAGCCTTGTTCATCCATGCTTCGCCAAATTTCCCATCCTAGCACTGCCGGCCCGTCTATAAGCATGATTCGCTTATTTTTTTGTTCGACGGCTGTGGTGACAAAGGCACGGCAGCCAAGAATTAGCTGCTCCCATACATCTTTGCTCTTACCTGACTCAGCTTCAACCTTTTCTGCAACTTCATTCTGAACAGATTCTAGTACAGCAAGAAAGAGCCCTTTTTTACTCCCGAAGTAGTGATAGACTGCACCTCGTGTTAAGTTAGCGTCCTTAACTATTTCATCCAACCCAGTAGCTGCGTAGCCGTGCATTGATATGTAGGAGGAAAAAGGTGCAAGAAATCAATCTTTTATGGAATTATTTAAAACACAAAAAAAGCGTTCTCCAGAAAGATTCATATACACACACGCAATTGTGAGGAAAAGAATCTTTCCAAGAACGCCTAACGTTTCATTCCATAACCTGCTAACATTAAGGGTTGCAATAAAACAAAAAATAACCTAATAAGTAACGATTCGCTAAATTTGTATTAATCAGTAATTTATGATAAACCCAAAAATCTATATTAAATGATTAATGATTTTTCTAGTTGATCCTAATCGCTTTATGTGACTTAAATGCCTAGCTATGTTATTTAGTATTTGTGAACCCACCATCAATGCGAATTACTTCACCGTTGATGTATTGAGCTTTAGAAGTGAGTAAGAAGGTTACTAGTTCTGCCACTTCCTCTGGAGTACCTAAACGTTTTTGCGGTATCCCACTTGTAGCATTTTCTTTCATTTTTGGATTTGCTTCATAAAACTCTTTTACCATCGGTGTTTCTGTAGGACCTGGAGCAATAGTATTTACACGTAAGCCATCTTTTGCATATTCTGCAACCATACTCTTTGTTAAACCAACAATACCGTGCTTAGTAGCAGCGTATGTTACAACAGAATCCTGACCAATCACACCGGCACTTGAAGCAGTGTTCACAATCGATCCTCCACCATTTTTCAACATGACTTCTGCGACATAATGAACACCATATAAAGCACCCATTAAGTTAATACCAACAATGCTATTAATTTCTTCAATCGCTGTATCTAAGAAAAACTTACCGCTACCTGATATTCCAGCATTATTGAAGAAATAATCAATTGTTCCAAAATGTTCAACGGTTTTATCAACGTAGTTTTTAACTTCTTCGGGCTTTGAAACATCCGCTTTGATAAAAATCGAGTCTACTCCTAACTCCTTCACCATATCAACAGTTTCTTTTCCACCTTGTTCATTTACATCTACAACAGAAATATTAACTCCTTCTTTTGCTAAACGAATAGCAGCAGCTTGTCCTAATCCACTACCAGCTCCTGTAATAATTGCAGCTTTGTCCATTTACATTACCTCCAAATAATATGTCATTTGTGTATTATATCCCTCTTTTTCACAAGTATTCGATCTCATCTTTATGGATGATAACTTTCATATGAAGAAAGTTAAGGACAATATCCTAGTTGTTTTAGGTGCAATCTATAGTATATTTTTTGTTTATTCAGTCTGTCAAAACGCAAATACATCTCCCATAACACTGACATTCATTTTTATGTATGCACTTATTTATTTTGCAGATGAACTCATTTTAAAGAATAAATTGTCTAGTTGGGGGACTGGAAAGAGTTTTGATAATATGGGGAAGGAGAATGGTATAGGCTCATCACAGCCCCATTTTTCCATATGAACTTATTACATATGATGGCAAACCTTTTCGGTATATATTTCGTAGGTTCTTTTTTAGAAGACAAAATTGGTAGTGTGTTGTTTCTGCTTATTTACATGGTCGGAAACCTTTTCGTTTCCTTGTTATTTTCTGTATTTTCTTCATTTACTAAAGGGACAGGAGCATCCCCAGGTATATTTGCTTTAATTGGTTGTGGTTTTTATTTGTATATCCAATCCCTAGAATTATTGGATTTAAAGATTGATACTTGGCCAACAATGTATCTAATCCTCTATATTATTTTAGGTAACTTAATAGGTATAAAAGGAGCTATTTCTCATGTTCTAGGCTTCATTTTTGGGATATTGTTGAGTATATTACTAGTTTAATATTTCGTTCAAACTTAAAAAGGTAGTTTAAAGAGAACAAAGTTTTTGAAATAATATATTAAAAACAATCATACGTTTTATTACTCATTTCATAGCTTGAAAAAAGTGTACAGGTAAAATCAAGAAGCAACAGTTATAAACTCGATAATCTAACAAAGGGAGCGGAATAGCTTCCTTTTTTTATTTTTATTCATAGACTAATTTAAGCTTAAACCAACTCCCTCAGCGCTTCCACTAACCTCTCTGCAGGTTTTGAAAGGTTATGATTCTTTAACCAGATCAATCCGACGGGTGATAGGAATGGTTCATCGTCTAAAATCTCAAGGGCCTTTATGTTTGAATAGGTGTTCTGTTTGACGAAGGCTTCAGGGACAATGGCATTCGTCATATTTAGATCAATCATTTGGGTAAGGAGGTGAATGTCGGAGCATTCGCCTATTAGGGAGTGGTCCACTCCTCTTTTGGCAAGGCGCTCGCGTATAAGGGAGTACACGCCTAATCCTTCTGAGCTTGGTAACATTAATGGGTGGTCGTTTATATGCTGCCAAGTGATTGTTTTGTTTAATGGCATTTGTTCAGATGTGACAAAATAAAAAGGTTCATCTTTTAAATGTAAGACCTCGAAGTCACTTAGATGTAAAGGGAGTCTGATTAGCGCTAACTCAATGGTTCTGTCCTTTACTAGCTGGCATAAGTGACTTGATTCATTTTGCTGGATCTTAAGGTGAACATTTGGATAGAGCTGATAGAATTGTTGAATACTAGTCAGTAATTCGGTAGAAGAAAACGTATTCACACCAATACTTAACGTACCTCGTAACCCGGCTCCAATGTCCTTCACGTTTTGTTTTGCTTCTTCAGTAAGCTGCAAGATATCTAATGCAGATTGATAGAGGGAGCGACCAGCTGCTGTTAATTCAAGCTTTCTTCCGTTGCGATGAAAGAGCAATGTATCTAATTCCTTTTCCAATGAGCGTAACTGCTGACTCAGAGGTGGTTGTGACATATATAATTTTTCAGCTGCAGCTGAAATGTTTCCTTGCTCAACAATTTCTTTGAAGTAGCGTAGTTGCTTAAGATCCATCCTCATTCACCCTCTACCATTGTTCCTATATGATAAACCTTATTCTACTCCATTTTATTCATATACTGAAATGTCTAAAAGGTGTGCTACCATTTGATTAAGCCATTATAGGAGGGAACAAATGCATACGTCTACATATTGGATCTTTAATGTTGCGCTTGAAACAGGCTTTATTTATCAAAATAAAGAAGTGGTTGGCACCGAGACAAAACGATTCTTTCTACAAATCGAATCAGATTCTATTGTGAAGATTCAAGAAGAACAGCCAAAAGAAAATGTGACCTCTATTGATGCAAAGGGTTTATTGCTCATGCCGTCGTTTAGAGATATGCATATTCACTTAGATAAGACGTTTTATGGTGGTCCATGGAAAGCTCCAACAAAAGCTACAGGTGGGATTTTTACGCGTTTACAAGAAGAAGACGTATTGCTTCCACAATTAAAACCGTATACGAAGGAACGCGCCGAGAAGCTTATCGACTTGCTTATCGAGTCAGGTACAACTAAGATTCGTACGCATTGTAATGTCGGTCATGTAGAGGGGGTGCATCAGTTAGAGGCCACTGTAGAGGCTCGAGAAAAGTATAAAGATCACGTTGATATCGAAATTGTTGCTTTTCCGCAACAAGGTCTGATTAGAGGACAAGCTAGTCCGTATGTACAGGATGCTCTAAAAAATGGAGCCACTCTAGTTGGCGGGGTAGACCCTGCTACGATTGATGGAGACATTGAGCGGTCTTTACAGACGATGGTGGAATTAGCTGTAGAGAACAATGCAGGAATCGACTTACATCTTCATGACAGTGGTCACTTAGGATTGTTTACAATGAAGCGTCTAGCTACTTTAACGAAAGAAGCAAACTTGCAAGGGCGCGTAACCATTAGTCATGCCTTGGCATTAGCAGATATTCGCGAGGATGAGTTAGCAGATATGGCGTCTCTCTTGAATGAGCAGACTATTGATATCACTTCAACTGTATCACTTAGCAAAACGATTCCCATTCCTTTTCTTCACGAACAGGGGGTATCTGTCTCTTTAGGAGCGGATAGCATTACCGACCATTGGTCTCCTTTTGGGAATGGCGATAGCCTGGACAAAGCGGGCGTCTATGCTGAAAGGTTTGGAAAGAAAGATGAGTCTTCTTTACATCATGCTCTTTCGTTCATTACCGGAAATGTGACGCCTCTTAATCAGGAAGGGAGCAGGGTATGGCCAACAGTCGGGACACCAGCTGATTTAGTATTGGTGGATGCGGTATGTAGCGCACAAGCAGTGGCAAGGCGTGCAGAGAGAAGAGCTGTGTTTTTTAAAGGAAAGATGATTGTTAATAAGATTTAATTAGAGGAGGGCACACACATGAGCATTACATATTGGCTAAGGGATGTAAGAATTGAAACAGGATATCTTCAGGAGGAAGGACATTATGTTGGAACGAAAACGGAATCCGTACATGTAAAAATCGTCGATGGCTTGGTGAAGCATGTGATTACGGATGACCACAGTATGGATAAAACAGAGAGCCATATTGAAGGAAAAGGACTTCTCTTATTACCTTCCTTAGTAGAAAAGCATTGCCACCTAGATAAGACGTTACTTGGAGAGATGT
The DNA here is from genome assembly GCF_002019705.1 of Shouchella patagoniensis. Taxonomy (GTDB): domain Bacteria; phylum Bacillota; class Bacilli; order Bacillales; family Bacillaceae_D; genus Shouchella; species Shouchella patagoniensis. The sequence goes on along the minus strand of NZ_KV917377.1, from coordinate 2,705,079 downwards.
GGCGCCCGGTAAAGAAAGTGAATTCAATTTTTGAACGCTTTGAAATGGAGAAGAACATTCTCCCTCGCCTAGATACAACGATAAAGGAACGAGCGGAAAAACTCCTCGATATTTATGTTGAAAATGGGGTGACTCATTTGCGAACACATGTGGATATTTATCCAGAGATTGGACTTACCCATTTAGATGAAGTTATTGAAGCCATCCAAACATTTGAGGATAAAGTAGACGTAGAAATCGTTGCTTTTCCTCAACACGGTTTATTACGTGATGAAACGATCCAGCTTCTAAGAAAAGCACTAACGTATAAAGAGGTTCACTATATAGGTGGAGTCGATCCAGCTTCCGTTGACGGAAATATAGAGGAATCGTTACAGACGATGGTCCAATTGGCAGACGAATTTGACGTAGGTATTGATTTGCATTTGCATGATGCGGATTATTTGGGGACCTTTACAATGAAACGGCTAGCTCAACTGGTTATCGAGACCGATCTCAAAAAGGATGTGTTCATTAGTCATGCCTTTGGCCTAGCAGATGTTCCACTTAACCAACTGAAAGAGACAGCTGATTTGTTAGCTAAAGCAGGAATCACCATTGTTACAAGTGTACCAATAAGCAGACCTTTTCCTCCTGTCCGATTTCTAATGGAGCGAGGCGTCCATGTATCTGTGGGCTGCGATAACATCTTTGATCTATGGTCCCCATTTGGGAATGGAGATCTCATTGAAAGAGTAAGCCGTCTAGCAGAAGCATCGAGATGGAGTGATGAATGGGAGTTAGCACAAAGCTTAAACTACATCACCCAGGGCAAGGCAGCTATAACAAAAGAAGGTAGGGTCCAATGGCTGAGAGAGGACGAGGAAGCAAATTTTATACTCGCAAAAGCCGATTCCACTGCAGAAGTGGTAGCGAGACGCATTAAACCGGAGATGACCATTTTTAAGGGGAAAATCACTGCAAGTACGAATAAAGACCTGTAAAATAGAGAATACGTTCGAACTGGAGGGTTAGAAATAGAGATCAAACGTATTTCTTTGAGGAGGTCAAGATGGAATGAATAGGAATACATATCGAACAAGTCAATTAGGAGAAATTCTTGGTGCATCAAGAGATGCGCTAAGGTATTACGAGGAACTTGGAATTGTTAAACCAAATCAAAGTGAAACAAATAATTATCGGCAATTTGATAACAAGGATATGTATACACTAATGGTGGCGGACTTTTATAAAAAGAGAAACTTATCGATGAGAGAAGTGAGAGATTTACAAGAGGGAAGAGCCATACATGAACTGGAACATTTATTAGAGATAAAAGCCGACCAATTAGAGAAGACGATCCGGAATAATCAGCATATGCTCCAAAAGATAAAGGAGACAAAGGCATTTTGTGAAGAAATAAACAAATATTTAAATAACTGTTCCATAAGGGATCTCCCACTTTATGAAGTACTAGGGGAGTTCTCTGATTTTTATTCCTTTTTAGAGTATCCCTTGATACTGAAGAGTATGGATTTGAAGAAGGATGATATTCTTAGCAAAATCATGAGAGCATTTACGTTTAATCAAGATGGATTTATTGATTCTAAGATGTATATTGTCGAAAAGCAAAAATCAAATGCTAGAGAGGAACATCGATCCTATTTACAACATTCTAAATGTATCTATACGATTGTTGAAGATGGAAGGTATGGAAATGGAGACAACGACATTAAAGATAAGGTGTTTGCTTCGACTTTAGAGTGGGGGAATGAGCGTGGTCTTAAACCAAAGGGAATGGCTTTTGTGAATACCCGTCTTATTACATATCTTGATAAAAAAGAACGAGCCTTTTTAGAGATCTATATTCCTGTTAAAGAACAATGAGCATCTTGCTAAAGATTTATTGACCTGGGTGTTACACCATCGTTTACGTTTAAAATCAATGGAATTGTGATTCCATTGATTTTTTTTAATAAAGGATGGTGATCGTTTGTATCAAATGCTAAAAAGATATGTTTTCTGGACGTACATTGCTTTATATGGATTTATTCTAGTGATAGGACTGACGATGTATGGATTAAACGCTCAACCTGCAGTAGAAGTACTAATCGTCTTATCATCATGGTCTGCTACATTTGTCTTTGTGCTGATGTTTCGTAAAATCTATCCACATAGAAACTTATGGAACTATATAAAAAGTCAATTTAGGGAAAAATTGAGTGTATTAACGGTAGTCTGTGTGGTTTGCATTCAAAGCCTCTTATTAATAGGTGTACTTTTCCTATCATATATCGTATGGAATGTACCAATATCCGAACAATTGACTGCTTCATGGGCTTCGCTTTTTCTTTTATTTGGCTACAATTTCATTCTTGGACCACTAGGGGAAGAATTAGGGTGGAGGGGATTTGTATTAAATGAATTGCAAAAACGAGTTAGTCCATTAAAATCAGCTCTAATTATTGGAATATTGTGGGGGTTTTGGCATTTGCCGTTGTGGCTTATCTCAGGATTCACTGGATTGCAGTTGGTACAATATATCATTTGTTTCTTAGGTGGGATTGTTGCAGTATCCATTATCATCACTGCCTTTTATAACATAAATAAAAACCTTATAATTCCAATTATCATTCATCAACTTTTTAATTATTCAATTGCCATTCAGGTGGGAAATGTACTTCATATGCTTACGATTACCTCCATACTTTATGTACTCGTCGCCATGGTAATGGTGCTCGTAAATTATAAAAAGTGTTTGTATACGTAAGTAGATACACCAAAACAAGGGCTGCGCGTTGTGCAGTCCTTGTTTTAGTAACACCTGGATACTTTACTCATTAGAAAACTTTTTAAAGGCTAGGACTGCATTATGCCCTCCAAAGCCAAATCCATTGGAAAGGGCATAATCGACTTTTTGTTCTTGGGTCTTATTTGCGACATAATCTAAATCACAGTCCGGATCGTGATTGGTGTAATTAATTGTAGGCGGTAAGATACCATTTTCAACCGCTTTTAACGTGATGATTGCTTCTAACCCTCCGGCTGCACCGAAGAGATGACCAGTCATCGACTTTGTTGAACTAACCTTTAATTGATAGGCGTGTTCACCAAATAAGTCTTTAATGGCGTTTGTTTCCGAACGGTCTCCTTCTGGCGTACTTGTACCATGAGCGTTAATGTAAGAGATTTGTTCTTTTTGTATTCCTGCCATATCAACAGCTAGGCGCATTGCTCGAGACGCACCATCATAGTTAGGCGAAGTGATATGAAAAGCATCTGTTGTGGAGCCATAGCCCACAATTTCTCCGAGTATGTGTGCTCCGCGTTTTTTGGCATGCTCATATTCCTCAAGCATGACGATCCCAGCTCCTTCAGACATAACAAATCCGTCACGAGCGTTATCAAATGGGCGGCTTGCTTGACTAGGTGTTCCATTATTTGTGGACATTGCCCTCATTTTTGAGAAACCTGCAAAAGATAAAGGGTTAATAGATGCTTCAGCGCCACCAGCCAATATGCCGTCTGAATATCCATGCTTAATGTTTAAAAACGCTTCTCCGATGGCATGGTTGCCTGTTGCGCATGCCGAAACAGGAGAAAAGCTTGTTCCTTTAAACCCGGTTTTAATCGCAATGAGACCTGTAGCCATATTGCTGATCATCATCGGCACCATGAAAGGGGACACGCGTCTGGGACCGCGTTCTTGTAAATTCGAATGGTTCTCCATTGTTGTATCAATGCCACCGATACCCGATCCAACATATACGCCAAATCGTTCTAAAGGAATCTCTTCTCTATTCAAACCTGATTGCTCAAGAGCTTGCTTCGATGCTGCGTATGCAAACTGAATGAAGCGGTCGTATTTCGTGACCTCTTTCTTTTCAAAGTAGTATTCTGGATCAAAATCAGATACAATCCCACCGATTTTTGTAGGCATCGCAGCATATGCATCATCTTCAAGGAAGCGAATACCTGATTGACCTCCTTGAATGGCTTCCCATAAACGATCAACTGAACTGCCTAATGGGCTAATAGCCCCGTATCCTGTAACAACAACGCGTCTGCTCATCTGTATTCTCCTTCATTTGCTTGTAATAAATGTATTTGAATTTGTGATAATGAACTGTATGGCAAGCTCAATAATTTGCGTTTTTCGTTTCCTTTTTATGCAAGAACCTTTATTAGAGGCTCTCGCACTTGAACCCTAGCCAATAATCATAAGAACGACAACAATAAACAGCAAGATTAAATAAAATTTTGAAAAGAGTGAATCTGGCAATTGTTGTGCCCATTTTCTTCCGATTGGTACGCCAAAAAATCCGCCTATTGTAAATCCAACAAGTGCAGGGAGGTAAATGAACCCGATTGTCGAAGAAGGCATTCCTTCTGCTTGTAAGCCCGTCATTAAATAGGTGGCAGAGCCTACAATGGCTATTGGCAAACCTAATGGCGTAGCAAGAGCAACCGCATTTAGCATACGCATTCCTTTTTTTCGAAGATAAGGAATGGTCATGACGCTTCCGCCAATGCCTAACAAGGTTGAGATAAAGCCAATTCCTGTTCCAACAAAAGCACTTGATCTTGGTTTCGGAAGACGAAAAGGTGTATCGATTTCTTTTGTAAACGTCTTTCTCAAGCTATTGCTGATGAGGACATAAACCAACAAACTGATAAAAGCAATTCGAAGAACCTCGCTATTAATAAAAACAGCGATGAGGCCACCTAGTAAAGACCCTACTGCAATCGATCCAACCAATCGTTTGAATACCGACCAAGTTACGTTTCCTTTTCTTGCGTGGTTTATGGTTGAGTTAAAAGAATTGATAATCATTACAGCGAGGGATGTACCGATAGCTGTATGCATTAAATAATTTGATGGGATGGTATCAGGCAGGAATGCGAATAAAATAGGAACAACAACAAAGCCCCCACCAAAGCCAAACATACTAGAAAGAATTCCAATGAAAATGCCAATTAAAGAAAAAACAAGAAGTGATAGTTCCATATGTAGTCATCTCTTTTCTCTCAAGTTCCTTTATTGTAGACGAATTGAATCGTACCATTAGTCTGTTTTTTGAGCAAACTGTACCAATTAATTCGCTATAAGGTTTCGATTTGATGAGGAATGCAATTCTACTATATATCATTCTCCATTTGAAAAGAACTTATTGTATAATCCTGTATCGAGAGCGATATATGTTAACTGCAGGACACCAACATAACGAATGAACCTGACTCAAAGACAAAAAAAGCCCTCCTACCAAAAGGTAAGAGGGCTTCCTTCATTTTTAACCCCAATTAAACAGCTGCAAAAACCTCTGCCATATACTTGGTTCGTCTTCATCGTCATCTGCTTCTTCGTTATTCTCCACTAGCTTTACACTTTCGGTTTGGATCACAAACTGTACGTTTTTGACAATGTCATTGTTTTCGGGTGAAACAAAGGAGATCGCCTCATAATCTGATTTGTCATATTGTGCGATCATTTCATCGATTTCGGTTTGCATTTCGTCTGGGATCTCTGCGGTTGCTTTCTCAAGTTCTCCCATGCCTTGGTGCACTTCAGATAGACCAGAGGATAACTCATTTGTGCCACCCGCTGACTCTTCAATGCCAGAATGAATCTCATCGTAAGCGCCAGAAAGCTCGCTTACACCGTTGGCATATTCATTTAACCCGTTATGGAACGACCCATATTGTGTTGCTAGTTCATCTATGCCGTTCTTTAATTCATCTAGACCAGCACCAAAGTCAATGTCTTCCATTTCGCTAAGAGCTTCTTCAATCGAAGAAGAAAACGCATCAATTCCTTCTCCTATTTGTAAAACGGATGTCTTGATTTCTGCAAGAGCTGGGGCCACAGCAGCGAAAGCCTCATCTACTGCCTCAAACGTTCCTTTTGCGCTTTTTGAAGCGGCATAGGTTTCAACTAACATGTCTACAGTTTCAGAATCAGGATTGTTTTCATATAATTGTTGAATGTCTTCTTCCGCGATATCATGATCAGGAATGTCGTCAATCTCTGTTTTTAGAGCATTGTAGGCCTGCTCATAATTCGTACTTAATTCCTCAATCCCGCTGCCTATTTCAGTCATGCCGCCTGAAAATTGACTAAGGGCATCAAACAATTCATCATCTAGCCCAATATCGAGATCGAAATCGGTTGCTTCCATGCTATCCCCTTGGAGTCCCTCGTTTAAATCATTTAAGCTTTGTTTAATCGCACTTGATGCAAAAACAAGTTCACTGCCAGCACCAGCGGTTTCGCTCATCCCTGCTTGATAGTTACTGGAACCTTCCTTAAGTTGATATAACCCAGAAGATAAGCCGTTCAGACCTTCGTGCAGATCACCAAGACCAGTTGTTAAATCAGAAATGGCTCCAGTCAAAGAATCAAATTCTCCCGTTAATTCTTCAGTGTCCGGTGAATCAATCGCAAATGAAGAAGGGAGAGCCGCTATTTCAATTCCTTCAAATTCAAAGTCAGAGACAGTTGCAGTTAAGGTGAAATCTGCTTCTTCTTCAGGCATGACAGTATAAGTAAGTTGCTTGTTTTGACCAGCGTTAGCAATCGTTGCTTCTGGTGCGTTAATGTCACTAAACTTTTGGCTATTAAGCGGAATGGAAATTTGCAGCATGTAATTTTCAAAGAAGGCGGGATCAATGTCTTCGTTTTGTGTAACCTGAATGGCTAATTCAAGTTCGCCCTCTCTTCCAAGTAAGTCAGCTCCGTCAAGTTGTTCACCGTTTAATGCGTACGTAATCTCGAACGCCCAAGGAAGCTGTGATTGTTGTTCAAGATTGCCCTGATAATAAAACATGCCTGTCGGTACGTTTAATTCAATTTCATTGTCATTTTGCGTGATCTCGGATAAATCAGTTAGGTTTGTGATCTGGTCATACGCGCCATAGTCTAGAATCGTTCCTTCTTCCTCAACGTCTAAAGCATTGACTACATATAGTTCATCGACGCTGCCATTCGTTTGCAAGTTTGCATAAATCACTTCGTCTTTAGAAGAAATGGTTCCTTCGTTTGTATTTGCACTTACGTGGAGTGTGGGCTGTATTAGTACGGCAACGGCAAGAAGCAGCGTTGTTTTTTGTTTCATTCGTTACTCCTCCTCATAAAAATTGGCTTTGTGGGTTGTCTTTTTAATCAACTTATCCGAAAGCAACAACATAGCTGGTAGGAAAAAGACGACGAGTAAAAAAGCAAGAGCAGCGCCTCTTCCAAGTAGTAATCCAATGGAAGACACGGTTGGATTGGTTGATGTAAACCATAAAATAAATCCGACGCTCGATAAAATCGCAGCAGAGATAATAATCGAGAAGATCTTTTCGTCTAATGCTTTTTTCATTGCCGCGTAAGCTGGCATGTGCTGGCGATGATGCTTATACGTCTCCATTAAAAGAATGCCATAATCAATTGTTGCAGCTAATTGAACCGTACTAACAATTAAGTAGCCGACAAATACGAGGGAGTCGTTCGTAAAGTACGGAACGGATAAATTAATCCAGACAGCCGCTTGAATCGTAAGCAGTAAGATAATTGGAATAGAGAACGACCGGAATGTAAGCATTAATACGATCGCAATCGTAATAATGGTCATTGTATTAACGACTTGATTGTCTTTACTGACCGTCTCTTTCATATCATAAAGCGTTACGCTCTCACCAAGGCTGTATGCCTCATCACCGTAATAAGAGTGAGCGAGTTCCCGCGTTTGTTCTACGAGTTGAAAGGGAATGTCTCCCTCAACTCCAGCGTTCGTATACACCATAATACGGCTATAGTTTTCCGATTGAAATTCACTTGTCACAGTCTCATCGAGAAAGTCAGCAGGAATGACGGTCCCAATCATCGTCGCATAGGACACAACCGAGTCAACATGAGGCAATGCTTTAATCTCATCTGCCAGTTCATTTTCTTTAGCAATATCGTCGTTCGGCACTAGTAGCACGATAGGTGTTGACTGTCCAAATGTCTCTTCAATCATCTTGGCATCTGCCCCAGCTCTCGTGTCTTCAGGCAAATCACCTAATCCGTATGTGAAAGAGGTGCTGCTTTGGGCTAGAAAACTAGGTACAATTAATGCAAATACAAGGACGAGAGCAGGGACTCGAAATTTAAGTATTTTCGAACCAATTCCTTTAAAACTCGGAACAAGACTTTTATGCTGTGTTTTTTCAATCCACTTGTATGCAAATAATGTTAAGGCAGGCAAAAAGACAACTACGGAAATAAAGCTTAAGACAATCCCTTTGATTAGGTTTAGACCAAGGTCTGCGCCAATTTCAAAATCCATTAACATGAGAGACATAAAACCAAAAAAGGTTGTTACGGCACTGACGAAAATAACAGGGAACGATGATTTCATTGCTTTGGCCATCGCTTTTTCCGGTGTTTCACCCCGTTTTAATTCATCGGAAAAGTTATGAAGTAAAAAGATTGCATAGTCGAGAGAGACAGCTAATTGTAAAATAGGTGCCACTGACTGAGTGACAAAGGAAATTTCGCCTAAGAATATATTTGTTCCTAAATTAATTAATACGGATACACCAATTGCTGTTAAAAAGAAAATGGGTTCGGCCCATGATTTCGTTGATACGACTAAGATAATAATAATGATTGGAATTAATAGGGCGGCAGCGTAAAATGTTTCAGAACTCGTCATATTTTGAGAGGTTGCCGTGTTAACAGCTTCCCCTGTAGCAGCATTTTCTTCACCAATTAACTCGTAAATCTCTTCAGTTGCATTCACTTCTTCTCCGGCTGAAATCGTTAACGAAAACAAAGCGTGGCTATCTTTGTAATAGGATTCAACTAAGTCAGAGTCGAGGACCTCAAGTGGAACGCGGGTATCCGCCATATCATCGAGCCACATGACATCGGTTACGCCATCAATTAGGCTTAAACGTTCTTTGTAGTCCAATGCTTCTTGAACGGAAATATCTCGAACGAGAACATTTGTATTAGGCATGGTGCCAGAGAATTCAGCTTCCATTTGTTCTAGCGCTTCAGTAGAGGGAGCATCGTCTGGGAGATAATCCACCATATTGTAATTTATTGATACAAAAAATTGCGATACAATTGAAATAACGGTTACAACAGCAAAAACAAGCACGATGGCTCGTTTATGCTGAATGATTTTATTGATAAACAATTCAGTTCTCACCCCATCTTGACTTTCTTACTATTTCCTTTAATAGTATATATACACAGTGTTGGAGAAACAACAAACAGTTGTTTAGAATCTGTTAGCTTCGCAACACTTCATTCATGACTGTTGGATAAAATCAAAAAAAGGTTGTGAAAGAAATGCCAGAGAAAATGGACAGGCGAAAGAAATATACGAGGATGGTTTTAAAAGATTGCTTGATTCAATTATTAAAAGAAAAACCGATCTCGGCAGTAACGGTGAAAGAACTATGCGCGCTAGCAGATATTAATCGGTCCACCTTTTATAGTCACTACACGGACCAATCTGACCTGCTAGACAAAATTAGCGAAGAGATTGTAGATGATATGTACCAAACGTTAAACCAATACAATTTTAAGAAAGAAGAAGAAGTATTACAAATGACGGAAAAAATACTTGAATATGTTGCCGACAAAAGTGATCTTTGTCAGATTCTCCTAAGTAAGAATGGTGATACAACGTTTAAGAAAAGAGTAATGGAGTTAACACATACCGTTATTATGGGGAAATGGATTGATGAATTCCATTTACGTGGAAAGTTGTCGGAGTACATTCCATTGCTCGTTGTTAGTGGAGGAATTGATGTGATTGAAAGCTGGCTCGCTAACGGAAAAAAAGAATCACCTAAAGAAATGGCTGCATTAATTCATTATTTTACGAATCATGGGTTAGCAGGGTTTCGTAATCGTTAAGTGAATAGAGGTTTGAACTGGGAAGAAAAAGACAATACGGACTATTCTACTGTTTACGGTCTCAATCGTTGCCAATATGCTTTTTACGTTAATTATGTATTTGTTTATTGTGAAAGCACAAGAAACCGTACTGGTGCCTGAAAACTATGTATTATGGACTTTTAACTATCCGTTTTCTATTCATATTTTACTCTATCCGTTTCTCCTTATTATTGGTTTATTTGAAGTTCTGACAAAGGGCCCTAGAAAAAGAAGAACGCGAAAGAGCTCTCGTTTCTCAACTAAGAAGAAGTACTTCGTGGTTGCTGTTTGTGGTGGCAACATTCTCTTGTTATACGTCATTTTCTTTGGTGTGAGGGTTATCACCAATGAGAAAGTCATTGATTATTCCTCTCTTCATCCGCAAGGGAATGAGTATTCATATGAAGAGGTCACAAACGTTCATACGGGCGTCCATGGAAAAGGTTCGTACCGGCCCTTTTCCCAACAAACAAGAAGATTCTTTTATGAGATTGAGCTAGCAAACGGAAAAACAATCGATTTAATGGAAGTTGGGAATGTGGCAAACAATGAACATGAGTATTTTGCGATTGAAGAACTTGACCATGAATTCGTAAACCGTGGGATACCGAAAGTTTCAAGTATGGAGAATGTTGATAATCAAAATGAATACCTTGACTGCAGGAAAATAGTATTGCTCTAATTAATAATTATCAGAGGAAATAATCTTGTTTAACCTAAATAAAGGGTATTGGAAGCTTAATAATGTTTTTTAAGTGCTGGGAAGCGCGTAATTGGTAGATAGTCAATTACGCGCTTTTCTTGTATCAAGTCAATAGAAGCTTTACTGCACGAGTGGTTACTGCTTTTGTATACCCTTTCATCGGTATCATAGCGATCAACTATCTAGCTAATGACGATCACGTTGCCCAAAATCAGCGGCCTAGCCTTGGGAACTAAAATGTACTTAAGACAGTGTCATTTTCTGGATAAAAGCTTTCCATTCCGTATTAAATACTCATGTTCAGAGTAAAATAAGTGTCTCATAAAAAATTGAGGCACAGACATACTTAGCGAGATTAAGCATGACTTGGGTTTCTAAAGAATATTTTCAGGAGTGGATACTATTTATGAAGAAGGTTATTATACTTATTCTATTTCTACTTTTTGGGGGCTTTTATTTTGTTGGATTAACGACACCAACGAAGGATTTAACGGAAGCAAGCATCCATTCAGAGGGGAAACCAGTCTTATTCTTGCTAATTGATTCACTTATGGACGAGCCTTTACAAAAAGCAATTGAAGAGGGGAAAGCGCCAGCTTTTGAATTCTTAATCGATCACGGGCACTATTATTCAGAAATCGTTAGTTCTTACCCTACAATGTCAGTTACAGTTGATAGCACGTTACTAACTGGAACATATGCCGATCAGCATAAAATACCTGCACTGGCTTGGTACAGGCAAGATGAAGAACGCCTTGTTAATTATGGAAGTGGACCGAGCGAAGTATGGGCACTTGGGATCAAACAAATGGCAAGGGATAGCTTGATCCGTTTGAATGAGGACCATTTAAGCCAAAATGTCTCAACCATTTACGAAGAACTAGAGGACGAACGTATCCAATCGGCCTCGATTAATGGACTTATATATCGCGGAAACAGCCCAGGTTACTTAACGATCCCTAGGCTTGCCGCATGGCTGAATCTTCTTCCTGAAAATGTAAATATCAATGGACCGACACTGTTATCGTTAGGTGGTTTCTCCCAATGGAATTCTAATAGTGATTACTCCAATAAAATTTGGAAAAATATAGGTATTAATGATGAATTTTCGGCAAATGAACTTGTTTATATGATCCAAGAAAATCAATTGCCCTCGTTTACGCTTGCTTACTTTCCTAACTTGGACAGACCGGTTCATAAAAGGGGACCAATGGTGCTTAAAGAAATTGAAGCGGTCGATAAAGAGCTGCAAAAGATTTTAAATACTTATCCGACATGGAAAGAAGCGATTCAAAAGGCAACTTGGATTGTGTATGGGGATAGCGGTCAGTCTAAGGTTAGCAGTGACGATGACAGTGCCCTTATAGATTTAAACGACTTATTGGCGCAGTATGCCGTTTGGAACCCTGGAGACAAGGTCCAAGAGAGAGATCAAGTGGTACTAGCTGTAAATGCTCGAATGGCCTACATTAACCTATTAGACAATGGGATTGCGTTCTCGGAGATCGTATCACAGTTAAAAAAAGATCCAAGAATCGGTTTTATTTCGTGGAAAGAAAAAGAAATGAATTATGTGGCGGCTGAAGGGTCCAACCAATTGTTATCTTTTTCTCCGAACGGAAACTATACCGATTCGTATGGACAGACATGGGATATAGAAGGGGACATATCGCTTTTAGATCTCACCGTGAATGACCAAGACATAATTACTTACGGCGACTATCCCGATGCATTAGCGCGACTTCACGGTGCCCTCCATTCACACGAAGGGCGTTATGTTATTGTTGATGCAAAACCAAGGTATGAGTTTATTGGAGATCATACGCCGACCCACGTAGGAGGAGCAGCTCATGGATCCCTTCATAAAGAAGATTCCGTTTCGCCACTCATTATTGCCGGTACAAATAATCAACCAGAATATGCACGGGTTTTGGATTTTAAGAAGTGGGTCTTAAAGCTGGTAGGTACGTAAGTATATTTCAAATGCTATCTCTATAGATTTTGGAAAAGTTCAGGAAAATTAAGTTCAGATGATAAGCAGCATATCGACGAAAAAAGCCAGCGACGCCAAAATAGCATTGATAGTTTGCGATGCAGAACCAAAGACGAACTGGCTCACTAGCAAAATAAGGAATAAATTTATATATAATTCAAGCACGAGAGAAAAGCTCAGAACTGTTTTCTGGGCCTTTTTAATGGTGTGGAAGAACTATTCCCGAATGAAAACTATATTGGATTACTTTTTTTCTTTTCGATATAAATCAACGGACTTGTACCCTTGGGAGAGGATGTTAATCATTTGTTGTTGGCGCTTATCCCTTGTTTCCTGTTGTTTAGCAGAAAAAATGTAGCGAGCCCAGTCTTTTTGGTAACCTGGAGTTAAGCCCTGATAAAATTGAAGCTCATCTGAATATTTAGCAAGCAGTCCTTTAACATCCTTGATATGTTGCTCATAGTCTGCCACGCATTGACTTGCAGCTGATGATTTTTTTGATCTCTTATTTTCACGTTTTAATCCTACTACAGTAAATACTTCATCCATGCTAACCATACGTGAAAATTTAAGGTCACTATTCCCTACAAAACCGTCTTTACCAACGTTTAACGCAGGAAAAATTTCGTCTCTATGTATAAACGTTTCATAGCGTTTATTGCCTTTTTTCGGATAAGCGAAATATAGATAGCCTTTTTCCAATAAAGGTTGTTGAGTGTTAATACGTTGTATGGACGAAATCATCTCTTCTATCGTTTCTACAAAAATAAAAATTGCGTCATGTTCTGTAGATAATGAGGTTACATTTCCTGGAAATAGATCATAATCTTCGGGTTGATTGATCACAACCATATTTTTGTACTTATTAAGATTTAGTTTAGTGCATATTGACATTAGAGAACTCCTTAAAAATTTTTCTTTAACTTTACCATTTCGCGAACTTAATCTTCAAGAAAACGTGGTTTACGGCGGCGTCCTTAACAACATTTAAAAAGGTTTTAAACGATAGCAGATTTTTAATGTACATTATACGTATTAGAAGAGAACCTGTCGTTACTTCGGACATATTGGTTGAGCTATTGGGGTCTTCTCTTCTGGCGATAGTGTCTTAACCATCCTCCTGCACCGAGCAAGCCGAGGGAGCTTAGCGTGACAGCCAATCGGAAATAGGGGGGCAAATAAGAGAAAGTGATCTCGTTTACCCCTTCATAAAGCGTACTCCCGAGAAACGCATAATTTACTTTTTGTAGCGGTTGTTTTTTTCCATTTACTTTTACTTCCCATCCCTTTTCATATGGAATAGGAAGAGCCAAGTAGGTGTCATGTACTGTATTATCATAGTTTACATGTATATTTCTTCCATCAACCTCCACATCTATCTGTTTGATATGATCTCGCTCATACGCTTCTTGCAGCACTTGATAAGACTCGCTGCGCAGACCTAGATTTTTAAGTGTATAGTTGCCTTTTGGTACCCTTAAAGAGATGACATTATTTGACGGGATACGAACTGTGATCGCATTGATATCTGTTTTGTAAACCGAACTTCTCGACTTGCGCGTGGTTTCGTAATCATTGATTTTAAGGGTAAAAAGCGGTGCTGTCTTTGATTGGTTCTGTAAAAAGAAAGAAAAATAATCATCGATTTCCGTTTCTCTGCGTTCCCCGATAGTGATATCAATGCCGCCTACGTTTTCCGTTATGTGTAACGTCTCTTTCTCATACGTCCCGCCGATAGCCGTTATTTGCGCTGTTTCCATTAAATTATACAAATCCTCAACTTGACCATTTGCTTCTCCATTCTCTAAAATAATCCCCTTAAGCATTGCGTGTTCTCGTACCAACGGACTAAATCGATTTAAATCTTTTTCCTGAAAAGTAATTGAAGTCGCTCTCGCAAAGGGAAGAACATGTTTGTTTTCATAAAGAATATACCCTTCATTTTCAGAATGCGGCCGGAATCCATACGGAATTGGGGTCTGCCTGTATTTATCTACCAACTTATACTGTACTTGCATTAGGCTATGTAGATGCGTACGGTCGCCAAACCCAGAAAAGCGGCTGACGCTTTCTCGACCCATATCTATTTCTAAGTCGTCATAATAGAAACGCAAAATGTCTCCATTAAGTACGCTGGAATAAGCGCTGTTTCCATAAAAGCCTTGAATAAGAGGCGTATTGTTTCGTGTGTCCGTCATCCACTCTGTTCGCGCGAACAAGCTTCTATTTTCATCTAATGCTTGATGGATAAGAGAAGACTGTTCGTCCGAATGATATTTTCTACTTGTCATAAACGAATGCGAAGGAATGAACCCGGTTTCAGAAAAGATCAATCGTGCTCCTGAATTAACAAGAACTAAATGAAATAAAACCATAACAACACAAAGAAGGTTAAGGCGGCGCGCTGATTTTCGAATCGACAGTAAGGATGCGCCGATAGCAGCCGCCCAAAGGGCAAAGATAAAAACATGGTTAGGAGGTGTCAAGGAGAACGTAACTCGCTCATCAAAGAAATTACCTAACATGTAGATAGTGAAAAGACCCGCTCCTCCTAAAATTAGCTGGGTGTTTGTTGCATGTTTTAGATGTGTCAGCCCTTTTCCCACTGCCCCACTGATTGCAAAAACTCCAATGTATTCAAACCGGAACTGGGGCGCAGAGAAACCATTAAATGCACTGGCGATAAAGGGGCTGTAATGGAAAACAACAAATAACAGCGCTATAGATGTAAAAAGAAGGAACGTTTTGTCTCGATATAGATTTTTTATAAATACAAAGAGCACAAATAGTGGAGGTAAAAGCAGGTACCTGCTTTCATAAAGGATGTTGTCGTGTAATTCAAAAAGACTGATCGACCCAGTAAATTCAGGTCTGTAGTTGTTTAAAAAACCACTAACGGCGGGGATAAAAGCGATTGCCCCAATCATAAAACTCAAAAGCACGATCAGTACATAGTGTCCAAGCTGTTTTTGAAAGGAGAGGCGATCCTCTGGTAGTTGAATCAACCAACGTGCAGGAACATATAGGCTGATGAAAACGAAATTTACATAAGCGAAATAAAAATTATTAAGCAGTGTTAGACTCATAGCCAAAACAAGCCAAAAAGGGTTTTCTTCCCTGATTAATTTTTCGACGCCCAACACGAGTAGGGGCAGCCACAAAAAGCAATCCGTGAAAAATTCCCAATATATAGCGTGTCCGAAGTACATTATGCTTACCCCGTAAAGGAAAGCTGAAAAAAAAGCGTACGGCAAAGCGATCTTCATGTAATGAAATACATAGGTTGCAATTACTAAAACAAGTGAAAGTCTGATTGTATTTATAAATACTGCTGCCTGCCCCCAGAATACAGGGTCAACTCGATTGAAAAAACCAATTGCTTCCCCCAAATAAACGAGTAGACAGGTTATATAGAAGATGGTGCTCGTTGAAAAATAATAAGCAAGCTGAGCATAGATGCCCCCACCTATTCCAAACTGAAAAGAATAAAAGAATTCTCCTTTTTTATATTGATTATATAAAAAGTGTTTAAAAGGAACTATCTGTCCAAGACCATCGTTTGGACCAACCATAAAACGGTTGTTCATCCATTCATAGAAGAAGAAAGCGTGAGCCAACACCGCAATCAAAATGCTTCCCATACCTATAACCAGCCATTGTTTATATCTCATTTTGATACCAACTTATCAGCAGTTTTTCTTATTACATATTCTAGTCGATTGGAATCCTTCTCGTACCAAACTACTCCTCTGGTGCAAAAATAGAGGATGTATATCTCGAGCGTACTATTGTCTTATGCTTACTAGTTTCATTGATCTTTTTACTTATTCAAATAAAAACTAAATTGTTTTAAAGTCTTTTCGTAGCATCTGTATGTAGCGTTCATTTTATGTAGAGGAGAAAGGTTTAATTTCGAATTGTAACGATGCTGTAACTATCAGTAGTCAGAGTAACATCATTTTCAGAATATACTCCGCTGCTCGTAGTTATGAATAATTGATGAATATCGAGGTCGGTTCGGCTATGGAATGAGAAAAAGAATCGCCAAAAGTGAAGGTTGCTTTAATTTACGGATCATGGATTGGTAGTCTACGGAGTTTATGTAGTGAATATAGCAATCGATTTAAAGGAGACAGCGCGTAATTGCTAAAAGGAAGATGCAATTACACGCTTTTGTAATTATTTAGCCGATATGTGCTTTTGGGTGTGTGATGCGTTTTTGCTTGTGTAAGTAAACGTTCTCGCCGATCGCATAGCGATCGACGATAGGGCTAATAACGTTGATAATCGCATTCTCTATTTGTACCGTATAATGAATCTCCCGCCCCTGATAAAGTACATGATGAATGGTTGCTTCAATGCCTCTTTGATCTTGGTTGATCACCCATTCATCTGGTCTAACCGGGTATTGCTGATGTTGTTTAAACGCTGGAGCGACTGCTTCTCCTTCCCAGCTCATCGTAGGGGCGGCGTTTGGTCGGAAAAACGCGCCCTCCCATGTGCCCTCTATCATCGTTGCTTTACCAACAAAACTTGCTACATAGCTTGTTTCTGGATAAAGGAAAATTTCTTCTGGCGTGGCAACTTGTTCAATTTGCCCGTTCTTCATAATTACGATGCGATCGGCCATCGCAAGCGCTTCGCCTTGGTCATGTGTTACATAGATAATTGAACTTCTTGTTAAACGGTGTAAGCTTTGGATTTCTTTGCGCATGTCTTCACGTAGTTCTGCATCCAAACTACTTAATGGCTCGTCCATAAGGAGGAGCGCAGGCTGGTGGGCTAAGGCTCGTGCAAGTGCGACCCGTTGCTTTTGTCCACCGGATAGTTCATTTGGCATCCGTTTAGCTAAATGATCGAGGCCGACGAGTTTTAATACTTCCTCAGCTCGGTCTTTATACTGTTTTTTCATCTCTTTTGGTGTATATGGATGATGTCGTAAGGGAAATTCAACCTGTTCTTGTACGTTGAGATGTGGCCATAACGCAAATGATTGAAAGACCATACCGATGTTTCTTTGTTCTGGCGGAATCACATTTGTTTTTGCACTGACCTGGGTTCCGTTAATCACGATCTCTCCATCTGTTGGTTGATCAAACCCAGCAATTAGACGTAGTAATGTTGTCTTTCCACACCCAGAGGGTCCGAGTATCGCGATGAATTCGCCACGTTGAACGGAAAGGGAAACGGAGCGTAACGCTTCAAAAGAACCAAATGCTTTCCGTAAGCCATTGATTTCAGTTGCCATGTTTTAACCTCCTATTCCATCTGTGTTGCACTATATATAAGCTAGCAATTGTTGCAAGGATTCCTGTTACAATGACCATTGAAAATGCAGTTGAATGAGTCGAATAACCTGCCTGTTCAAAATTGAAAATGACAAGTCCGATTGTCTCTGATCCACTTGACCAAAGCAGTGATGAAACGGTTAATTCGGTTAAGGCAGTGAGAAAGACGAGGAAGGCGCCACTTACTACACCAGGGAGTAGGAGTGGTGTGAGTATACGCCTCCATTTGACAAAAGCATTTGCGCCAAACAGATGGGCTGCTTCTTCCATTAAGGGGTCGACTTGTGCCATTGCGGTAAAGCTTCCCCGTACTTGTAACACCATAAAGCGTGTAATGTAGGCGATTAACAAAATACCGATTGTGCCATAGATGCCAGGGTTCCAACCTGGGATTGGTTCTAACCACATAAAAATCATAGCCAGACCAAGAACCATCCCCGGCAAGGCATAAGGAAGACCAACAAATCCTTCTAGTGTCCGATTTAGCGCGTTTGGTTGTCTTGCTCTCATATAGGCAAGAGCCGTTCCAAGTACGAGACAAATGAGTGTCGTCACACTAGCAAGAAAGAGGCTGTTTCCAATTGCCCCTTGCACTCGATTGTTCTCAAACAAAACAAATCGATAGTGTGATAACGTTAAATTGTCCCATCTAAATGGCAATCCGTAAGCTTGAATGACAGAGGACATAAGCATTGAAATGAAAGGGACAATTGTTATACATAATAAGAAACCCCAGAGCATGATTTCAGCCACTAGACGGAAGCGCCCTAGTTGGTAGCGAGGCTGAAAGTCTTGGTCTACCGTATCAGTGTGCTTTGCTTTGCGTACAAGCCGCCACTGAATGATTGTTCCAAGTAAAGCGAAAACGGATAAAACAACAGAAAGCGTGGCAGCACGGGCAAATGCAGACGGACCAAAGCCAACTACTTCTTGATAGATGGCTGTACTAAGAACAGTAATATTGGCTGGGATTCCTAGAAAGGCAGGGATGCCAAAATTATCTAAGTTTGCGATAAACGCAAGCAAGCCGCCGCCTGCTAATCCAGGGAGTGCAAGGGGAAGCGTAATCTTACGGAAAACGTCTTGAGAGGTTGCTCCACTTGCGCGAGCTGCCCATTCCATATCCCGTGGAATCTTTCTTAATACATTGACTGTAAACAAAAACACAAGGGGAAAGTGGGACAGGCCAAGTACAAAAATCATGCCACTCATGGAGTAAAGATTAAATGGGAGTGTATCAATGGAGAACAAGCCTAGAAAAGACCCCACTAGTCCGTTTGTCCCCATAAACTGCGTCCATGATAAGGTGATAATATAGGACGGAATGATGAACGGAATGAGAATAAACAACTGCATCAGCTTTTTCCCACGGATGTCCGAATAAGCCACAACCCAGGCAAAAAACAAGCCTAGGCCAATTGCTAAGAGTGTAGAACCAAACACCATCACAAAGGTGTTTTCAAGGATACGCCACGTGCTTGCTTCAGCGAAGATAGCGATATAATTAGCGAATGTAAATGTCCCATCTGAAAAAAAACTTAATGAAAATAAACGAATAATCGGTAAGACAAACAAGAAGAAAATGAGAACAGTAAGAAGAAATGTGTATACTCTTTTTTTTGAAAAAAATGGAGTCGTTTGTAGGCTCCTGTTTATTTGACCAATCAACTTGCTTCACCTCTATCTTAATGATCGCCAAAAATGGTACGGAATTGTTCTTTGTCGCTTTCTCTTGTATTCAGCAAATCAGAAAGATCACTTGATAATACATCAACGTCTGCAGCACTTTGTAAACCTTCTGGAGGAGCAACTCCATCGCGAATGGGCGTATAGCCAATTTCTACACTCAACTCTTGTCCTTTTGCAGATAAAACAAAATCAACAAATGCTTTGGCTGCTTCTTCATTCTCTGTCTCTGCTGTAATGCCAATTGGTTCTGTGATAACTGGTACCCCTTCTTCAGGGTAAATGAGGTCGATTGGAGAACCTTGCTGTTTGGCATTCGCAGCAACAAAGTCAACGACCATGCCATAGGCGCTATCTCCTCCAGCGACTGCCTGAACGACACCTCCATTTCCTTGAACAATCGTCGCTTCGTTTTCAGAGAGGGCTTCAAAGAATTCCCAGCCAAACCCATCTGTTCGACTAAGTACGCCTGTATTGTATGCTGCAGCTCCAGAGTATAGAGGACTAGGCATTGTCGTTTTTCCGAATGATTCTGGGGAGGTTAAGACGTCCCATGATGTAGGTATATCCTGAACGAGATTTGTATTATAAGCTAGCACTGTAGGCATGATCTTTGTTCCGGTATACATATGGTCAGGATCGATAAAATCGCTTGGAATGGCATTTATTTCGGAAGACTCATAAGGCATTAACAAGTCGTATTCTTTTAACCCTTCAAAGGTCACGCTGTCTGCAAGCAGAAGTACATCTGCTTGAATAGCTCCGGCTTCGTTTTCTGCAAGTAAACGGCTGACAACTTCTTCAGTACCCGAGCGGAAAATGCTTACATCGATATCAGGGTAAGCTTCGTTAAAACCTTCAACTAACGCTTCTGCGTCAGCATCGGGTTGAGAAGTATAAAAAGATAACGAACCGGTTTCTTGCTCGATTGCATCGCTGTTTGCTGCCCCATTTGCTGATGTATTCATTTGTTCTTGAACGTTATCTGCCCCGCAGCCCATTAACCCAAACGAAGTAAAAGCAGCAAGAGATGCTCCAATTAAAGCTCGCTTCATGAATCAATTCCTCCAGTAAGTTCGTGTTTTTTTGTAAACATCCGTTCAAATTTTCCGATTGCTTTACGATTGGAACGTTTATGTTCAATAGGCGTAATGGTGATATATCCTTCTCGTAGTTTTGAATAATCACTTTCGTTCTTAAATTTGTTTAGCTGCATTAAACTCCAGTGGTCTTTAAGCCAGTAATAGACATTTCCATGTGGATCATTTAGCCCAACATAGCGATAGCGTGTAATAGACATATCCATAGGAACAACTGCAAACCCTTTAACCAACTTTTTTTGGAGGTAGGGAAGGTTAACGTTTAAGAACAATCCTTGACCCCATTTTTGTTGAAACAGCAATTCAAGAAATTCGTAAAAAAGATCTTTTGGGTATTGAAAGTTAATCGGTTGTTCCATCTTATTTAAGGAGATTGATATAGCTGGAACTTGATGAAGTACAGATTCAGAAGCTCCTGCCATTGTCCCCGAATAGTACAAATCACGACCGAGATTAGGACCAATATTAATACCAGAGAAAACGAAGCTAGGTTTCTCTTCGCACAGTACTTCTAAGCCTAATTTGATGCAATCAGCAGGTGTCCCATTAACCGCATAAGCTTTTACATGCTGCCCAAAAATAGTAACCGGAGCGGCCTTAACTGGCTGTCTTAATGTGATTGAATGGCTAACGGCACTGCTTTCTTGATCAGGACAAATCACGGTCACATCGCCAAAGTGTTGGAGGGTTTCTACTAGTGCTGCTACACCTGGGGCAAAAATACCGTCATCATTTGTAACTAAGAAGTGCATGTTGGTCCTCTCTTTCTGTGTCCAAATAAGGAGACAAATAGGCTAAGTGGCGACGGAGCATTCGGTCTAACTTCAGGTCCATGCCTTCTAATACGATTGGTAAGGGGGTGCGGATCAACAGTTCAATTATCGGATCTAAATCAATCTCACCATCCCCAAGCGCCACATGATACGTCGTTTTCGTTGAATCGCTTAGATGAATTGTGCCAATTCGGTTCGTAGCTTGATAGGCTTCAATCACGTCTTTATGAAGTGGGATATGCGCTACATCAAAGGTTGTTTTAACGTCAGGCCCAATTGCTGCTAATAAAGCGTTCATTTTTTTTGGTGAATCAATCAATTCTTTTGGTTTTTGTTCCATGAGCTCAAGCGAAAGTGTCACCCCATAATTGTTTGCAAAACCAATTAACTTACGGCTTGCAATGAGCTGTTGTTCCTGATGCCAAGCGCACCAATGATTAGGTAAGCTTAGTCTTCCTGGATGCACGGTTACATTTTTGGCATTAAGGCGTACTGCTTGCTCAAAAGAACGTTCAATTTCACCGAATGAACGTTCACGAACGCCTCGGTTAAGGGAAATCTGATTGATGTCCCAACTCGGAGCATGGAACGTGTAGGAAAGAGGCTATTCCATTTGTTTTCGTTGGATCTCTTTTATTGACGTACGGTGGAAATCAATTTGTTCTGACCAAATTTCTGCGCCATTTAGCCCAAACTCGGCAATTGTTTGCAATGCTTCTGGAACGGGTTTTGACCAGAGCAATGTAGTTGATGCATACAGATTCATTTACGAACAACCCCTTCATAAGAGTACCAAGCGTTTGTCGCTTCTCTTGGAATGAAAACACATCCGAATGGTTCTGGATTCTTTGTATGCTTTCCGTGATAATCACTGCCACCCACTTATGGCTAGTCCATATCAACTAGCTTGTCCGATCCAAAAGTGTGGTTGTTGTTTGAATGATGACAGTGATAAGCTGCTATTCCATAGACTCGTATCTACGTATACATATGCGAATAATCAAAAGCACTCATCCTTTTTTATGAGGTATCTTTAGTGTAAATGTTACTTTTTAAGGAAAATTAAATAGTGGATATTCATTTTGTGAACGGTACGTAAAGATTCGATGTTTGACAAGGGGGCCGTAATGAGTTGAAAAACACGTAAGGTGGCCGTTTTTGAAGGAAAAAGATCAAAATGATGTAAAGGAAGTGTGGAGGTTTTACAAATGGTTCATACTTCTTAGTAAGGGAGCAAATAGAAATCAAACAGAGTATGCTTTTGGAAGTACGTACAATGGACAGCGCAGCAGATTAAGGCTGTGCATGTAAAAATAAGACGCGATCCAGTTGAATGGGGTCGCGTCTGAGTCTCGTTTTATTAAGGATTGGTAGACCATAGCCCTGCATGTTTTAAAACAACTCGAGGATGCAATTTTAATTGTGCAACCATCAAGTCAGATAAATCTTCAGCTTGCATCACTTTTTCTGGATTCCCGTCTGTTAAATTAAGCTCAACCGCCATATCGGTTGCAACGGTGCTTGGTGTAAGCGTCGTTACACGAATGTTTTTCTTTCGTACTTCCATCATAAGCGACTCACTTAGACCGATTACCGCAGCTTTTGAAGCAGTGTAGGCGCTAGTAATAGGAGCCCCTTTTTGACCAGCCGTGGAAGAGATATTGATGATATCCCCTTTGTTGCGCTCAACCATTTCTGGCAAGACCGCACGTGTTGTGTAGTAGACGCCTTTCACATTCACATCAATTATATTCGTCCACTCTTCTGGCGTTAAGTCCATAAAACCACCAAATTTAGAAATGCCGGCATTATTGACCAAAATATCGATCGGCCCAAGTTCTGAACGTACAGATGTAACGGCTGATGTAATGGAATCTAGGTCTGCTATATTAGCTGCGGCGACCGCGACGTTTACATCATATTGTTTTAATTCTTCAGCTACTAGCTGCAAGTTTTCAAGTGTACGTCCAATAAGGCCGACATGAATGCCTTCCTTTGCGAACGCTATTGCAGTTGCACGCCCAATTCCACGCCCAGCTCCAGTAATTAACGCTATTTTTCCTGTGATTGGTACCATAGTTAGAAACTCCTTTAGAGTAAGATCGTTTAATTTTAGCGAAATAAGTAGGCAGAAGCAATGATCTTATATTCAAAGCAAGAAGTTATGAACTGATCAGGCAAACTAGTGATGATTCATGGCGCGAAAAATTTCTTTTATGCAGCGCAAAAAAGCGAGGAACCTAATTCTTGCAGGAAAACAAGAATCAAATAAGTGGTTCCTTAAAACGTAAAGAACACTTAGACATGATGTTAGTAACAGAAGATTCTCCTTGGTCGTTCTATTATCAATTTAACAATGAGGAGTCACTGTTATTTTACAAAGATTATCAAGCATGCTTTGGAACATTGCACACAGTTGTTTACTCTCCAAAAGAGTTAAGTCTCATTGTTGGTGCTGGAGAAAATTATGTCCCACGTATTTTCACTTTTAAAGACTATGTAAACGGGAGGCCTATTACTTCGGGGGTTCTTATAAAAGCAAGATTGACAGACAACACCAGAAGCTACTCTTAATATCTGGTATTTTATTTCTAAATAGTAAGAAACTTCAAGTTAAAGTGATCCCTACAAGCAATAAATAAAGTGAAACAAGTATGAATAAAGTGTTTAAAGGTAGGCCAGTTTCATTGGCCACTCTTTTTTTGCCTCCACTAATCAATTGGAATATTAAATAATTCCCGTAGTGACGTTTTATTTTGAATAAGATCCTGAAGTGTATGCTCGTCTAACACGGATAGAAAGGAGGAGAGCGCTTTGTCTAATATCTGCTTGAGCATACACGATTCTGCGAGAATGCAGTGACCTCCAGCTTCTTTGTAGCATTCACCGAGATCTAAATTCTCAAGTGTTCGTACTAACTGCCCAATTCGAATTTCATGAGGTTCTTCCGCGAGAACAAGTCCCCCGTTTCGTCCTCTGTACGTTACAATAATGCCTTCTTTGCTAAGTGTTTGAATGATCTTCATTAAGTGATTATAGGAGATATCAAACGTCGAAGCAATTTCTCTCATAGTTGCAAGTCTTCCACTAGGCAATGTCCCTAAATACATTAAAACTTGAATTGAATAATCAGTGTATAATGTCAGCTTCAAGGTATCACCTCTTCTATCTATTTTAGTCAAACACCTATCCATTATAGCCTCATGCGAGATTTAGTCTAACATGCATAAGGACCTCGTAAAACAAGTATCTAATGTACTTGTTTTAAGCAAAAATGAGAGCTAATCAAAGGTGAACAGTACATGGTGCATAAAGCTTTCATTTATTTTTCACCTCATATAGAAAAATATGGAATTTAATGGAGAGAAAAAAACTAGACTCTTAGAAAAAACGGGAAATAATTAGGTTTATTTATACGGTATAAGTCAGATTTCCTAACTTGTTACATATTGTTGAACAGTGTTGAATGAATAAAGTCTGTCTCAGCCTTTGCCTAGCAAGGGAAGGCGGAAACCGGGACAACAAAAGGCCGATTTGTAGCATTTGAAGTACTTGTTTTATCTGATTTTTCGTTTTGTTAATGTTGACATTGGGTTAAGGAGAGACGCTTTTGCGGCCCATTAAACAAAAAATAAAAAACGAGCATAAGAAAGCTCGGCCGAATGGAGAGAGGAGCAAGGAAGATGTGGATTATTGCGGGAGCAAGCGCATGTGTGGCTGGATTTGGCATTTGGGAGAAACGTCGCCATAAGCGCAATATGGATGCCATACCCGTACGCGTCAACATCAATGGAATTCGTGGTAAATCAACGGTTACAAGACTCATTTATGGGGTTGTAAAAGAAGCTGGTTATAACACGGTTGGTAAAACAACTGGGACAGATGCCAGAATGATTTACTCGGATACAAACGAAGAACATCCGATTAAGAGAAGGCCACAAGGCCCAAATATCGGGGAACAAAAGAAAGTTGTAGAAGAGGCGGTTAATCGAGGAGCCAACGCGTTAATTAGTGAGTGCATGGCTGTTAATCCTGATTACCAAATTATTTTTCAAGAAGAACTACTACAAGCAAACGTCGGCGTTATTGTCAATGTGCTTGAAGACCACATGGATGTAATGGGTCCGACTCTCGATGAGGTTGCAGAAGCGTTTACCGCAACCATTCCGTACAATGGACACCTAGTCGTAACAAGTGACCAATATACGGAATATTACAAATCTATTGCAAAAGAACGAAACACGAAAGTGATCGTTGCTGATAATAGCAAAATTACGGAAGCATATTTGCGGAAGTTTGAATACATGGTGTTCCCTGATAATGCATCGCTTGCGTTAGCGGTTGCAGAAGCATTAGGAATTGATGAAATGACAGCTTATAAAGGAATGCTCAATGCACCGCCAGACCCTGGTGCGATGCGGATCCTGCCGATAAAAGATGAAAAGAAGCCAAGTTATTTTGTAAATGGCTTTGCTGCAAACGATGCGTCGTCTACACTTTCGATTTGGGAGAGAGTGAAGAAAATCGGCTACCCGACTGAAGAACCAATCGTCGTAATGAATTGTCGTGCTGACCGGGTTGACCGGACAGAACAATTTGCGCGAGATGTATTGCCGTATATAAAAGCCCAGTCGCTTGTGTTAATTGGAGAAACAACTGGTCCAATTGTGGATGCATTTGATAGAGGAGAGATCCCGTGTAAGCATCTACACGATATGGATTCAGTATCGACAGAGGGAATTCTAGAATTGCTTGAGCCGATGATGGACGAGCGCACGATTTATGGAGTAGGAAACATTCACGGGGCAGCTGAGCCATTACTTGAACGTTTGCAAGCGTTTAAAGCAAGTCAGCTCGTGAGTTAGTTGGAGGGAGCATTCATCAATGTTTGGAACGGATTTATATATTGCACTTATTTTAGGCGTTTTACTTAGTTTATTATTCTCAGAAAAAACAGGGGTTGTCCCTGCTGGATTGATCGTTCCTGGTTATTTAGCGTTAGTATTTGATCAAGTGCTATTCATGACACTGGTCGTATTAGTCAGCATTCTTACGTATGTGACGGTGAAGTACGGTTTATCGAAGATCATGATTTTGTATGGTCGGAGGAAATTCGCCGCGATGCTCATAACGGGTATTATTTTTAAGTTGGCTGTTGATTTTGCGTATCCAATAACGCCGTTTGAAGCGTTTGAATTTAGGGGACTCGGAGTAATTGTTCCTGGACTGATTGCAAACACCATTCATCGTCAAGGCGTCGTTATTACAATTGGAAGCACATTGCTATTAAGTGGTCTTACGTTTGGAATTATGTATGTGTACTTTTTATTTTAAAGGTGTGAGTGAGTATGGAGAATAAGCGTGCGCTAACGTTCAAAGAGAAAGTGTTAAAGCAAATCAAAAAACAAAAGCGGAAAACGCATCTCCATGTGTTTATCTTGCTGCCAGTTCTTATTGTCGCTGTTTTCCTCATGACTATCATCGATACGAGACCGACAGCAGAAGTCGATGGCAAACAGCGCTCTTTAGTTGAAGGCGTGTTTGTTGGCGATATTATGATGGGTCGACATGTGGAAGAGTTCACTGATCGGTATGGGGCAGAAAGCGTTTTTCGGTATGTGAAGCCTTATCTTGATCAGGCAGATTACGTAACAGGCAATTTTGAACAACCAATTACCGAAGGAAACCGTGAAGATGAATTAGACAAACAAATTCACTTACACGCTGGACCTGAAGCGGTGAATGGCCTCAATGATAGTGGGTTCACGGTAGTGAGTCTCGCAAACAACCATACGATGGATTATGGTGAAAGGGGATTGCTTGATACGCTTTCAGTGTTTGAAGGAAAAACCGTTGGACAAGTAGGAGCCGGCGTAAACCGGGACGATGCAACGGAACAAATCCATATGGAAGAAGTAAATGGGATTACAATTGCGACGCTTGGATTTACCGATGTGTACTCGGAAGATTTTGGAGCAACGGCTGGTTCGGCTGGGGTGACAACATTTAACCCAGATGTGTTTGTGCCAATGGTGACGCACGCCTCCAACGAGGCCGACCTTGTTGTTGTTCATGCTCACTGGGGACAGGAGTATGAAAATAAACCAAATAATCGCCAACGCACGCTTGCAAGAGCGTTGTCTGATGCAGGAGCAGATATTATCATTGGTCATCACCCCCATGTGCTGCAAGGCATGGAAGTATACAACGACACGGCCATCTTCTATAGCTTAGGGAACTTCGTTTTCGACCAAGGTTGGACTCGAACAAGAGAGTCTGCACTTGTTCGATATGAATTAACACCTGAAGGTAGAGGGATGTTTGAAGTTGTTCCAATGTATATACGGGAAGCATCTCCTGCACCTCTAACAGCAACCGATAAATTGAATGAAATCTCAATTAAAAGAGCATTAACAAAAACAAGTAATTTCGATTGGACGTATACAGACGGCTCAATCAAATTTGAAGTAGATCATAGCGAAAAAATAGATGAGACGGAGGATGAGGAACCCGATGAAACAAATGAAATGGATGAGATCTAGCTGGCCTTATGTAGGAATTGTTGCTGTGTTTATTTGCATGACAACGTTCAAACCAGGTGAAGAAGTATCAATAGATGAATTAGACGAGATTTATCAACTAATAGAAGTTGCTGAATTCCAATATGCGTACGATGTGGACCAAGAGAGTAATGAGGAAGTAGAATAAACACGAATGTTGTAAAAAGACTTGCCTATGGGCAGGTCTTTTTATGTGTATATGAAGAAAAAGATTGGCGACTTCTTTGTTAAAGAAAGTACAATAGATCATAAAACAGTTCAACAAAAGCCTTCATATGTGACTAAGGGAGTATTCTATATGTTTAGTAAAAAGCCATTCTCAACTAGTGATTAAACTCATATAGGTATAATAGGTTGTCCGTACAACTGAATTCGTATTAACGCTAGTAGAGGGGGGCTGGTTTAAAAAATGGTCCAAGACAGCGAAAGGGTTGTTATTTACTAGTTTTGGCATTATCACGTTCATTTTTTTATCTTGCGACCGACTGGGACTATATTGTATCGTTTTTTGAATAGACGATGATGAACCCCTCTGACAGAGGGGTGTTTATTATCCAATATGTTTTTCAGATCTTGCCATGTCTTCAGCAATTAAGTCAGCCGTTAATTGTCCAGATAAAGTAACCATTGGTACGCCACCGCCTGGATGAGTAGAGCCGCCAACAAAGTAAAGATTGGCGATTAAATTGCTTCTACTTGGGATTTTGAAACCACCATTTTTCTTTTTATCAGCGACAACGCCATAAATGGATCCACCGTTTGATCCATAGAGGGAACGAATGTCATCTGGTGTGAACGTATATTCAAATTCAATTTCATTACGAATGTTTTCGAGGCCATTTCGTTCAAGTTTTCCGAGCACTGTCTCACGGTAGCTTTTTTCGTACTTGCTCCAATTCTCGCCTTCCTGTAAAGGGGGTACATGTGTAAGAATAAAATGGTTTTCTTTTCCTTCGGGCGCTTGTTCAGGATCACTTTTGGAAGATATTCCGATATAGATGGTTGGATCATCGGCAGGGCGTTTTTCTTCAAAGATTTGTTTAAATTCAACTTCTGGGTCATTCGAGAAAAAGAAGTTATGGTGCGTGAGTTGTGGGTATTGACGCTTAATCCCAAGCATTAATACAAGTCCAGAAACGCTTGGTTCAAATTTCTCAAGTTTCTTTGCCTGCGTTTTATGATGCGTATGTTCTTTCAGTAATGATTGGTATGTTGGAATGGCTTCTAAATTTGAAACAACAAGGTCCGCATGAAATTCTTCACCAGTAGCTAAGCGAACGCCTTTAGCTACTGAGTCAACTTGAATGATACTTGTTACTTCGGTTTCGGTTCTAATTACTACATTAAGTTCGGCAAGTAGTTTTTCCATAGCAAGGACAATGTTGTACATGCCACCTTTTACATAGTAGTTACCGAGTCCAAATTGGACAAAACCAAGCTGTGAAAGGACGGCAGGTGCTTGATAAGGAGAAGAACCGACATACATCACAAGAAAATTAAGTATTTGACGAAGGTGAGGATCGCTAATAAACTTCTCGGTTCCTACATTTACGCTTTTCATTGGATCAAGCGCCATTAATTCTCTTAATGTATGGAGTTTGCGCAGTTCATTTAAGCCAGAAATACTTTTGTTGTAAAAGCTTTTTCTGCATAGTTCATACATTTGTGAGCTGTAGCTTAAGTAAGTTAAAAATGGAGCGGCGTCCTGTGGGGAAACTCGCTTAATTTCGTTTAACATATCTGGTAAATCACCTTTTAAATCAATCGTTACACCGTCTTCAAAAAACGTCCGCCACTGTGGCTCCACACGCTCAATTGTCATGTATTCATGAACATCGCGACCAGCTCGCTTAAATAATTCTTCTAGCACCCAAGGCATTGTTAAAATAGAAGGACCTGTATCAAAGTGGTAACCTTCTCCACTGCGAATATTGCATTTGCCACCGATACGTTCGTTCTTTTCTAAAATGGTCACTTGATGTCCGGCAGCAGCCAAACTAATGCTTGCAGACAATCCCCCAAGCCCTCCACCGATGACAACTACATGTTTCTTTTCCATCGTTCACACTCCTTGTCAAATAAAGTCATTTAATAAACCCAAGGCAGCAAGATCCACCGTCTCTTTTTCCAAGTTGAATAGATTGTTGGCAGCGCCTCTTCAAGCATCTGTTCTTCAAGTCGGATGCGTTTTAACAAAACGGCAGTCATGAAAATGAGAGAGACAATGATTCATGCGATTGTTTGCGTATAAACGGCAACTCCAAGCACACAGAGAAAGAGACCAGTGTAGAGAGGATGGCGCACTGAACGGTTAGGGCCGCTACTAACAAGTTCCATTGTCGCCGATGTACGAATCTCCCTGGAAAAATGCTCCTGTAATGTAACTATTGCCCAGAATCGCAGTGTAATACCCGATACATAAATGAACAGTCCTAGCCATAGAAGGAAGTTGTTAGGTACCAGTCTCCATTGCCGTTCTCGAAATAACAGGCTAGCGATGACACTGATCAAAACGGCGGCTAAGATGAGGAAAAAACTGCTCCTTTCCTGTTGCCCACGTGTCTGTTCTGATGAGCGGTTTTTAAAAAATACAAACTCGCTTAGCCATATGACCGTAGCTGCAATAAAAACCAGATCGGCAATGAACAAAAACAACCTCTCCTTTATCCCGTTAAAAATTTTGTCCAAGCTTTAATTATCCTATGTGCAGATTGTCCAAATCATTCGAGAAACTGGCATTTGGCAAAGAAACTTTGAGAGGAATGAGCTCTGAATTAGAGAGAGGAGCTCAGGGATGGAGAAGAGGAGCTCAGGATTAGGAAGAGGAGATCAGGATTAGAGGGGAGGAGATCAGGATAAGGGAGAAAGAGCTCAGGATTGGAGGAAGGAGCTCAGGGATGGAGAAGAGGAGCTCAGGATTAGAGAGAGGAGCTCAGGATTAGAGAGAGGAGCTCAGGATTAGAGAGAGGAGCTCAGGATTAGAGAGAGGAGCTCAGGATTAGGGAGAGGAGCTCAGGGATGGAGAAGAGGAGCTCAGGGTTAGGGAGAGGAGCTCAGGATTAGGGAGAGGAGCTCAGGATTGGAGAGATGAGCTCCGAGTTAGAAGAAAGGGGTCAGGGTCGAGGTGGGGGAAACTCAATTAATTAATCCGTTTCTCCTGCGCGTTTAATTGATCGATTAAGAGTTGAATGTTGCGCCCTGGTTTTGTTCCCTTTGTGAGCACATAGGAGAAAGCGCGTTTTTCATTGAGGGTGTCATCCATGACAATTTCTAAGGTGCCGTGTTTTACTTCTTCTTCTATTGTCGCTTCTGATAGAAGAGCGAGACCCATACCGTTTTGGACGCTACCTTTTATTCCTTGGGTGGAGCTAAAGACGAAGGTTGATGCAACTTGGATGTGGTGGGCTTCTATGAGGTGATCAAACGATTGCCTCGTACCAGATCCTTCTTCGCGTATAATCCATACTTGATTGTGCAAGTCTTTTAATGAATGAACGCTTGGCTCGAATTTTGGAGAGCGCACAATGACGAGACGATCTTGTTGGAAATTTGTGATGCGAACATCCTTTGACTCGTTCTGTCCTTCAATCAACCCAATATCGACGTCTAAGTGACGGACGGCGTCAATGATTTCGTCCGTATTGCCGATCGTAATGTGGAAATCTAACCGTTCATGCGCCGTGTGAAGAGCAGCGACAATTTTAGGTAAAAGGTATTCGCCAATCGTAAAACTTGCGCCAATTCGAATAAGTCCAGAGGCTTGTTGTTTTTTCTCGTAGAAGGTCTCATGCAAATTTTTATAAAGGGCACGGATCTGTAAGGCTTGGCTGTAAAAGAGCTCACCTTCTGGAGTTAAACTAACGTGCTTGGTTGTTCTCTTGATGAGAGACGTTGCGAATTCGTGTTCCAAATTTTTAATATGAACGCTAACAGTGGGCTGTGATAGGGACCGTTTGGCTGCGGTTCGTGTGAAGTTCTGTTCTTGTGCTAGAATGACAAAGGTTTCAAGTTCGTCCATATGCATCGACTACACCTCATCCATTACTATTTTGTATAGATATTATTATATATATTTATTTCACAAATAAAAATAGGCACCGTATCCTTAGGAGTGGAACAGGAGGAACGAAGATGCAGGGAAACACCAAGACATTAAACAGATCTTTTTTAATCGGTTTGCTAATGGCATTTGCCGTTGCCATAGCAGCTGCCCTGCTTGCAAAGCTACCATTTCTCAAAGTTGTTGGTCCACTTGCGCTGGCCATTTTAATAGGGATGGGTATCAACCATTTTGTTAGAGTAAAGCAAGAATACCGAAGTGGAATTGAGTTTTCGAGCAAAAAATTATTAAGAGCGGGTATTATTTTATTAGGGCTACGTCTTCATTTAGGAGATTTACACGGGGCAGGAGCAGGTGCTTTTTTTTATGCAGGTATGTTGCTTGTAGCTGCCCTAGGTCTTGTGTATGGATTAGCACGTTTATTAAAAGTTGATCGGACGGTTAGTTTACTCGCTGCGTGTGGGACAGCCATTTGCGGGGCAGCTGCCATTGTTGCGCTTGCACCGCTAATGAGGGCGAGAGAAAACCAAGTGGCATTAAGTGTGGCTGTTATAGCTGTAATGGGAACATTGTTTACGATTGCGTATACGTTCCTGCAGCCTCTCCTGCCAATAAGTTCAGAGCAATATGGTTTCTTAACTGGTGGTACGTTGCATGAAATTGCACACGCTGTTGCGGCGTCGCAAGCCGGGGGGGAAGAGGCAGAGGATATGGCAATCATTGTCAAGTTAACACGGGTGGCTTTGCTTGTCCCTGTGGCACTTCTAATTGGCGTATACACAGCAAAACAGGAGTCAATAGGATTTTCAATCAAACGGCTGCCAATCCCATGGTTTATTTTTGGCTTTTTGGCTATGGCTCTTGTTAACACGGCATCTTTCTTACCAGATACACTTGTTGATGTCTTAGTATCTCTCTCCTATATCTTACTCGGTATGGCCATGGCTGGACTTGGACTAAATGCTACTCTATCGATCTTTAAAAAGTCGGGGAAAAGCCTTTTTTATGCCGTTTTACTTGGATCATTGTTAGTAGCGTTGCTTGGTTATGGTTTGATTTTTATATTAAAACTTGGATAACGTTTATTACACACGAGGCTTTCGCATATGCGGAAGCTTTTTTAAATTGGAAGAAGATGGTCGTAAACCGTTTTCGTTTGATATGCTAGATACAGGTTGAAATGGGCAATACAACTATGGTGCTAGGCGTTTATCATTTTGATACAGTCGAGATATCACCTCGCTTATATGCAGTTAACCTGTCATAGACGGTGCGGAGTGGGTCGGTCAGTATTTGTACTTCCGTAATTTGATGATTTATCGCCATCTTTCAACACTTATTCAAAAAGGTCACGAACGTATCTTAGTTATTATGAACCAATACATTTGAGCTTTGAACTCTTTCTTGAGAGATAGGTCCTTTCTCAAGGGCGCTTTTTGGAAGTGGAACCGTATGACCGCAGAAAATCAATATTCCCATTATCCTAGAGGAACAACATTATTTTAAATGGACTGATCAAAACAAGAAAGGTGAAGATAGAATGGCTTTTGTCATACTGACAGCTGTTGGGGTTGTAGGCGTCACCGCTTTTATTGCAGCTATTCGTTTAAGGCATACGATCAAATCAAATGTCATTGCAGTTGGTTTTTGTTTGCTAGGAGGGTGCACCCTCTACTTCTATTTTGGGGGTGATCCAGCTGTAAAAGGATATGCATTTGCTATCCAATTCTTAAACGCTTTATTTGCGGGGGTGTTTGCGATTAAAGGGGACAGCAAAAGAAGTGGAGTTAAGAAATAAAAAAGGAGAGTGGGATTCGTTGAACCATGTGCTTGTATTTGGCGGGACTGGTATGCTTTCAGTGGCGGTGTCTTGGTTGGGGGGACAGTGTAAGAACCTCGTTGTTTATGCACGTAACGAAAAGAAAGCACAGTCGATTCGCCAACCATTTACGTTTTATGAGCTTGATTATAAAAATACCGAAGATGTGAGAAAAGCGATAATGGAGGCGCTAGCGGAAAACGGAGAAGTTGATCTTGTGTTGGTCTGGGTTCATGGAACAGCGCCTCATGCGGTGCAAACAATTATGGATGAAGTAAATCGCCGTCAAGCAAAAAAGTGGCGCCTTGTGCATGTGAAAGGGAGCAGCAGTAGCAAAGAAGCAATTGAGAAGAAGGAAAAAACGAACGGATCCTGTATATATCAGGAAGTATTTTTAGGCTTTATTGTTGAAGAATCACGCTCAAGGTGGTTAACCCATGAGGAAATTTCCAGGGGGACAATCGAAGCAATTGCTAACCCTATATCACGCCACCTAATTGGAACGTTAACACCATGGGATGCACGGCCGTGAAGACGATGTAAGAAGGGGTTCAACCAGAAAAAGAAAGAGGCATGACAACTATATAAGAAAAACGAAAGATTCTGAAACCCCGCTTTTTATCATCCGTAGAAAATGGATAAGAAAAAAGGGGGGTCTTTTTCGTAATGTTAAAAGAGGTAGCAATGAGCGTCAGTTTGTTTGGGCTTGTGTTGTTGGGGGCATGTGCGGGGAATGGTGAGGACACTGATGAACCAGATGAGCAAAGTGGACAGGGGGAAGCTGAAATGGAACCCTTGTTAGGGAGTTGGGTCGGTGATATTGATCTCCAGGGAACCAAGTTGCCAATCGAGATGGTTTTTCATGACGGTGAAGGACATTTAAACATTCCGATGCAGAACCTACATGAGCATCCTTTGGATTTGATTGAAGTAACAGAGGATAATGTCTACATCGAAACGCAAATCAACGGAAAAACATCAACGTTTGATGGAGGATTTAATGGTGATGATGACATCACAGGGACGTACACAGAATCAAATCAGCCTTTTGATTTCTCCTTGAGCCGAGGTAGCATAGAAGATGACGAAGAGAATGTAAACGAAGATTTAGAGACAGCTACGATTGATGTTGCTGGAGGCTCAATGAAAGGCGTCATAGAAAGACCAAAAAGTGATGGTCCATATCCAGTTGCGTTAATTCACGCAGGTTCTGGACCAACGGATAAAGATGGAAACAGTATGATGTTGGCTGGGAAAAATAATAGTTTGAAGATGCTAGCAGAAGCGTTGGCGGAGAACGGAATCGCGAGCATCCGCTATGATAAGCGAAATCTCGGAGATAATCGTTCTCTCGCTACAGAACCAAATGAATTGGTTTTAGAAGATTTTATTGGAGATGCTGCCGCATGGTTAGCATACGCACAAGGTCATGACGACTTTGAAGAAGTTGTGATGGTCGGCCATAGTGAAGGGGCATTAATTGGAACAATTGCGAGTACACAACAGCAAGTTGATGCACTGGTTTTACTAGCTGGACCTGGCAGGCCACTTGATGAAATGATGCTAGAACAGTTGGGTTCTGATCCTCAAGTATCGGAAGACCTTCTGCAGGAAATGGAAAGGTTGTTGGAACAAATAAAAAATGGCGAGATCGTTGAGGAGATGAGCGATGAACTTGTAGGATTGTTCCAACCAACCAATCAACCATTTTTAACGTCCTTGTTTGCGTATGATCCGAGTGAAGAAGTTGCCAAAGTAGAGATGCCTATCCTTGTTATGAATGGTACAACAGATCTACAAGTAAAAGAGGAAGATGCAGAGCGATTAACGAGTGCAAATTCTCTGGCAGAGCTTCAGTTAATTGAAGGCATGAACCACGTGTTAAAAGAGGCGCCAGAGGATCGAGAGGAAAATTTTGAGACGTATGGCAACCCGAATCTACCACTTGCAGACGGATTAGTAGACTCAATTGTTCGTTTTATTAATGGTCTAGAGTGATTATGGAACAAATGGATTACACTGCTTTTTATAAATTGCAATCTTTTAGGGATTATAGGTTTTTAAAAGGTAAGTAATGAGTATAAGTTGGATGTCGCTGAAATTGTAGCGGCCCCCAACAATACAAGTTTTTCCCGCTTTCACATCTCGTATAAGTAAGGTAGTATACTCATTAATGAAGAAGTTTCGTTAATGAGTATTTTGTTGCGAATGAATATAGAGGGTGTTCTGATGAATCGTTTAGAATTAACATGGTATGGAAAAGCAAAGAAGCAAAGATTGGAACCGAGGTTGTTGCTTAAGCAAGAAGAACTGTCGTATCGCCAAGATGGTGATGGCACTGGTGTGTTTGACAATCAACTCATTTATGGAGACAACTTGCTCGCGTTAAAAGCGCTTGAACAAGATTATCGCGATCAAGTGAAATGTGTTGTCATTGACCCCCCTTACAATACAGGTAATGCATTTACTCATTATGATGATGGGTTAGAACATTCAATCTGGTTATCCCTTATGAAACAGCGCTTGGAATTAATTAAGAAGTTAATGGCTGAAGATGGATCTTTATGGATATCGATCGACGATGATGAAGTGCATTATTTAAAAGTGCTTTGTGATGAGATTTTTGGACGTCATAATTTTATCGCCAATGTTGTTTGGGAAAAGAAATATACATTAGCCAATGATGCAAAATGGTTTTCTGACAATCACGATCATCTTTTGGTATATGCCAAAAACAAAGAGATGTGGTTTCCGAACAAACTTCCAAGAACAGACGACATGAATAAAGCTTATAAAAACCCTGATGGGCATCATAAAGGACTTTGGAAAGCAACACCGCTCCACGCAAAAAGCGGACGAGTTATTGAAGGAGGGTTCCAATACACGTTCAAGAATGGTGTCGTTTGGTCACCGCCGGCAGGAACATTTCCGCGCTTTTCACCTGATACATTAAAACGACTTGATGAGCAGGATGAAATTTGGTTTGGAAAAGATGGTCAATCGATTCCATCAAGAAAAACGTTTCTAAACGAATTAAAGCAGCAAGGCATTCCGTCTAAAACCGTTTGGCGCTTTGATGAAGTGGGTCACAATCATGAAGCAAAAGAAGAAGCGAAACGCTTTAATCCGGATGATGTGTTTTCGACGCCTAAACCAGAGAGACTCATTCATAAGATTCTGTCGCTGGCAACAAATGAAGGGGACATTGTGCTTGATTCATTTGCAGGGTCAGGGACTACAGGGGCAGTCGCCCATAAAATGAAGCGGAGATGGATTATGGTTGAGATGGGCGAGCAGTGCTCTACCCATATTGTCCCACGTATGAAAAAAGTGATTGATGGTGAAGACCCGTATGGTGTGACCAGTCAAACCGATTGGAAGTATGGAGGGGGATTTGGTTTTTACAAGCTGGCTCCAAGTTTACTTAAAAAAGATGAATATGGATTTTTGCGTTTGAATCCTAAATATACTGACGAAATGATTGCCCAAGCCGTATGTAAATTAAAAGGATTTGAATATAACGGCGGTTCCCAACCGTTTTGGAAAACAGGTCGATCCACGGAGCGGGATTATATCTTTGTTTATCCGTCCCTTTTTAACGATCAAATTGCCGAGCTCATTAAAAGAGAGTTAGGAGAAGACGAATCACTGTTAGTTTGTTGTAAAGCATATTCCCTTTCAAGTCCGTTAGGAGATCAAATGACAATTGAAAAGATTCCTAATTCGTTCGTTGATCTATATGAGTTTAACGACGAGGACAAAGAGAGTAAAGATTGAGCAGAGAAGGAGGTGCACAGGTGGATCGAGTGAAACAACTAGCTGCAAGAATGAGTTTGCGAAAACCACAAGTGGAGTCATTAACCTGCTTAGATAAGGTGGCGAAACTCGTAGAATGGGAAAAAAAAGACGAACAAGCGGTGATGGAAGACTTGCGCAAACTGCAAAAACAGTTTCCTTCTGTTGAAGCGTTTGAACGGGACTTTTTATCTCTTTGTTTTGCTTTGGCAACAGGTGTCGGCAAAACAAGGCTAATGGGCGCTTTTATCGCTTATTTGTACACGGAAGGGAAAAGCCGCAATTTTTTTGTGTTGGCCCCAAATCTGACCATTTATCGGAAGTTAATTGCCGATTTTACCCCTGGGACTAAAAAGTATGTATTTAAAGGCATTCCCGAACTCGAGAGCAATCAACCTCGCGTAATTACTGGCGAAAATTATGCAGACGGCATTGATGTTTTAAATAACAATCTCTTTGATAATGAACTTCATATCAATATTTTTAATGTCGCAAAAATCAATACAGAAGTACGTGGTGGCAAGTCGCCAAAGATTAAACGTTTAAATGAGTGGATTGGTGAGAGTTACTTCGATTATCTAGCTTCATTAAACGACCTAGTACTCTTGATGGATGAATCCCACCGCTACCGAGCTACAGCCGGTGTGAGAGTATTAAATGAGCTAAAACCCCTTATTGGTTTAGAATTTACAGCTACGCCACAAGTAGAATCAAACGGAAAGACCGTCCCATTTCAAAACATCATTTATCAATATTCATTACATGAAGCGTTGCGTGATGGTTATGTGAAAGAGCCTGTTGTGGCGACAAGAGAGAACTTCGAGAGTGGTTTATATACAGAAGCTGAATTGGAAAAAGTGAAAATGGAAGATGGCTTGTTTATCCATGAAAATACGAAGACAGAACTTGCTGTCTATGCGAAACAGGCAGGAGTTCAAGTTGTTAAGCCGTTTATGCTATTTATTGCTAAAGATCAGCAACATGCAGAGTTGCTCAAAACGATTCTTGAGTCGGAAGAAGTGAAGAACGGTGCTTATCAAGGGAAAGTTCTTACGATTCACTCAAGCAAACGCGGGCTCGAAAAAGATGAAGTGATTGAAAAGCTTGTACATGTAGAAAGCCCGGATTCAGATGTTGAAATCGTGATACACGTTAACATGTTAAAAGAAGGTTGGGATGTGACAAATTTATATACGATTGTCCCGTTGCGTGCCGCAAAATCAAAAACCCTTGTAGAGCAAGCGATTGGTCGAGGGCTTAGGTTACCTTATGGTGAAAAGACAGGTGTAAAAGAGATTGATCGTCTCACAATCGTTGCGCATGATCATTTCCAAGAAATTATTGATGAAGCCAATGTACCGGAGTCGTTCATTAAAGAAGGTTTAGTTCTTGGAAGTAGTTCAACGAGTGAGTCGAAAAAGATGGTTGAAGCACGGCCATTAACAGAAGACAACATCATCGCCCCAGTTAAATTGCACGAAGAAGTGATTCAAGCAACGAAAAATGAAGTGCGCAAGCTTGAGGGGATTCAAACGACAGAAGCGTTATCCAAGTATGCAGAAGAACTGGCACAAAAAGTAGAACGGCTACTCGTTCACCAAGACAAGCAGGTGATAAAACAAACTGTACTCAACTATGTCTTGGAGCTAAAGCAACAGATGGACATTCCTGATATTGTCTTTGCCCCTAGCGAGAAAGTCGATTGGGGATTTAAACCATTTAAGCTCCAAGCAACCGATATGGTTCTAAAACCACTATCATCAGATTTGTTTATCCATTTATTGTTAAAAGATGAACGACAACGGTTTGAGCATCCTCTAGACGTCAAAGACATCGATGCGAAGAGGGTTCTTATTGAGCGTCTTACGGATTACCCCGAAGTTTCTTATGAGGAACATGCGCCGCTTTTGCATGACCTTGTAAAGCAAATGATGCAATTGTTAGCAGAACAGTATCCAAACGAAACGGTGCCAGCGCTTGTACTTCATTACAAAGAAAAAGTGAGCCAAGTTATTTATGACCAGTTAAAAAATGCGTATTATGAAAACAATCAAGCAGGGGCGTACCAAGCATCTGTTGTGAAGGGTTTTCAACTACTTGAACCGCTCTATTTTGCGGTGGAAAAGAAGAATATTCGTCCTGTTCGTCAACCGCCGCAGGAAAAAATGATGATTCGACAGCTTTTGTTTGAAGGATTCCAAAAATGTTTATATCCGTATCAACGTTTTGATTCAGACAGTGAAAGAAGGCTAACGGTTATTCTTGAAGAGGACCATGACGTCATTAAGTGGTTTAAGCCCGCGAAAGAACAGTTGCATATCCGTTATGGTCAGAACCAACGTTACGTCCCTGATTTCATCATTGAGACGTCTTCAGACAAGCTTCTTTGCGAAGTGAAACGCAGCGATGAACAGCATACCGATTTAGTAATAGATAAAGCAAAAGCGGCTGCCCAATGGTGTGAAGTGGCAAGTGAGTATGAACGAGAACACGGAGGGAAAAGGTGGAAGTATCTATTGATCCCTCATGATCAGATTCAAGCGAATCAAACAGTCGAAAGCTTGCTTTCACACTATGAATGGAAATAAGATCGTTTCGCTAAGCAAACAGCTTGGCGAAACTTTTATTTAGTAGAATGTTATGGCAAACGCAAAAAAGGAACTAATGAAACACCATCTGTTTAAAGCTCATTAACCATCATGAAAACAAACCTACATATATTCTTTATTATCCGACTAAAAGGGTCTTGGCTCCACCAACCTGCTAAAACAGTCATCGATTCTCTTGCATATTTCCCTGCCGATGCACCACTTCGGGTATTAGACTTAGGTTGTGGTGTGGGGAGAAATGGCATTCCAATTGCCAAAAAGATGCCACAATCAACGATTGTTTGCGTTGATTTACTTGAGTCAGCAATCAATCAATTAAAAAACTATTGCAAAAGGTTTCACGTGGAACGGCAAATGGAATTTATACAGTCTGATATTTCTGATTACAATATTAAGAGAAATGCATTTGATTATATTGTTGCAGTGTCAAGTCTTGAACATGTTGCTTCGAAATTGATTTTAATTGATGTTCTTCAAGCCTTGAAGCAAGGAACAAAAGCAGGCGGAATCAACTGTTTTATTATGAATTCGAATGTGGAGGAAGTGGTGTTGAAAACAGGGAAAAAAATCGAGCCTTGTATGGAAGTAAACCTTTCGACAGGAGCATTACTTACGATTTTACGCCATGTATATAGCGATTGGGAAGGAACTCGTTGTTCAACCTAAACCACTCGCATATGAAGTTAATCGTAGGGGGGAAAAGGTATGGCTTAAAACAACGGCCCTTACATATGTAGTACAAAGGAGGTGTACACCGTGCTGAAATCGAAGGATGAAATCATTGAGGTTATTAAATCGGATGAGCTCATGATGCACGTACTAAGGATAGTGCAGTCTCTTTGTTTGCCTGAATGGTGGATTGCTGCTGGCTTTGTTCGCTCGAAAGTTTGGGATGTTCAACATGGCTTTTTAGCTCCCACTCCATTACCGGATGTGGATGTTATTTATTTTGACCAAGTGAACAAAAGTGAAACAAAGGAAAAGAAATGGGAGAGACAACTCGCACAAATCGAGCCAAACGTACCGTGGTCAGTGAAGAACCAAGCGCGTATGCATCTAAAAAACAACTTGCCCCCATACACATCGTCTATAGACGCAATAGCTTCTTTCCCAGAAACTGCAACAGCTGTAGTTGTGACGTTAAGTGAAGAGGGAAATGTTGTTTTAACAGCGCCTTGGGGAGTGGAGGATCTGCTTCAATTACGTGTGAAACCAACGCCTCTTTATCAATCAGATGAGCGAAGAAGTACTTTCTTTAGACGGGTTGCTCAAAAAGATTGGGTATCAACGTGGAAGATGGTTCAGGTAGATGGTGAATAGAGAGGTAGTACACGGATCGTAAGGAGATGATACTTTTTTTATAAGAGTTTAAATATTTGCGATGCTATCCCAACTCGTGTACTGTTACTCATAAGATTAAAATCTTGCTTCGAAGTGAAAAAACAACGGTTCCATCTTTGTTATAAACGAAAATGGAACCGTTGTTTTTTATTAAAAGCTATAGGTTTAAGAAATATCTGCTTTATCACGAGCTTGAATAAGAACGTCATTACCGCTACTGTAATCGATAAAATCAGAAAACCCGGTAGAAAAGGAAACGGCTACCAATGATAATAAGAAAAAGTGCTTAAACAATTTGATTATCTCCTAAAGAATTTTGATAGAGTCGTGCTTTATGCGCAACTTTCATATACTTCAACGCCAAAGCTGTTTCTCCTGCATCTTCAGCAACACGTGCTGCTTCCTCTGATAGCTCAGCCACTTCAAAATCCATTCCGTCTGTTTTAAGAAGTTCAATGGCTGTATCGACTAGTTTGTAATCGTTATTAATATGTAACCCTTCTGTAAATAGGCAACGAGCAGTATATTCATTGTTTTTATAATAAATAGCACCTGTTTTAGCTAATTGAAAGTTTTTAACTGCCTCTTCGTACTTTCCTTGATTAAACAATGAGTTACACAAGTTATATCTTGTTTTTGCACCAAATACAGTATCTTCATGTTGTGTTACATCAAGCGCTTTTCTAAAATACATTTCTGCTTCAGTAAATTTTTTTAGGCTCTGTTTGTTTAACCCTAATGAGCGCAGTACTAATGAATAAACGATAGGGAATGGCTCTGCAGTTATCAAAGCATCTTTTAAAATTTCTTCCCCTTTTTTAGCGTTGTGTAGCTCTTGAAAAATAGATGCAGTAATAATCTGATAATTAACTTCCTGCTCTTTATAATTTATTTTTTTAAAACTTACTTCCGCTTGCTCCATATAGGAGGAAGCAACTAAATATTGATTAAGACGATAATAAACTAAGCCCGTATACAAATAAAATTCGGCTTCTTCAGCTTCGTCATTAACGTACTCTAGTAACCGTTCGGCTTTTCGAAACATTTTAACTGCAGACCTATAGCGTTCTTGAACGTACTCGTTTTGACCACTCACAAAATAATAAAGGTATTTTAACATGTTATAAATCTCTGTTGCTTGTTCAACATGTTCTAAGCTGAAATCACTCTCATTCTTGTTATACCGACTGACTAACAGATTATGTTTAAATTCAACCAATGAAAAATAAGCCATAATTTTGTCGTCTTTCGCCATCGTATTAATTTGCTGTTGAACTTCTTCTTTATAATAGAATCGCCTGTTCAAATGATTTTGAGACGATACAACTATGCCACTCTACAATTTTAGCTCCAACTAGTTCAGGACGAACTGCATGAATCATAATGTCACTCCCATATCTATGTATTTATAGGAATAATCATACTATTCATTTAAAAATTTTGGAATCTTTTCTGCATATTTCCCAATACCGTGGAAATAAACTAATTGTTTACTTGTAAATGTAATCAGCACGGTTGTATCGATAGGGGTTATTTTGTTTCTTTTGCGGAAAAGCTAGGGGGTAAAAATGGAACAGTAAAGTGGAGGACGAAATGGTTCGACTAATACGTATTGAGATCTTCGTAAATGAATCGTATACAGATCGTGAACGAGCAATGTTGCAAACAATGCTGCTTAACGTTAGCTCGCTATCAAATGCACTTGTGACGGGGGAGGAGCTTGTCTTATATCCAGTCTCAACAAGCAAAGCGGATTTTTCTGTTGATTTGGTTTTTAAGCATGCGATAGAAGATCAGCAAGCGGAGGAGCTTGGAAGCCGTATTAAACGGGTAATCACAAACAGTTTTAAAATGAGCAAGTTGAAAAGCCCGACAATCGAAAGTAGAGCACGTGTTGATAGAAGGTAAGAAATGAATGGCAATGACTTTTGGCTACCACTAATGTTTAAGTGAACCGTGTATACAATGGTTAAAACATTTTTAAAAAACAGACTGCGAATGAATGGAGATTGGTAGACAGAATTAGGTAGCTAGTCGTGACTTTTAATTCAAACAACATGCGTTTATAATGAGGGGGCGTTCTGCATGATTAGTGCAGAAGTCGCTAATTGGTTCGTACTGGAGTTGACTCTTATGACTGAACTTATTTGGGTGCTTGCGATTATTGTCGTTCTCGCCTTTGTTTATAGATATGCGATTCACCCCCCTCTGCGTAGAAAGCAGAAGACACGCAAAGTGGAAAAAGAGCTTGTCGAGAATGATGAGCATAAAGATTTGCTTATTGCGTCTTTTAAAGCCATTCGAAAAGAATTGAGTCGTGCAGGTACGGGAATCGATGAGTTGAAACGGAACTACAACTTGATGGGGACTCGTACTCAGTTTGAAGTTGATCAGAAAAAGGTCTCTCTTTATTTCGAGGAAGACGACATCTCTTTGCGCTATTCAAATAAGAAATGGTATATACGGAATGAGAAACAAGAAACCGTTTCGCTTGAAATCCCATTTAACCATTATGACGCTGATTATTGGCATCGGGCTGGTGACATTTTAACAATGTTACCCCTATGGTGTCAGGCGGCGAATACGCATTATTTTCTTTCAGAAGAGGAAGCAAAGGAGAAGCGGGAGCAAATTGAAACAAAGCTTTTTCGGGAAATTGATCTGTTTATAAACGATTTATCCAGTAGGTATTCTCCAAGCCCACTGTTAAATGTCGGTGGTTCGTGAGTTAAGAAGAGCGGCAACGAAGCTGCTCTTTATGGGCATTGAAGGAGCGATTCCACTTGCTCTTGTTGTGATGGCGATTGAGCGGGAGCGATGACCGTCAGTCATGTAAATGATAGCTATTTCTGGGTTGTGACTGAATTTAGTGGGATGGAAGTAATCGATGCGTATAAAGCGCAAACAATGGCAACGTTGCTGCAAGGCGTCGTAACGATATCCGTAACGATGTTGTTATGGAG
The DNA here is from genome assembly GCF_002019705.1 of Shouchella patagoniensis. Taxonomy (GTDB): domain Bacteria; phylum Bacillota; class Bacilli; order Bacillales; family Bacillaceae_D; genus Shouchella; species Shouchella patagoniensis. The sequence goes on along the minus strand of NZ_KV917377.1, from coordinate 2,660,494 downwards.
TATCCTTGTATAAGTCTTACTCTTGTTTGCAATCATCTTTATTTAAGTATAGTAACTTAAAGAATTGCATAGGAAGAACGATTATAATAAAAATGAGGAGAGAATAAAGAGGTTCGCAGTCAAAGTGACTGCGACCTTTCTTTTTTCGGAAAAACGTCTTGATTGATTTTATTTTGCGCTATCGTTAATATGTTTCGTCAGTATCTGTTTGATCTCTATACATCGATTCAAATTTATGTACATGTACATCAATGATGCGATTACTTGTCGCAGAATCTTTAATTGGGGACAGGTCCATTAAATCGTTGTAATAAAAGTCAATAAGCAATTCTTCAACTTCTGATGGATTAATGCCATCAGATTCGGCTTCGCGGTATAATTGGGTTGTGTCTCGGATGTTTTCAAGAATTAGCTTTCTCCGTACATAGATGAGTAATTCGTCTTTTGTCATCGTCTAAAAACTCCTTTTTTAAGCAGGCATACAACTAGGTTGTGTAGGAAGTTGTGCGTGTATGCAAATACATAAAAAGAAAGCAGAGGATTATTATGACTAAAAATCAACCGAGAAAACGGAGAGTAGGATCGGCTCTTTTGCTTGGTCTTTGTTTAGGCGTTATCTTTGGTATGATGACGAATCAGTTAGCTGTGTATATCGTTATCGGGACGTTGCTTGGTGCACTTGTTGACTGGAATAAATCAAAGGCAAGGAAGTAAAAATACTCTTGCTACTAAAAGGTATGGGTGTTTATCTAATCGACGAGTAAAAACGATTTCTTTTTAAAAAGGATTCGTTTATTCTTTAGATAACAGAATATTATAAATTATAAGGGGGTTATTTTTATGAAGCAAGTGTACCTTGTAGATGCCGAGACGGGAGAAGTCATTTCGGAAGTCGCAAGTTACAGGACGGTTAAACAACAAGAAGCATGGGCACGGATTTATAAACTCAAAGAGATGAGAAGAGCGACTCACGCTCCATTCGTTGCCTGTTATCACGCGCCAATTCGCGAGAAAATGGACAAGCTATCATTAACGGAGGCGGGCGCGTTATTACACTTGATTATGAAGATGCGGATAGACAAAAAAGGCAAGCTTTATTACTGTCGTGGTACGTATTTAACACAATACCATTGCCAACACTTGTTTAATCGAAGTCAAAATCGAACGGCTGAAATTTTGAAGAGGCTAGAAGCGGTTGATCTTCTTATTTCCGAGCGTGAAGGACGTTATTTAACCTACAGCATGAATGAAGCGTTCCACTGTCGTGGAAAACTACGCAAGCAGAAATTCACAAAACTGGCGTTAACGGATACTTCATTTAAATTCATAAATGTGCTCACGTTAACAGAAGCCGGATTCCTCTATAAACTACTACCTTTTGTTCATTTCAAAACCAACCTGATTGTCGTTAATCCAGATGAGTTTGAAGGAAGCGAACTTCGGCCATTTAGCCGAAATGATTTAGCAAAAGAGCTTAAATGTGATTTTAAAAGTGTAACGAAAAGGATGAAAAGCCTTTCGGAAAAAAGAATTATTCAAGTTAAAACGGTAAAAAAAAGCCATTGTTATCGCATTCATCCCGACGTCTTATATCGGAAGTATGGGACTGGGCAAGATACGGAAAGCAATCAACTCCGTGCTTCTTTTTTATCGGAGGAAAATTAGGGAAACAATCGTAGTTAAGAGGGGAAAAAACAGTGTCTCATGAACGCAGCAATTTATGTGTGGTGTCGTTCGAAAACGCTTGCGGAGCTTGGGGTTGTTTATGTAGCAATACCGGTCGCATCATCTGGTTATATCCTCTTTATCTTGTGCGGAGCGCATATGATAACTCGTTCCTGTTCGAACGTTTGAGAACCCCACTTAGCAAACCTTGGCCGGTGCAGAATAAACAGCCTGCCTAAAGGTGCAGAGTTCTATACAACAACAACAACTTTTTTAGAGGGGAGTGATTTTTTATCAGATTTTGGACCCTCTTCCTTGGATTATGTCAACGTATTATAGTGCTCAGTTTTTTAAACGGATAAAAAAGGAAGCACCTGCCAGGTTGAGTAGGTGCTTAACGTCAAAATGCTACATCCCAAATTGAATCTCCACCAAATTGGCTCAAATCTCCACGCTAAAGCGAAAAATCTCCACTTTTGGCTTCGAATTCTCCGCCTTAAGGACAGAATCTACACATTGGGATCACAAATCTCCAGCTTTTTAACTGGTCTATACTTGAACTCTCTCATTAAATGCAAACTCCAATTGGGCCCTGTAGGAATCACATGCGCTTGTTAAAGGACTCTATTTTTCTCAAGTACTTGAACATGAACGTCTATCGATTCAGGGTACTTGATGCCCGTATCGTTTTAAACCGATCTAGTTAACGTTTATAATTAATACAACAACCGCCACAAATAAAATGTTGCATAAGACTCAAAACCTCTCCAAGGCTTTGCTATTTCACAAATCTCTGTTTTGGTTGGTTTGCGTTCACTGCCATAAATAAACTTGATCGCATTGTGCAATCCCACGTCATCAATTGGAAAAGCATTAGGAAAACGCAAGCACCGCATTAAGACATAATTAGCCGTCCATGGGCCAATACCACGAATGGAGGTTAGTTGTTTTTCAGCTGTCTTTAAATCATTTCCGAGGTGTTCTTTTGATAGAGTACGATCCGTTAGTAATTGCGAGACAGACAGCAAGTATTCGGCTTTTCTCCTAGTCATTCCGAGGTTCATCAGTTCTTCTATGGATGAGGACGCCACGGTGTCTGCTTTTGGAAACAACCAAAACGTGATACCGTCCGAATCAATTGCTGACCCAAATCGTTCAACAAAGCGACTTTTAAGAGTATAGGCATAGCTAAGATTGATTTGTTGGCCAAGAATGCCCCAAACAAGAGCTTCGTAGAGGTCAGGAATGCCCATAACACGCAAGCCATAAAAGTGAGAAACCGGCTGATGAAGCAAAGGATCTAGCGCTGCCATTGAGTAGAAGGGGCTTAGATCCGTATATAAATCAAACCAATCACACACATAAGTGATGACTTTGTACCGCATGTCTTTGTCTAAAGGTGCTTGCTGCAAGAAACGGACCCATAAATCCGAGTCGTTTTCAGAGCTTATCCGGATAAGGCACGCTTGTCCTTCTACTTCAATTGCCCGTATGACAGATCCCCCTTCTATATAAAACATACATTCATTTGTTGATCGTTTTAAATAAGCAAGGTTTGCTTGAAACGAAAAGGGCTCATCAGTGCGAATAATAGCGTGGTGATGATTGATCCATTTTGTTGACTTCATAATAAAGATGCTCCCCTCTTTTTAATGCGCTTGCAGCTATTTGTGCAGCGTAGTAAAGTTCGAATACTTCTTTCACATAGGAGGCTGCAATGAAAAGTGAATTCTTATATAAATACCCAAAAACGCTTTTAAATAAAGGCGTCGGTTTTTTAAAAGGCTATAGTCATTCCTTAAATCCATATACTGGTTGTGTGTTCGCTTGCTCGTACTGTTATGTACGACAGATGCCTGTTCAGCTTTTTCGTGATCAAGATTGGGGCGAATGGGTTGATGTAAAACAAGGGGCGCAAAGCATCCTTGAAAAAGAGCTAAAGCGCGAAAAGAAAAAGGGCCCGGTTACAATTTTTATGTCATCAAGTACGGATCCTTATCAGCCGATTGAACATAAAGAACAGGTGACACGGGGGTTGCTTAAGGCAATGGTGCAAAACCCACCTGATTTTTTATTTGTGCAAACACGGAGTTCTCTCGTGACCAGAGATATTGACTTGTTGCAAACACTTGGACCGAGAGTCCGTGTCAGCATGACAGTTGAAACAGATTCTGATGAGATTCGTAAGCATTTCTCTCCCTCCGCACCACCAATAGCAGGTCGACTGAAAGCGTTAGTGCGCTTACGTGAAGCGGGCGTTGCTACGCAAGCAACCGTTGCCCCACTCTTGCCAAGCTCACCAGCGTTTGCTCAAGTCCTATCTGAAACGGTCGATCGAGTGTGCATCGATGATTTTTATATGGGTGATGGTAGTAAAGGCAAACGAACGGAACGGCTTGGTATTTATGCGTTACACAAGGAGATTGGAATGGAAAAATGGTACGAGCCAGATGCGTATCAAAAACTAGTGCGCCGGTTGCGTAGCCAGTTTTCAACGGATCAAATCTATATCAGTGAAACGGGATTCTTACCTTAATCAGATAAGCGCTATGATTACTTAAATTAACGACAAAAATAGATTGACAATCTTAATTATAAACGTAGAGCGTCATTAGTGAATGGAGATTACTAGAACAAGGCTTGTCCATAGGCACTCGTTATCGTACACAAGAACATCATGTTCTTGTTGTACTGGTCTTTCAAGTTAATCATCTAACGCTCAAACAACCTTAATATGCTACGACCATCGTTTTCTGTTTCCTTGTTACGATCATCAACACGAGAAAGGGATGGGGCCGGGGATGAAGCGTGTTTTTTGTTACAACGACAACCTGGACAAACTCTTACGCGGAACCCTTCACAACATTTGCGCTGACCATAATTGTTCATCGTATCACCTCAAAAAAGTTTTTTTGGTACAACATATTCTATGTAAGAAGAATCTAGTAAGATTGTACGTTTTCACCGATGGAACGAGAATATGGACGAGTGTGCTGATTTGTAGAAAAGGGATAGTCGATGAATTAGAAGTAAGAATCAAGTTAAAAGCATTTGCGAGGGTCAATAGGTTAGTAGAGCTAGGGTGACGCTTGTTAACGATTCATTCTCTCGTTTTCGTACGTTTGAGTTTTTCTTTTGTAATCTTGCTCATCAATTAAAAAAATCCGCTTTGTCAGCTATCTATCCCTTATACTAACGATACGAAATTGAGTGAGGTGATGCCCAATGACGCCAGATGAAGTGCCGGTTGTGTACTGGGAAGCGATAAGAGAGAATGATACAGCATTTGATCGGCTCTTTTTCTACGGGGTTCAAACAACAAAAATCTTTTGTCGTCCTTCGTGCAGGTCGAAAGTGCCAAATAAGAAAAATGTCCGTATTTTTACAGATGTGAAACATGCACTTGCAGAGGATTTTCGTCCGTGCAAACGATGTAAGCCAGAGCTTCGTCAAACACCTAATGAGAAATTGGTTAACGAGATGTGCGCATGGATTGATCAACAATACAGTCAGCCAATTACGCTTGCACAATTAGGTGATGCTTTTCATACTAGTCCTTATCATTTGCAGCGAACGTTTAAACACGTTACAGGCGAGACTCCGCATGTCTATATTCGAAAAAAAAAGCTGCAAAAAGCAAGAGCTCTTCTTGTGCAAACCGATGCGCCAATTAGTCAGATAGGGAACATCCTTGGATTTCCGAATACATCCTATTTCACGACCGTTTTTAAAAAAGAGACATCATCTACACCAAATCAATTCCGACAACATCAAAAAAACAGGAGCGGAGCGTTGTGAATTCCAACATTAAAAAGCTATATTATACAAAGTGGCGGAACCTATTCATCTTAGCGGCAACAGAAAGTGGACTCGCATATCTAAGTACACCTAATGAGACAATGGAACAATTTTCCTTATGGGCAGGCCGTACCTTTCCAAACGCCAACTTAGTCGAACAGGAATCAGCCTTACAGCTTTACATCAATGAATTAGATGAGTATGCACAAGGGAGTCGACAACTTTTCTCGTTTTCATTTGAAACGAGTGGTACTCCTTTTCAAGAAGCGGTTTGGAAAGCGCTACAAGACATTCCATATGGTGCTACGGTTACGTACACGGCTATTGCCGAGAAAATCAATAAACCAAAGGCTGTACGTGCAGTCGGTACAGCAATTGGAGCAAACCCCGTGCTGATTTCCATTCCGTGCCACCGTGTAGTGAGTAAAAGTGGGCGAGGCAGTGGCTACCGCGGTGGACTTGAGATGAAGCAAGCACTACTGGAGTTGGAACGGTGGGCAAGCGAAGCTTTAGCTTATCGGAAAGAGGAGTCTAGGGAATCCTAGGCTTTTTTTCAAGTATTTTTGTTTGATAATCTATTAATTAGATCGATTATGAATATAGGTATACGAAAGGAAGTGTATTGTGTGATGAGACAAGCTCGCAACCCTGAAAACATTCATCCACCGATTGCGCCTTATGTTCACCAAATTGAAGTAACAGGTCCCGGTCGTTGGCTAACACTATCCGGTCAATTAGGGATGAAGACAAATGGCGATGTGCCTGAAGATCCTTTGAAACAATTGGAAATAGCATTAGAAAATATTCAATTAAATTTAGAAGCAGCCAATATGAGTGTGAAAGATTTAACGAAGCTCGTTTTTTATTTAGTAGGTGATTTTGAAGCAACAAAACGTCGAGAAGTCATAGGAGCTTTTTTAGGAGATCAACTTCCGTGTACAACGATGATTTACGTTGTAGCATTAGCAGCACCTCAGTTTAAAGTGGAAGTTGACGCTTGGGCATGTGTAGAAGCGAAGTAACGGTATTCATTGATGTACCATCTTGTATTTAATATGGAGTTCTAATGGGAAGGCAATATCAAGTACCAATAAAAGAACAACGATCGATAAGTACGTACAGGAAGACGGATAAGATAGCTCTCTGCTAATTCTCCTATTGACGCAGTTTAGCAATCAAGCTACACTTAGTTTAATTAATAAACAAACAAACGAATCAAGAGGAGATGAAGGAATGAGTTATTTTGAAAATGTAAATAAGATTGCCTATGAAGGCCCTAAATCAAACAATCCGTTAGCGTTTAAATTTTATAATCCGACGGAACAAGTAAATGGAAAATCAATGGAGGAAATTCTTCGCTTTGGCGTTGCTTATTGGCATACGTTTACTGAAGATTTATCTGATCCGTTTGGGGCGGGCACAGCAATACGTCCTTGGAATGGCTTTACTGGCATGGATTTGGCGAAAGCGCGTGTCGAAGCAGCATTTGAGTTTTTTGAAAAGTTAAACGTTCCTTATTTCTGCTTCCATGATGTGGATATTGCTCCTGAAGGCAGTACGCTCAAGGAAACGTATAGCAATTTGGATCAAATCGTAGCGATGATTAAGGATTATATGAAAAATAGTAATACGAAATTGCTTTGGAACACAGCGAACAATTTTACGAATCCACGTTTTGTAAGCGGTGCCGCATCTTCAAATAATGCAGATGTGTTTGCTTACTCCGCAGCAAAAGTAAAAAAAGGATTGGAAATTGGAAAAGAGCTTGGTGGCGAGAATTATGTGTTCTGGGGTGGACGTGAAGGATACGAATCGTTATTAAACACAGACTTAAAGCTAGAGATGGATAACCTTGGTCGTTTCTTCCATATGGCTTCAGAGTATGCGAAAGAGATTGGTTTTGATGCTCAGTTCTTAATTGAACCAAAGCCAAAAGAGCCAACGACCCATCAGTACGACTTTGATGTGGCGACAGGTTATGCGTTTTTACAACATTATGGACTTGAGAACACATTCAAATTTAATATTGAAGCGAATCATGCTACCCTTGCTGGTCATACATTTGAACATGAGCTTCGTTATGCACGAATTCATGGCATGCTTGGTTCGGTTGATGCAAACCAAGGTGATCCCCTATTAGGTTGGGACACAGATGAATTTCCAACTGACCTTTACTCTACAACACTTGCAATGTATGAAATTTTGAAAAATGGCGGGCTCGGCCGCGGTGGTTTAAATTTCGATGCGAAAGTACGTAGAGGATCATTTGAAGCAGAAGATTTGTTCCAGGCGCATATTGCTGGAATGGATACGTTTGCGATTGGCTTAAAAGTGGCCCAGAAATTAATAGATGATAACGTCCTTGATGGCTTTGTTGAGAATCGTTACAACAGCTACAGTGAAGGTATTGGTCTTGATATTGTCGAAGGAAAAGCAGACTTCCATGCACTTGAAAAGCATGCGTTAAATCTTGGTGAGATAAACAATAAATCCGGTCGCGTTGAGACAATTAAAGCAACAATCAATCAATATTTGATGAATGCGTACGCCGATAAGTAAGGGGTTGTGGCAATGAGTTATGTTATTGGTGTTGATCTAGGCACAAGTGCAGTGAAGTTGCTCTTGGTGAATCAAGTTGGAGAAGTTGTGCTTGAGGTATCAAAAGAATATCCATTGTTACATGGAAAAGCTGGGTACAGTGAACAATACCCTGATGATTGGGTCCGGCAAACACTAGCAGGTTTAAAGGAAATCGTCGCTACGTTTTCCGGAGATCCGGAAGAAATTGAAGGCATTAGTTTTTCAGGGCAGATGCACGGTCTCGTTTTACTTGATGAGACGCATAAGCCACTTCGCCCCGCAATCTTATGGAATGATACACGCACAACAGCTGAATGCAAAGCGATTTATGAAAAGTTAGGTGTTGAAAACGTTCATAAAGCAACAAAAAACCCAGTGCTCGAAGGATTTACATTAACGAAACTCCTTTGGGTGCAAACACATGAACCAGAATTGTATGCTAGAACAAGTGTGTTTATGTTGCCAAAAGATTATGTTCGCTTGAAATTAACAGGAGAAGTCCACACGGATTTCTCCGATGCAGCAGGAACGTTGTTGCTTGATATTGAAAAGAAACAGTGGAATGATGAAATGTGCAAAAGCTTCCAGATTAAACCATCGATGTGTCCTCCTTTAGTTGAAGCACAAGCGGAAGTAGGAACGCTTACCACTGAAATAGCAGCAGAGACAGGACTGTCTGCTTCCCTACGCGTATTTGCTGGCGGGGCAGACAATGCCTGTGGAGCAATTGGTGCAGGCGTCCTGGAGGAAGGAAAGACACTCGTAAGCATTGGTACATCCGGAGTGGTATTGTCCTATGAAGCAAGCGGCAGCAAGGATTTTGCAGGGAAAGTACATTATTTTAACCACGGGGCACCTGGTGTTTTTTATACAATGGGCGTCACCCTAGCTGCAGGACATAGTTTAAGTTGGTTTCGGCAAACGTTTTCTGAAGGAAAGCCGTTTAAGGAACTCCTTGAAGGAATTGAAACGATTCCTCCAGGCTCTGATGGTCTCCTATTCACCCCTTATCTAACGGGAGAACGAACGCCCCACGTTGATGCAGCGATCCGTGCCAGTTTTATTGGAATCGATGCCCGGCATACGGAAGGGCATTTTGTGCGAGCTGTATTGGAAGGGATTACATTCTCGTTGAGGGAATCGCTTGAGGTCTTCCGCAGTCAAGGAAAAGAAATAACGGAAGTAGTTTCCATTGGTGGCGCAGTTAAGAACAAACAGTGGTTGCAGATGCAAGCGGATATTTTTAATGTAGACATTGTGAAACTCGCAGGCGATCAAGGTCCTGGAATGGGTGCAGCGATGCTTGCAGCGGTTGGTAGTGGCTGGTTTGAATCACTACGAGATTGTGCAGCTTCTTTTTTAAAGCAGGAAGCAATCTATCATCCTAACCCGGACCATGTACATGTATATAACCAGCTGTTCGCCTTTTATCAAGATGTTTATCCGGCAACTGCGAAACTAAGTCAAAAGCTCGCCAACTTTCGGTAATTGTTGAAGAGGGAGCGATCGTTGTGCAAGTGACCAAAAGAAGTGTAAAAAATGATTGGACGTTATTTACGTTAGAAAATGATAGAGGGATGAGCCTTGATGTGCTTGATTTTGGTGGAGTCGTCACAAGGCTTACCGTCCCTGATCGTCATGGTAAAAGCGAGAATATTGTACTTGCTTTTGATGACATTGATGATTATAAGAAAAACAAGCCATACTTTGGTGCATTAATTGGACCGGTAGCAGGACGAATTCAACAGGCTATGTTTACATTAGGTGAAAAAAAAATAAACCTTAAACCAAGTGAAGGACGGCATGAATTGCATGGTGGGGAAGCGGGCTATCATCAAAAACTGTGGAACGTAGAATCGTTTCAAACAGATACAGAAGTTGGTGTTGTCTTACAAGGTAGTTGGAATGATCGAGCTTATAATTATCCTGGAAGTGTGCAGGTGACTGTAACCTATACGCTAACAAATGATAACGAATGGATCATTGCTTATCAGGCCATAACAGATGAAATGACACCGTTGACGCTAACGAACCATACGTATTTTAATTTGACGGGTGATCGCACTCATTCAATTGCGGGACATCAGGTACAAATGAAAAGTGAGGGCTATTTAGAGTTAGATGAAGAGCTTATCCCAACGGGTTTAATTGACTCTGGAAATGGTGGGCCATTCGACTTCTCCCGTGAACGCCTTATTAAAAGTGGCAGTGGTTCGGGTCATAAACAAAATCAAGTTGCTGGTGACGGTTACGATCATTATTTCTTATTGAAGAAAGGAAGCGCTGAACAAGTACGAGTTAAAGAACCGACAAGTGGGCGTGTTCTCAGTATGGAAACAACGCAACCAGGGGTAGTGTTTTATACAGGAAACGGACTAAATGAGGATTTTGTCCTTTCAGATGGGAAGAAAGCAAAAAAACATAGTGGTTTTTGTTTGGAAGCGCAAGGACCTCCCGCTTCATTGCACCATAAAGGATTGCCGTCAATATGGTTAAAGCCCGGCGAAGAATACAAGCATCAGACGGTGTATCGTTTTTCGATGGATTAAAGAAATGGGAGTTGTTTGAATGGCTACAATGAAAGCAAATACGTTGATTAGGCCGGGTCAATTGAACATGCGCGATGTGGATAGACCGGAACCGGGTCCAGAAGATGTATTAATTCGGGTTCGAGCGGTCGGGTTATGTGGATCAGACATTCATTATTATGAACATGGCAAAATTGGTCCATATGTGGTGAAAGAGCCAATTATTCTTGGACATGAAGTTGCGGGAGAAATCGTTGAGATTGGAGATGCAGTAACCCATCTTTCAATTGGACAACGTGTGGCAGTTGAGCCCGGGCGAACATGTGGAACGTGCCGTTTCTGTAAATCAGGACGCTATAATTTATGCAAAGAGGTTTCCTTTTTAGCGACACCGCCATACGATGGGGCGTTTTGTGAATACATCGCCGTTCGACATGACCTCGTCTTTCCGGTGTCAGACTCAATTAGTGACGAAACAGCTGCTTTAATCGAGCCTTTCTCTGTCGGTCTCCATGCAGTGGAACGCGGACGTGTGGCTGCAGGCGAAACGGTTGTTATTATGGGGATGGGACCAATTGGAATGATGTCGGCAATGGCTGCGAAACTTGCCGGTGCAACAACCATTATTGGCGTTGACTTAGAAGAGAGTCGATTGCTAGCTGCAAAAGATATGGGCGTGACCCACACGGTTTTGCTTGGACAAGAAGAAGTTGATCATAAGGTTGCCGAGATCACCGGAGGAACTGGCGCGGACGTTGCAATTGAGACAGCAGGGAATGGAGCGGCATTTGCAAGTGCCGTCGCTGCTGTTAGTCGTGGTGGGAGAGTTGTTTTGGTTGGATTGCCGCCAACAGAAACAGCTGAGCTTAATGTTTCCCATGTGGTAGATAATGAACTAGATATACTAGGGGTCTTTCGCTACCGGAATACGTATGCAAAGGCGGTTGCGTTAATTGAAGCTCATCAGCTGAACTTCGATCCCATAGTGACAGGACGTTTTTTGTTGGAAGAGACAGAAGCTGCATTTAATCAAGCGCTGGTCGATAAAGCGAACACGATTAAACTGGTTATTTATCCGAAGAAGCCTGCTTCCGTTTAATTGGAAGCAAGCTTTTTGTTTAAGTGAGCGATAGGTTGATCCGATGCTCGTCAAAAAATCGTTCTATCGCAAATGAAGCACCACCAAGGACACCAGATTGTTGACCAAGCTCCGAGAACATGATTTTAGGTGCCTCTTGCAAATGAGGAGGCAATTGTTTTTCTAACACTTCTAAAACGGGATTTTCCAAGAAATCTTTCAGCAATGAGAACCGGTTGCCGATAATAACAACTTCGGGATCCATGGCATGGATGATGGAAATTAAACCGGCACCAAGTGAGCGTCCAACTGAAGTGAGGACATTTAGAACTAGAGGGTTTTGGTTATATGCTTCCGCGAGCACATCTTCAAAGCGAATGGAATCAACTCCTAGTTTGGTTGCGACGGTATCAAGCAAAAACTGTTCCGAACAAGACAACTCCCAACACCCTTTGTTGCCACAACGGCATCGTTTGCCATTGTAATCAATCGACATATGACCAAATTCACCTGCATAGCCATTTGCTCCTTGAAACAATTGACCGTTGCTAATTTGACCTGTGCCAATACCAATGCTGATACTCACATAAGCAACGTGATTATAGTAGCTTCCTGCTCCATATAACTTTTCGCCGTAAGCTCCAGCATTGGCTTCATTTTCTACTAAAATAGGTAATTGGAATGTTTGTTCAAGTGGCGTTTTAATATCAACGTTTGACCACCCTAAGTTAGGTGCAAGCAACACATTGCCATTTGACTGAACAATTCCAGGCACACCGATCGCAATGCCGCAAATGCCGTATGGACTTTTAGGAGCACGTTCGATTAAGGAGGCAATCAGTTTTTTCGCTTCACCTAAAACGTGATCAAACGAGCGATCTGTAAACAATAGGATTTCCTGTTGCAAAATCTTTCCCGATAAGTCTGTTGCTACACCGATAATGCGGTTGACACCAATATCAATACTAATGGTATGTGCCGCTGCTTGGTTATAGTACAAGAGCACGGGTTTCCGTCCGCCACTAGAATTACCTGTTCCGATTTCATAAACAAACTCACTTTCAATTAATTGTGCTACGAGCGTAGAGACCGTTGCTTTATTTAATCCACTCCGCTTAGCAATTTCTGCACGTGAAATGGGATGATGGCTTTTAATGAGACGAAAAACAGTCGATTTATTAAAATCCTTCATCAATTCATGGCTGGCATTTAACACGACAACAACTCCGATCATTGTTTACTCACTAAACATTATACGGACTTAAACCGTTGACAACAACTACAAAGAGACGTACATTAAAATAGACTTAGTTTACAATCGAAACAAAGACATGTCCACTTTTTAAAAAAACAAAATAACAGCGCTTACAAAAGAGGAGGAGTTCGTATGAAAAAAGCATTAATCTTTCAAGGTGGCTGGGATGGTCATGAACCAAAACAAGTGGCAGAACTTTTGGAACAAGTACTTAGCGAGGCAGGCTTTGACGTTAAAGTGACAGATACGTTAGACACATTAGCGCAAGAAGAACTGACTTCGTATGATTTGATTGTACCAAATTGGACTCAAGGAAAAATTGAAGCAGATCAATTAAAGGCACTTATGCAAGCAGTAGAAAGTGGAGTTGGGCTCGCTGGTCTCCATGGTGGTATGGGTGATTCGTTCAGGATGGAAACCGACTATCAATTTATGGTTGGTGGACAGTGGGTCGCTCATCCAGGTAATGATGGCGTCCGCTATACCGTAAACATTAAGGATGAAAATGACCCGTTAACCGAGGGGATGGCAGATTTTGAAGTTGTATCAGAACAATATTATATGCATGTTGACCCTGCGGTCGATGTATATGCAACAACTACATTTCCCGTTGCAGAAGGTCCTCATACGGGCAATGGTACTGTCGAGATGCCGGTTGTCTGGACAAAAAAATGGGGCAAGGGCAAAGTTTATTATTGTGCATTAGGCCATGTCGCGGAAATTGTACGTATGCCTGAAGTTACGCAGCTTATGCGCAATGGCATGGTGTGGGCAGCAAGATAAAAGGGGGATGAAACGTGAATCCAATTAAAGTAGGAGTTATTGGCTGTGGCAATATTAGTTCCATTTACTTAGAAAACGCCCGTCGATTTGATTCATTTGAAATTGTTGCTGTTGCGGATATTCAAGAGGCGCGTGCCAAACAACAAGCAGAGAAATACAACGTGAAACGAGTGCTTTCCGTAGAGGAAATAATCGCTGATGCTGAAGTGGAGCTTATTCTGAATTTAACCATTCCTTCTGTTC